>CAUAWV010000041.1 GCA_958433005.1 uncultured Collinsella sp. | reverse complement strand
CCGGCGACACCGACATCAACATCATCGATACCGCCGAGTTCGCGATCCCCGGCCTTGACGACGAGTTCCGCGTCATCGTCTCCCCGTGGATCCTCTCCTCGCTGATCACCGATCGCCTTGCCGCTTACTACGAGACGGTCACCAAGCACAACCTCAACTACCGTCGTTACTATCACCAGTTCGACTACTAATCGGTGACAAATAAGCTACTGATCAAGAAGCACCCTGCCCGGGCGCATGCGTCCGGGCATTTTTATGCCGAAATTCGCAAGAAAGGGGAATCGAATGAGGCAGTTTATCGTTGCATCCCATGCCCATTTTGCGTCTGGAATCGTCGAGAGCATTGGACTGCTTTCCGGCGAGCGCGAAAACGTCCATGCGCTCTCTATGTATGTCGACGGAAACGAGGACCTGACCAAAGAGGCCGCAGCGATTCTGGACGGCTTTGCCGCGGACGATGAGGTCGTTGTTTGCACCGACCTCTTTGGCGGCAGCGTCAACAACGAGTTCACCAAGATCGTCCAGACGCGTCCCAACACGCACCTCGTGACCAATATGAACCTGCCGCTCCTTATTCAGCTGCTGTTCGTGCCCGAATCCACCCCGATCGATGAGGCCATCCGCCAGATCGTCGAGGCGGACGACACCAAGGTCAAGTACGTCAACGACCTGCTGGGGCAGGCCGAACTCGATGAGTTTTAACCACTAGGGAGCACATCATGATTCAGATGATTCGTGTAGATTATCGACTGCTTCACGGCCAGGTTGCCGTTAGCTGGACCTCGGCTCTGGGTGCCGACTGCATCCTGCTGGTGAGCGACACGGTCCTCAATGACAAGCTTCGTCTGCAGGCCCTGTCCCTTGCAAAGCCGGAGGGCTGCAAGGTCGTTGTCAAAAACACCGAGGATGCCGTCAAGGCGCTCCAGAGCGGTGTGACCGACAAGTACAAGCTCTTCGTGGTTTGCGAGACGATCCAGCAGGCCGGTGCCGTCGCCAAGGCGATGGGGGTCAAGAAGATCAACCTCGGCAACGTTGCCTTTAGCGAGGATGCCCGCCAGGTCTCGACGAGCGTGTTCCTTACGCCCGAAAACGAGGCATATGTCAAAGAGCTGCTCAGCGAAGGCTACGAGCTGTTCATTCAGATGATTCCGGCAGATGCGAAGACTGACGCCGCGAAGGTCATCGGTTAGGGGCCGTCATGGTTATCAAGACAATCCTGATTTTCCTTATTGCCCTTTTGGGTTATTCCGAGTGGCTGACGGGCACGAGCTACCTCCAGCGCCCGATCGTGCTCGGACCTCTGGTTGGCCTTGTCATGGGCGACATGGTGACCGGCACGATCATGGGCGCCACGATGGAGCTTGCCATGGTCGGCGCCATCTCGGTCGGCGCCTATAACCCGCCCGATACGATTTCCGGCACTATCCTGGGCGTATCTCTTGCCATGCAGGCCGGCGCGGACGCTTCGGCGGCCCTGACCCTGGGTATTCCTATCGCCACGATCGTCCTGGCGCTCGACACGGCCCTGGGCCAACCGGTCATGCTGCTGCTGGTGCACCGTATCGACAAAAACGTCGAGGACGGAGACACCAAGGCCATCACGCGCAACATGCTCATCGCCGGTTACGCGCAGAGCTGGTGCGGCCTGCTGATTATTCCCCTGGCATTCTTCTTTGGTGCCGATGCTGTTGCCAGCCTGCTCAACATCATCCCCGATTTCGTTCAGACCGGCATGGATGTCGCCGCCGCCTTCTTGCCCGCACTCGGCTTTGCGATGCTGGCGCAGATGATTATGAACAAAACAGTGGCTCCGTTCTTCTTCGCTGGCTTCTTCCTCGTCGCCTACTTTGGCATTAGCACGACGGGCGTGGCGATCTTTGCCGCGATCATCGTCGTCGCGATGACGGTTTTGGGTGATAAGAAAAAAGCGGAGCAGCCCGCAGCGGCAACCGAGGATCCTGCGATTGGGAGTGGATTCGATGAGTTTTAAGTTTGAGTCTTCTTACGACGGGCTGATTTCCCGCGCAGACCTTAAGAAGCTGTTCTGGCGCTCGATTCCCTATGAGCATTCCTGGAACTACGAGCGTATGGGCCATATCGGCTTTATGTGGGCCCTTATGCCGATCCTTCGCAAGCTGTATCCGCAGGATGCGGACTTTAAGGCCGCCCTTAAGCGCCATATGGAGCTCTATAACGTCACGCCGTACATCTCGACGCTTCCCATGTCCATCGCCGCTGCAATGGAGGAGGTCAACGCTACTGACGATAGCTTCGACACGAGCGCGATCTCTAATGTCAAGCTTGCTTTGATGGGGCCGCTGTCCGGCGTGGGCGATGCTTTCTACTGGGGCACGCTGCGAATTTTGGCAACGGGTGTCGGCACGTCGCTGGCGCTGCAGGGCTCTATTCTTGGCCCGATTTTGTTCCTGCTCGTGTTCAACGTTCCTCACTACATCATCCGTTACCTGCTGACGTTTGTGGGATATCGCTTTGGCTCGGACATGATCAGCAAGGTCCAGGAATCGGGCATTATGGACACGATCGTCAAGATGGCCTCTATCATGGGCGCCATGGTGATCGGTGCTATGACCATGGATATGGTCACCGTGGACATTCCGCTCATGGTCGGTGCGGGCGATGGTGCTCAGACGCTCGCCGAGCTGCTCAACGGAATCTTCCCGGGCTTTGTCACGATGGGGCTGTTTGGAATTGTCTATCTCATGCTCAAGAAGAAGATGAATCCGCTGCTCATCATGCTTGTGATCCTGCTCGTGAGTATCGCTGGCGCGTTCTTTGGAGTGCTTGGTGTCCAGTAGGGTATCCGTCATAATGAAAACAATGTAAGAGGGGGCGTCGCGCACACTGTGCTGCGGCGCCCTTTTGCCGAAAGGTGGACAAGATGGAGTATCCGCAGCTTGCCGTCATGAATATCAGCCATCGTTATTTTGACCTTGAGGAATTCTTTTCTTCGGCAGCGGCCTCGGGCTATACGTGTTGCGAGCTTTGGACCGGGGCGATGCATCTGTATGTCGATTGCCATGGATACGATTCGCTCGAGCAGGTGCGGGAGCTGTCACAGCGGTATGGGGTTCGGATTGTGGGGCTTTGTCCCGAACAGAACAACCCCAAGCCGTGGAATATCGCGGCGCGCGGGAATGAGGCGCGTGCCCGCACACTCGCGTACTTTAAGAACGTTGTAGATATTGCGGAGGAACTTGGAGCCGAGCAGGTCATGGTTTCGAGCGGCTGGGCATTTTTGAACGAGCCGATCGAGGACGCGTGGGGTCGCAGTGCCTCGATGCTGCGTGCGATTGCCGAGCATGCGGGAGAGCGCGGCGTGCGGCTGGTGCTCGAGGCCCTACAGCCGGTTGAGTCGATAATCGTGAACTCGGCGACCGACACGAAGCGCATGATCGAGGCAGTTGATCATCCGGCACTTAAGGCGTGTCTGGATATGGGCGCTATGGCGGTGGCGGGGGATACCATCGACGATTATTTCGATCTACTTGGCGATGATGTCGCCCACGTGCATTTTGTCGATGTTGCGGCAGATGGCACGACGCATCTTGCCTGGGGTGACGGCGACCGCGATATGCGCGCCGACCTAGATAGGCTGGTGTCGCGCGGCTATCGCGGAGTTGTTTCGGCCGAGACCTATGATTGGCGCTATTTTGCCGACCCCGCAGCTGCCGATGCGCAGGTAATGGCAGAGTATCGTCGTGCGATTGGCGTCTAGGTGGGGTTGGGTTGCGGCAATCTGCCCTATGTTTCCAAATGAATACGGCGTAAGCGGCTGCGACGGATTTTCCCCGCAAACACTCTAGTATGCTAAAGTACCCAGAAGACCGGCGGAGCTATGCCGGTCTTCTGCTCTATATGAAACACAGCATGAGGAGGCTCACCAGATGACGGCCACACCGTGGGGATTCCGGGACATATTGCCCGAGGAGGCTCAGGCGCGCGAGGAGATCGCATGTACGGTGAAGGGCTGCTTCAGGGAGCATCATTACCTTCCGGTCGAGACACCGCTGCTCGAGGACAAGGGTTCGCTCGAGGAAGGCGGCCGCATTGCGGACACGCCGTTTAAGCTCTTTGATGAAGACGGTCGCCTGCTGGTGGTCCGTCCCGACAACACATTGCCGATCGTGCGTCTGGTTTCGACCCGCATGCGCGCGGCCGACCTGCCCCTACGTCTTCGCTACGAGGCGCCGGTGGTTCGTGAGTGCCAGCGCAATGCCGGCGGCTCGCGTCAGTTTACGCAACTGGGTTTTGAGCTCATCGGTGTGGGCGACACTGCGGGCGATGTCGAGATCGTCTCGCTCGTGGCCGAGGCCGTGCGTAAGCTGGCACTGCCCGATGCGCGCATTATCGCGGGCAGCGTGCGTCCGTTTAAGGAACTGCTCGCGGCGTGCGAGGATCGCGAGCTGGCCGCCGAGGCCCTGCGCTGCGTGCACGCCAACGACTTTGTGGGCCTCGATGCCCGCGTGGCGGCAAGCACCGAGTCCGATGCCGTCAAGGCCGCCATTAGCGAGCTGCCGCGTCTGCATGGCGGTGCCGAGGTGCTCGACCGCGTGGACGCGCTGCTGGAGGCCGCCGGTATCGTCGCGCCGCTGACGTGCGAGCTGCGTGCCCTGGTCGAGGGCCTGGCACCCGAGGACGCCCAGGTGCTGTCGTTCGACTTCTCTATCATGAACTCTTTCGATTACTACACGGGCCTGGTCTTTAAGGCCTATGCCGGCGGACTGCCCGATCCGGTCGGTTCGGGCGGACGCTATGATTCCATCTTTACCGGCGCATTTGGCGACGGTATCGAGGTGCCGGCGGCGGGCTTCGCCTTTTCGCTCGAGCGCCTGGAGGCCGCGCGCACCTCGGCCGAGGACGCCGCTTCCGATGGCGACCACGCCGTGGGCCGTGGCGCCGAGGGTCCGCTGCGTATCGCCGTGCCCAAGGGCTCGCTCAAGGCCGATACCCTCGACGTGCTTGAGGCTGCGGGCCTGGACGTCTCCGAGCTGCGTGACCCCGGCCGTCACCTGATCGTTCGCGGCCGCGACACGCGTGCCGGCGAGGGCGCAGTCGGCGATATCGAGTTTGTCATCGTGCGTCCCAGCGATGCGCCTGCCTTTGTGGGCTGCGGTGGTGCCGATTGTGGCATCTGCGGCTGGGACTCGCTCATCGAGGCAGACCTCAACCTGCTGCAGCTGGTCGATTTGGGTTACGGCCTGTGCACCTTTATTGAGGCTGAGCCCGATTGGCGCGCCGGTCAGGCCGAGCGCAACTATGCCCGCCGCGGTTCGCTTCGCGTGGCAACCAAGTACCCGCGCATCGCGAGTGCCTGGTATGCCGAGCGCGGCGTGAACGCCGACATTGTTTCGCTGCACGGCAACATCGAGCTGGGACCCATCGTCGGTATGACCGATCGCATCGTGGATATCACCGCCACGGGCGCCACGCTGCGCGACAACGACCTGGTCATCACCGGCCGCATTATGGACTGCACGGCCCGCTTCTTTGTCAATCCGGGTGCCGCGCGCCTGGACCCGCGCGTGCGCAACCTGGCCGATCGCTTGGCGGCGGCCGTGAAGGACAAGCATTTTGAGCCCGTCGCGGGCTCGGCACAATAGCGCGAGCACGCACGGGCGCCCCCATATCCGGGCTGCGGACCGATTGGTGCCGCTGCCCGGCATCTCGTTTTCCAAACGCAACCTCGACCGATAGGGGATACCGATATGAAGACCATCAAGCTTGCTCCCGGTGAGCGCCTCGTTACCAACCAGCTCAACCGCAAGGGTGTGCTGCCGCAAAACATCGTCGACGCCGCCCGCGATATCGTGGCCAACGTGCGTGCCAACGGCGATGCTGCGGTGCGCGATTACTGCCAGCGTTTTGACGGTGTCGAGCTGCAGAGCTTTCGTCTGCCGCAAGAGCAGATCGACGCCGCGCTCGAGGGCCTCGATCCGGCCTTTGTCGCCGCGCTCGAAAAGGCCGCGCGCCAGATTCGCGAGTTCCACCAGCGCGAGGTCGAGCAGAGCTGGTTTACCACGCGTGCGGACGGCACGATGCTCGGCGTCAAGGTGACGCCGCTCGCCGCGGCCGGCATCTATGTGCCGGGCGGCCGCGCGCAGTATCCCTCCACCGTGCTCATGAACGCCATTCCCGCCAAGGTCGCCGGCGTCAAGCGCGTGGTCATGGTGACCCCGCCGCAAAAAGACGGCCTGATCAGCCCTTACACGCTCGCCGCGGCCAAGCTCGGCGGCGTGGACGAGATCTATATGGTGGGCGGCGCCCAGGCCGTGGCCGCGCTGGCGTACGGTACCGAGACCATTCCGCGTGTCGATAAAATCACCGGACCGGGCAACGCCTTTGTCGCCGCAGCCAAGCAGATTGTCTCGGGCGACGTGGGCATCGACATGGTCGCCGGCCCCTCCGAGGTTTGCGTGCTGGCCGATGCCACGGCCAAACCCATGGTGGTCGCGGCCGACCTGATGGCCCAGGCCGAGCACGATCCGCTGGCCGCCTGCTATCTGGTGACCTGCGACGAGCAGTTTGCGCGCGAGGTCGAGGCGGGTGTCGACATTCTAGCGGCGCAGTCGCCGCGTGCCGAGATCACGCGCGCCTCGCTCGACAACGAGGGCACCATCGTGGTGGCCGCCGATATGGCTGCCGCCGTCGAGGCCGTGAACACCGTGGCGCCCGAGCACCTGGAGCTGCACTGCAAGGATGCAATGGGCCTGCTTGGCGGCATTCGCAACGCCGGCGCCATCTTTGTGGGCGCTTGGAGCTCCGAGCCGCTCGGCGATTACGTTGCCGGCCCCAACCACACGCTGCCGACCGGCGGCACGGCCATGTTCTCCAACCCGCTTTCGGTGGAGGAGTTCGTTAAGCGCTCAAGCGTTATCTGCTATACGCCCGAGGGCCTGCTCTCCGACGCTCCCGCTACGCAGCGTTTGGCCGAGGCCGAGGGCCTGTGGGCGCACGCGCTTTCTGCCGCCCTGCGTCGTCGCGTGCTGGAACAGGGCGAGGATTCCGTGAGCGCCGAGTCGCTGGCGGCGGCCGACCTGACCAAGGTTGCCTGGCCGGGCGACGCCGCGGCGACGGTCACCGAGGGTGTGGACTTGGCGGCTGCAGACGCGGGCGGCGCTGACGCGACCGGCGGGGAGGCCTAATATGGCCGAGCTGACGCCTCGCATGAAGGAGTTCGTCCAGCCCTACTTGGCCGGCATCGAGCCCTATGATCCCAACTTTACGCCCACGCGCATCAACCTTTCGGCCAACGAGAACACCTATCCCGTGCCGGCCGGCGTGCGCGAGGCGGTCGACGCGGCCCTTTCCGCCACGCCGCTCAATCGCTATCCCGATCCCATGTCCAACGAGCTGCGCGACGAGCTGGCCGCTTGGCATGGCGTGGCACGCGAGAACATCTGCGTGGGCAACGGCGGCGACGAGCTGCTCTATAACTACCTGCTGGCGTTTGGCGGCGCGGGGCGGACCCTGCTCAACTGCCCGCCATGCTTTAGCGAGTATGCGTTCTTTGCGTCGCTTTGCCAGACCGAGGTGCGCGACGTGTGGCGCGATCCGGTGACCTTTGAGCTCGATCAGGCTGCCGTGCTTGCGGCAGCGCCCGAGTGCAACCTGGCGATTGTGACCTCGCCCAACAATCCCACGGGCGACGTGGCGCCGCTCGACTTTATCGCGGCTCTGTGCGATGCGTGTCCCGGCATGGTGATGGTCGACGAGGCCTACGTGGAGTTTGCTGACGATTCGTTTGGCGCGGCCACCACGGCGCAAGGGCTTATCGCCGAGCATTCCAACCTGGTGATTCTGCATACGCTGTCCAAGGCGTTCGGCGCCGCCGGCACGCGTCTGGGCTATGTGATTGCGTCACCCGAGGTTATTGACGTGTTCGCGGCGATTCGCCAGATCTATTCAGTCAACGTGCTGAGCCAGGCCGCGGCGCTTGCCTGCGTGCGTGCCCGCGATGCGTACGCGCCCGTGGTGGCACGGGTTGCATCTGAGCGCGTGCGCGAGCTGTGCGCCCTGCGCGCAATGGCTGCCGAGGGCCTGCCCGTGGAGGCGTGGCCGAGCGCGGCGAACTTTGTGCTCGTGCGCACGCCGCACGCCACGCGCGTGCGCGAGCGTCTGCGCGATGAGTATTCGATTTTGGTGCGTGACTTTAGCTACGCGCCGGGGCTTGCGGACTGTCTGCGCATTACCGTGGGTACCCCGCAGGAAAACGACGAGGTGCTGGCAGCGTTTGCCGCGCTGGTGAAGGAGGAGATGTAGATGGGCCGTTATGTCGAGGTGACCCGCAAGACGGGCGAGACCGACATTGTCGTTAGGCTCGATCTGGACGGATCCGGCGTGTGCGATATCTCGACCGGCGTGCCGTTTTTCGACCACATGCTCAACGCCCTTGGCCGCCATGGCCTGTTCGATTTGACGGTACATGCGATGGGCGATGTGGAGGTCGACGCGCACCACACCGTCGAGGACACGGGCATTGTGCTGGGCGAGGCGTTTTGCCAGGCACTGGGTGACAAGGCGGGCATTACGCGCTTTGCCGATGCGGCGATTGCCATGGACGAGACGCTCGTGATGGCCGCCGTTGATATCTCGGGTCGCGGGCAGGCCTATTGCGATCTACCCGTGCCGACCGAGCGCGTGGGCACCTTTGATACCGAGCTGGCCGTCGAGTTCTTCTACGCTTTTGCGCGAGACGCCAAACTCACGCTGCACGTGCGCGAGCTGGCGGGCGGCAACTCGCACCACATTATCGAGGCCGCCTTTAAGGCCGTGGGACGCACGATGCGCCACGCCTGCGAGCTTGATCCCCGCGTGCAAGGAATCCCCAGCACCAAGGGCTCGCTGTAACCGCCACAAGGGTAAAAACCACCACAAAGGGGACAGGCACCTTCGTGGTGGTTTTGGATGATGGGAAAAAGGAGGGTCGCGTGGGCGAACCGAAGATCGTGGTGGTCGACTACCACAAGGGCAACTTGTCGAGCGTCGTGCGCGGGCTTGCGCGCGCCGGTGCCGCTGCCTGCACATCGGACGATCCGGAGCAGATTCGCAACGCCGACGGCCTGGTCATCCCGGGCGTGGGCGCGTTCTATGACGCGATCGCCTTTATGCGCCAGAGCGGCGAGGAGGCGGCCGTGCTCGATGCCGTTGCCGCCGGAACTCCTCTGCTCGGCATCTGCCTGGGCCTTCAGCTGTTTTTTGAACGCGGCGACGAGGGCGTGCCGGCGGACGAGGGCGCGGACGACGATGCCTCCGAGCAGGCTGGCGGTCCCTGGGTCGATGGCCTGGGCATTATGCGCGGCTCGTGCACGCGCTTGGAATCGAGTCGCCTGAAGGTGCCGCACGTGGGCTGGGACCAGGTGCACATGACGCCCGCCGGCGCGGCCGATCCGTTGCTCGCCGGTTTTGCCGAGGGCGCCAACATGTACTTCACCCACAGCTATGCGGTGGCCGACGATGTCGATGCCGCCGATGTTCTGGCGCGCACGCACTACACGCGGAGCTTCCCGTGCATCGTGCGCCACGGCAACGTGTGGGGCTGCCAGTTCCATCCCGAGAAATCCTCCGCGCTGGGACAGCGCATCCTTAAGAACTTCGTCAACATCGTCGAGGAGGCCGGCCGATGATCCTGTTCCCCGCAATCGATCTGATCGGCGGCAAGGTCGTGCGCCTGGAGCGCGGCGACCGGAGCTGCTGCAAGGTATATTCCGACGACCCCGTGGCCGTTGCCCGCTCCTTTGCCGAGCAGGGTGCGAACTGGGTGCATGTCGTCGACCTGTCCGCTGCCTTTGGCGAGGATGAGGACGCATGCGCTGCCAACTCGACGGCGATCAAGGCTATCTGCGGCGTCGACGGTCTGTCTGTGGACGTGGGCGGCGGCGTCCGCTCGCTCGCACGCATCGACGAGCTGGCCGGCTATGGCGCGCGCCGTATTGCGCTGGGGACCGTGCTGGTGACCGAGCCGGGTTTTGCCGAGGTGGCAGCGCGCGGCTTTGGCGAGCTGCTGGTGGCAGACATCGCCGCCCGTGACGGCCAGGTCAAGGTGAACGGCTGGCGCGATGGCGCGGGCGTGGCGCTCGATGATGCGGTGGCGCAGCTTTCCGAGCTGGGCTTTAAGCATTTGGTGTACACCGACATCGCGCGCGATGGCATGCAGACGGGCATCGACGTGGCGGCGTATCGCCATGTGGCCGAGGTCGCGGGTTTTCCCGTCGTGGCTTCGGGTGGCATCTCGACACTCGACGATATCTGCGCGCTTGCCGCGGTGGGTGAGGATGCTATTGAGGGTGCGATCACCGGTCGCGCGCTCTACGAGGGCAACTTTACGCTGGCACAGGTGCTGGCCGCCGCCCGAGGGGAGGAGTAGCCCATGCTTACCAAGCGTGTGATTCCCTGTCTGGACGTTAAGGACGGCCGCGTGGTCAAGGGCGTCAACTTTGTGAGCCTGCGCGATGCGGGCGATCCGGTGGAGCTGGCGCGCGCCTACGACCGCGAGGGCGCGGACGAAGTCGTGTTCCTGGACATCACTGCGACGAGCGACAACCGTGCGACGACCATTGAGATGGCGGCGCATGCGGCCGAGGAGTTGGCCATTCCCTATACCGTGGGCGGTGGTTTTCGTGACCTGGCGGGCATGCGAACCATGGTGGCTGCCGGTGCCGATAAGGTGTCGCTCAACTCTGCTGCCGTGCGCGATCCGTCGCTGGTCAGCCAAGCTGCCGCTGCATTTGGCAGCCAGGCCGTGGTCGTGGCGATCGATGCCAAGCGTGTTGGTTTGCCCGGTGAGCCGGGAGCCGACAAGTGGGAGGTCTTTACCGCGGGCGGCCGTAACGCCACGGGTATCGATGCGGTGGCGTGGGCCGAGGAAGCGGCTCGTCGCGGCGCCGGTGAGATCTTGCTCACCAGCATGGATCGCGACGGCACCAAGGCTGGCTTCGACCTGGCACTCACCCGCGCCGTGGCGCGCGCGGTGCCGATCCCGGTGATCGCAAGCGGCGGCGTGGGCACGCTCGAGCATTTTGCCGAGGGCGTGATCGAGGGCGAGGCCGACGCCGTGCTGGCAGCAAGTGTCTTTCACTTTGGGACCTTCAGTATTCGCGAAGTCAAAGAATACATGGCCAGCCAGGGAATACCTGTGAGATTGGACTTCTAAATGGAGCAAGTGACAACCGCGGCAGAGCTCAAATACGACGACCGTGGGCTGATTCCTTGTGTGGTTCAGCAGTATGACACCGGTGAGGTGCTTATGGTTGCTTGGATGAACGAGGAATCGGTGGGGCTGACGCTCAAGACCGGGACCACGTGGTTTTGGAGCCGCAGCCGCCAGGAGCTCTGGAACAAGGGCGCGACGAGCGGCAATATGCAGGAGGTCAAGGAGCTCTGGGCCGACTGCGATAGCGATACGCTGCTGGTCAAGGTCGACTCGCCGGGTCCGGCCTGCCATACCGGCAACCGTACCTGCTTCTTTAGAAAACTCGCGTAGGGCGGGCGCTCGACCAGGCGCTTGGCCAACCAGAAAGGATTGAACCATGGGTGTGCGCACCGCGAATGTTCAGGATGGAAATATCGGTGAGACGCTGACGGGGCTCGCCGGGGTGATTCACGGCCGTCGCGACGCATCGCCGCAGGAGAGCTATACCGCTCGCCTGCTGACCGATGTCGAGGACGAGCTGCTCAAGAAGCTTGCCGAGGAGGCGAGCGAGGTGATCATGGCCTGCAAGGATAACGACCACGATCACATCCGCTACGAGGCCGGCGACCTGATCTACCACCTGCTCGTGACGCTCGAGCGCTACGGCATCACCCTCGATGAGCTGGCCGGCGAACTCAACGCCCGCCGTCAATAGTTGTTTAAGAACGTCCCCAACGACTAGTCTTAGGCGAGGGGCGTGGATTCCCATTCGCCGGTGGGGTGGGGGATATCGAAGGCCCGGTAGCCACAGTCGTAGGCGTGTGCCTGGGCCTCACGGATGTTCCAGCAGATGTCGCGGGCACGGTGTGCGTCCGAGCCAAAAGTAATCGGCACCTCGGCGTGGGCAAAGCAACGCAGCAATCCGGTTGCGGGATAGTAGTCGTCCAAGCCCTTACGCGGCGCGGCGGTAGAAACCTCAACGCGGCGGCCCGTGTCGTGGGCGCACTCGGCCATCTGCTCCCAAAAGGGCATGGGGTTAAAGTCGGGCGCAAAGCCCTCTTTCGAAAAACGCATGACTAGGTCGGGATGGGCCATCACGTCAAAGTTGAGCGAGCTCTCGCAGGCGCGGCACCAGTCGTCGACATAGCGCTCCCATACGCCGCGCACGCCTAAGTTTTCCCAAACATGCAGGTTGGTATCGTCGTCAATCCAGCCGCAGAGCGAATCGGGCGTGTCGGGGCGAGCGACGTCCTCTGTCCCCGCCGTGCTTGCGGCGCCTGCCGCAATATCGCCTGGGTTGCCAATCCAATGCACGCTACCCAGGCGTACGATGGCGCCCTGGGACCAGCTCTCAACCAAAGGCTCGCAACCTTGGTACCAATCGCATTCAAAGCCATAGATAAGCTCGAGCTCGGGTGCGATCTGCGCGGCAAGCTTGCGGGCGTCCTCAAAGGCCAGACGATGTACCGGCAAGTCGCTTTCGACAACCTGCACCTCGCAGTTGGCATCCATGCTGGCGGGCAGGGTGAGGTGGTCGGTCGAGACCATGACCCGACAGCCAGCGGCCGCGGCAGCGCGAACGTTTTCCTCAAAGGAGGCATGGCCGTCCGAAAACGAAGTATGGATGTGGCAATCGACCAGCGGGCATGCGGGCATGGCGACTCCTTTGCATTTGGCGAATCCGCTCCATTGTAATGGCGCAACTCTCAAAACGCCGGGCACGTCGGAGGTCGAAATCGATTGGAAAGGCTGCGCGGCGCGCGGTGCGGCCTCGCTTGCGCTCTCAAAACGTGTACGTCAGCCTCCAAAACCGACAAAAAATGGCATATTTGGAGGCTGACGTACACATTTGGATAAGGGCGAGGGCGGCGACGGACGAAAGTCACGTCTGCGCCACGTCCGATGTGCTAGCGTTTGGATGAACAAAACGAGCCCGTGTGGAAAGGACCCGGACCGTATGCAATGCGATAGCAAATCACCGCTGTCCCGCGAGACCGATGCGCCCGAAACCATCGTCAAGCTGGAGTGCGACATCGACGATGCATCGCCCGAGGTACTCGCCTATGCCGCCGACCGCCTGCGCGAGGCAGGTGCGCGCGAGGTGCACTGGCTGCCTCTCTACTGCAAAAAAGGTCGCCCCGGCTGGCAGCTGCAGGTGATCTGCTCGCACGAGGATATCGAGCGCCTACAGACGATTATCTTTTTGGAGACCACGACCAACGCCGTTCGTCGCCAGGTGATGGAACGCGTCTGCCTGCCGCGTCGTTTTGAGCAGGTAGCGACGCCTTGGGGCGAGGTGGCCGTCAAAGTAGCCACCCTGCCCGACGGCAGCGAGCGCGCGGCACCCGAGTACGAGGATTGTGCCCGTCTTGCCCGCGAGCACAACGCGCCGCTCCAGCGCGTGATGCAGGCGGCTCAGAGCGCGGCGCTGCGATTTGAGTGATGCGGGCGAGTGACGTGCCGCGCCAATCCAATTAACCCCACCGAAAGGACCACCCATGAAATACCTCATCGCCTCCGACATCCACGGCTCGGCATACTGGACCGAGCGCCTGGTCGCCGCTATCGAATCCGAGCAGCCCGACCGCATCGTTCTGCTGGGCGACCTGCTCTACCACGGCCCGCGCAACGACCTGCCGCGCGACTATGCCCCCAAGCGTGTGATTCCGCTGCTCAACGCCCTGGCCGACCGCATCATCGCGGTGCGCGGTAACTGTGACGCCGAGGTCGACCAGATGGTCCTCGACTTTCCCGTCATGGCCGACTACGCCACGCTGTTCGACGAGACCGGCCGCGAGCTGTTCCTGACGCACGGCCACGTCTTTGGCGCCGGCATGCACAACAGCGTCGACCACGCGCCCGCGCTGCCCGAGGGCTCCGCGCTCGTCTACGGCCACACGCACATCAAGGTTAACGAGGCAAGCGAGGCGCACCCGGGCCTGTGGCTCTTCAACCCCGGCAGCGTGAGCATTCCCAAGGACGGTACGCACAGCTATGGCATCTACGAGGACGGCGCGTTCCGTCACGTGATCCTGGAGGAGGAATAACCATGGCAGAGCAGCTGGCTCAGCAAAATGCCGAGGGCTCGCGCGACCTGTCCACGCTGGTAGACGCGTCGGCCGAGCTGCAGCATCTGGTGCAGACCATCTGGCGCCTGCGTCAGCCCGACGGCTGCCCGTGGGACCGCGAGCAGACGCACCGCAGCATTGGCAAGAACATGATCGAGGAAGCCTACGAGGCGCTCGACTGCATCGAGGCCGACGACGCGGCACACCTGCGCGAGGAGTTGGGCGACGTGCTCATGCAGGTCGTACTGCATGCGCAGATTGCGGCGGATGCCGGCGAGTTTTCGCTGGCCGATGTGGCGCGCGATATCGACGCCAAGCTCATCCGTCGTCACCCGCACGTGTTTGGCGATGCGGATGCCGACGACTCCGACGAGGTGCTCAAGATTTGGGACGAGGTCAAGCTTGCCGAGAAGGCCGCCAAAGACCAGGCCGTGGCGGCAGGCGGGGCCGCACCCGAGGGTCTGCTCGACGGTGTGCCCACGCACCTGCCGGCGCTGATGCAGGCTCAGAAGGTGTCGCGCAAGGCGGCTGCCGTGGGCTTTGAGTGGGAGACGGTCCAGGACGTGTGGGACGAGGTTGCCGAGGAGCGTGCCGAGTTTGAGGCCGAGGCTCCCGGTTCTCCCGAGCGCGAGATGGAGTTTGGCGACCTGCTCTTTGCCCTGGTCAACGTTGCGCGCAAGGAGGGAATTGACGCCGAGAGCGCCCTGCGTGCCAGTACGGCAAAGTTCCGCCGCCGCTGGGCCGCGATGGAGCAGATGGCGGCCGACGCCCACGTGGATCTGGCCGAGCTTTCGACCCACGGCCTCAATGACCTCTGGGATGCCGCAAAGGCAGAGGAGTAAGACTGCGGGGGCGACGGGACGGACTTGTCCCATCGCCCCTATTATTTTTAAAAAGATTGTATCCCTTGGCTAACTTAGGGCATAATGCAAAAAGTGCGATAAGGCTAACTTATGAACCTGCGCGCCGCTGTAGCGTGCAAGCCGTGTCGCCAAGCATTCAACCCGTTTCCAAGTGAGAGGGAGACAACATGAGCGATATTTTGGACGTCTACGGTCGCGAGGTGCTCGACAGCCGCGGCAATCCCACCGTCGAGGTCGAGGTCGTGCTCGAGGACGGCAGCTTTGGCCGCGCAATGGTGCCTTCGGGTGCTTCGACCGGCGCCTTTGAGGCATGTGAGCTGCGCGACGGCGACAAGGGCCGCTATCTGGGCAAGGGCGTTTCGCAGGCCGTCGAGCACGTCAATAACGAGTGCGCTAACGCCGTCGTGGGCCTCGACGCCTTCGACCAGCGCGCCGTCGATGCCGCGCTGATTGCCGCGGACGGTACCCCCAACAAGACCAAGCTCGGTGCCAACGCCATCCTGGGCGTGTCGCTGGCCGTCGCCCGCGCCGCTGCCGAGTCGGCGGGCCTGTCGCTGTACCAGTACCTGGGCGGCGTCAACGCCCACCTGCTGCCCACGCCTATGATGAATATCCTCAACGGTGGCGTCCATGCCGACAATAACGTTGACTTCCAGGAGTTCATGATCATGCCGGTGGGCGCCCCGAGCTTTGCCGAGGGCCTGCGTTGGTGCGCCGAGGTCTACCACACCCTCAAGGGCGTGCTGCACGAGGCCGGCCTGGGCGGCGGCGTGGGCGACGAGGGCGGCTTTGCGCCCAACCTCAAGACCAATGCCGAGCCGTTCGAGTACATCACCAAGGCCGTGGAGAAGGCCGGCTTTAAGCCCGGCGTCGACTTCATGTACGCCATGGACCCGGCCTCGACCGAGTTCTACAACGCCGAGACCGGCATGTACGAGCTCAAGGGCGAGGGCGTGGAGTACACGAGCGCCCAGATGGTTGATTACTGGGAAAAGCTCGTCGACACCTATCCCATCATCTCCATCGAGGACGGCATGGCCGAGGAGGACTGGGACGGCTGGGTTGAGCTCACCCGTCGCATTGGCAACAAGGTGCAGCTGGTGGGCGACGACCTGTTCGTCACCAACACCGAGCGCCTTAAGAAGGGCATCGAGCTGGGTGCCGCCAACGCGATCCTGGTCAAGGTCAACCAGATCGGTACGCTCACCGAGTCGCTCGAGGCCATCGAGACCGCCAAGGAGGCCGGTTACGCCTGCATCGTGAGCCACCGCTCCGGCGAGACCGAGGACTCCACGATCGCCGACCTGGTCGTGGGCGTCAACGCCGGCCAGATCAAGTCGGGCGCCCCGTGCCGCAGCGACCGTATCGCCAAGTACAACCAGCTCATCCGCATCGAGGACGAGCTTGAGGGCAGCGCGCACTACGCCGGCAAGGCCGCGTTCTACAACATTCGATAAACAGACGAGCTTGGCGGGGAGGGACAGACTCGGCTTTGCCCCGCTTCAGTTAGATGCTACAGAGCGCTATCGGGCGCTGGGCCGTATGGCTCAGCGCCTTTTTTATGTCGAGCAAAGGCTGGCGAAGGCGGTGCGGGCGCTCGTGCTATAACTAAAGGACTTAGCGCAAACAAACCTCAACCGCACAAGGCGCACATGGATCAGATTTACGACAACAGGTACTATTCCGCCGGTTCGCGCGAGCCGTCGCCTCGCCGTGCGCGCACGGTGCAGCTCGGTGGGTCCGCCTACGCCGGCGTCGACCGCCCCGCGCAGCGCCCGACAAGTACCTCGCGCCCCAATGCTCAAGTGAATACTTCGACAGATGGACCGGTGCGCCCGGCACGTTCGTCGCATACGTCGCGTCCCTCGACTCAGGCACACGACAAATCGAGCAGGCCCTCGAACCGTTTTTCGGGCTCGGACTTTATGCGCTACGCCAACGACAACGCGGTGGTCAAGGCGACCTATGACTTTACGCATGGCTCTCTGCGTCCGCTGTTTATCGGTATCGTGGTGGCGCTGGCGCTCGTGAGCCTGTATTTCCCCGTGCGCGACCTGTACGTGGCAAAGCGTTCGAGCGATATCTTGGCCAAGCAGGTCGAGATTCGCCAGCAGTACAACGACGAGCTGCAGAAAAGCGTCGACAAGCTGCTCTCGGAGGAGGGTATCAAGGACGCGGCATCCGAGGATCTGGGCCTGGTGATGCCCGGCGAGAAGAGGATTGAAGTGCAGGGCCTGGACGACGATTCGGACTCGTCGTCGAGCAAAAAGTCCTCAAACGCCAAGAAGGCCAGCGAAGTGGCCAAGGAAATCGAAGAAGTCGGCAAGGACGCGCCGTGGTACATCCAGGCGCTCGACATGCTGTTTGGGTTTAACGGCGTCGAGGGCCAGACGGTCGTGTCCAACGGCAAATAGCGCCCGGAGGGGAGTCCGCAATGACAAATTGCAAACGCTATAAGGTGGCCGCGATCGACCTGGGAACGGTGTCGTCGCGACTGGTGTTGGCCCAGGTCGAGGGCGGAGCGATTGTGGAATCGTCCAAGCATACCGAGATTACCGACTTGGGCGAGGGCGTGGACGCGACGGGGCGCTTTTGCGAGGCGGCCGTTGAGCGTGTGCTTGCCGCATGCCGCATGTCTGTGGACGAGGCACGTGCCTTTGGGGCTGCGTGTATTTGCACCACGTGTACGAGCGCCGCGCGCGATGCGTCCAATGCCGCGCTGCTGCTGGACGGCCTGCGCGAGCTGGGGCTCGAGCCGCAGGTGATTCCGGGCGAGGTCGAGGCACGCCTGACGTTTTTTGGCGTGGCGCACGACTTTGCCGGCGAGCGCATCATTGTTGCCGATTCGGGCGGCGGATCCACGGAACTCGCGACGGGCGTCTATGCGCCGGAGTGTGGCGTCTTTGCGCTGGAGGGAACGCGCTCGCTGGACATCGGTTGCCGTCGCGTGACGGAGCGGTTTTTCTCGGCGCTGCCGCCTTTGGCAGGTGAGCTTGCGGCTGCTGCCGACTGGGCAAACGAGCAGTTTACGGCGTACTTTGAGAGCCTGCCCAACAACTTTGAGCGCGCCGAGCGCTTGGTCGCGGTGGGTGGCACCGTCACCACGCTCGTTGCACTCGTTCACGAGCTGGAGCCGTACGATTCGAGCTTTGTGCACCTGCGCGAGCTTTCGATGGAGCAGGTCTCGACCGCTATCGAGTGCATGTCCGCGCTGGGTGTTACGGGCATTGCCGCATTGCCGGGCGTGCAGTCCAAGCGTGCGGGCGTGATTCTCGCTGGCGCCGTGGTGATTCGCGAACTCATGCGCGCCGGCGGCTACGACACGCTCACAGTAAGCGAGAACAGCCTACTCGCCGGTATGGCAGCAACCATCAACGAGACTCTCGACGGCGCGACCCCCACCATCGCCTGGACCCCCACTCTCAGCACACTCTAAAAGTAGTCTTTTTGGGACGGGGCTTTTTTAGCTACATGGTCCGCCCGAGCCTTTCCGTGAATGAGTTTTGTGGGCCGGGGGTTTAAAAAAAATTGGTACCGAATTATTTTTTAATACCCGGCCCAGAAAACGCAT
>CAUAWV010000040.1 GCA_958433005.1 uncultured Collinsella sp. | reverse complement strand
AGGAAAGCACTTAATGTGCTTTCCGTCTTGCGCAGGACTGTAGAGCAGGAAACTTCATATGCGGCCCTCCCGGGCGCAAGCAAAAGGGCGACCCCTGTCCGGAGTCGCCCTTGCGGTGCTGGTTATGTACGGCTGCTACTCGGCGTCGTGGTGGCGGCGGGGCTTGCGGCCTCCGTTGTCGCCGGGACGGCGCGGACGGTCGCTGCGCTCGGAGCGCTCGCGACGCGGACGCTCACGACGCTGGAAGTGCTCGCCGTCGCCCTCGGAGGCACCCTCGGCGCGAGCCGGGGCCTCAGGCTTGTCAAGACGATCGAGCGAGATCTTGCCACGGTCGTCGACCTCGATGACGACGACCTTGACCTCGTCGCCCACGTTGAGGACGTCCTCGACCTTCTCCACGCGGCCCTTGGCGACGCGGGAGATGTGGAGCAGGCCGTCCTTACCGGGCAGAAGGTTCACGAAGGCACCGAAGGGCTGGATGGAGACAACGCGACCGGTGTACTCCTCGCCCGGCTCGGGAACCTTGATGATGAGCTTGATGCGCTCGACAGCCTGGTCGACGGACTCGCCGGTGCCGCCGACAAAGACGGTGCCGTCCTCCTGGATGTCGACCGAGGCACCGGTCTCGTCCTGGATGCCGCGGATGACCTTACCACCAGAACCGATAACGTCGCGGATCTTGTCGGTCGGAACCTGGATGGAGACGATGCGCGGAGCGGTGCTGCGCGTGGTGTGGCGCGGCTCGGGGATCACATCGAGCATCTTCTGCAGGATGAAGGCGCGACCCTCCTTGGCCTGCTGCAGGGCGCGGGCCAAGATGTCGAAGGTAAGACCGGTGGCCTTGTTGTCCATCTGCAGGGCGGTGATGCCCTCGGTGGTGCCGGTGACCTTAAAGTCCATGTCGCCCAGGAAGTCCTCGAGACCCTGGATATCGGACAGGACCACGGTCTTACCCTCCTCCTGGATCAGGCCCATGGCGATACCGGAGACCGGGCGCTTAATAGGCACGCCGCCGTCCATAAGGGCGAGCGTGGAGCCGCAGGTCGAAGCCATCGAAGAGGAGCCGTTGGACTCCATGACCTCGGAGACCACGCGAATAGCGTAGGGGAACTCGTTCTCGTCGGGGAGCACCGGGAGCAGGGCGCGCTCGGCCAGGTTGCCGTGGCCGATCTCGCGGCGCTTGGGGCTGCCCATGCGGCCAGTCTCGCCGGTGCAGAACGGCGGGAAGTTGTAGTGGTGCATATAGCGCTTGCCCTCGGTGGGCTCGATGGTATCCAGACGCTGACCCTCGTTGAGCATACCGAGCGACAGGACGGAAAGTACCTGGGTCTGGCCACGCTGGAACAGACCGGAGCCGTGAACGAGCGGCAGGTAGTTATCCTTCACCATGATGGGGCGAATCTCATCGGCGGCACGGCCGTCGACGCGCTCGCCGGTCTCGACGACCATGGTGCGCATAGCCTTCTTCTCGAGCTTCTTGAGCGCCACGGGGATCTCGCGCTCCCAAGCGGCCTGCTCCTCCTCGGTGAACTCGGCACGGATGGACTCCTTCAGAGCCTCGACCTTACCGATACGGGAGAGCTTGTCGGCATCGCGAAGGGCGGCGGCCATCTCGTCGTAGTGGGCGAAGATGCGCTCCTGGACCTCCTCGACGGGCTGGTCGAGCGGGTACTCCTTCTTGACGATGGCGCCATTGACCTGCTCCCACTCGGCAACGAACTCGTCCTGGGCCTGGCAGAAGGCGGCAAGGGCCTCCTGGCCAAACTTCATGGCGGCGAGCATGTCGTCCTCGGAGATCTCCTCGGCGCCGGCCTCGACCATCGAGATGAAGTCGGCAGAGCCGCCCAGCTCCAGGTCCAGGTCGGAGTTCTCGCGCTCCTCGTAGGTGGGGTTGACGATAAACTCGCCGGTCTCCACGTTACGGCCGATGCGCACGCAGGCAAGCGGGCCCTCGAAGGGCACGCCGCCGAGCGTCATGGCCAGGGAGGCACCCATGACGTTGATGACGTCAAAGGGGTTGACCTGGTCGGCGACGAGCGAGGTAGCGACGATGTGTACCTCGTTGCGGAAGCCGTCCGGGAAGCTCGGGCGAATCGGACGGTCGATCATGCGCGCGGTGAGCGTGGCCTTCTCACTGGGACGGCCCTCACGCTTGAGGTAGCCACCCGGGATGCGGCCGGCGGCGTACATCTTCTCGTTGAAGTCGACGGTCAGCGGGAAGAAGTCGTAGTTCTTGCGCTCCTTGGAGACGACCACGGTGTCGAGCATCGTGGTGTCGCCCTGCTTGACCAGGCAGGCGTCGGTGGCCTGCTTGGCAAGCTCGCCCGACTCAAAGGTGTAGGTCTTGCCGTACAGCTCAAAGGTCTTGGATACGAGTGTCATTGTTCTCCTTTACCCCGCAGGCCCCTTGCCTGCAGGCTCCTCATGTGACGCGGGCCCCCTGCCCCCGCCACGCTTCAGAGCGTGATTGTTCACGCCCTTACACAAAAAGAGCGCCCCGCTGCGCAGGACGCTCCTTGCATGTACAAATCCTACTGGATGTTGTCGCGGATGCCCAGAGCCTTGATGAGCTCACGGTACTCGACGATGTCGTTCTTCTTGATGTAGGAGAGAAGACGACGACGACGGCCGACGAGCATGAGCAGGCCACGACGGGTGTGGAAGTCCTTCTGGTGGGACTTCATGTGCTCGGTCAGCTCCTTGATGCGCTCGGACAGGATGGCGACCTGAACCTTGGGGTTGCCGGTGTCGACCGGGGTGTTACCGAACTGGGCAGTCAGCTCAGCCTTGCGCTCTTTGGAAACAGTCATTGTTTCACCTTTCGTTTCTTGTCGCCCGCGGGCGACACTATTCGCCTCGGACTGGGAAGCCGTCGGTGGAGCGAGCATCCAAGGTCGAGGTACCAACAGGTCGGTATGTTACCACAAGCAGACCGCCCATGCGCATCATCACCGACCCAACATGAATTCCATCGCACGGAGGCGCTGGTCGGTGTGCGTCGCAGCCCACACATGCGAAAGCCCGAGCAAGAACGCCGCCGTATGCGGGTCGATTCGCTCGACCATGAGTGCATCGAAGGTCATGGACATGAGGGCGCGCAGCCACGCGACCTCACCGGTCGAAACCAGCTCGGCACCCGGAACGCTCGACGCGCACGAACCGCACATGAGCCCGCCCGCCTGGGGCGAAAAGTACGACAGCATGGGGTCTCCGCACAGCACGCAGGCCGAAAAATCGGGTCGATAGCCCACGTGCGACAGAAGTTTAAAGACAAAGGCCGCCACGAGCAGGTCCATATGTGCCGAGTCGAGCCCGCAGCCGACAAGCGTGAGCGCCCGCTGCGTGATGGCAAAGGTAAACGGGTCCTCGGCGTCCTCGAATGAGCACACGCGCGCGACCTCGGCAATCGCGCTTGCGGCGCAGGTCGTCTCGTAATCGGGCGCGGCGCCAACCGGCGCTTCCAAAAGCTCGGCCTGAGAAACAACGTCGAGCGAGCGTCCATGTGCGAGCAGCATATCGACGGTACAGAATAATTCGCAGCGCGCCGCCAAGCGCCCACCGGGTTTGCGGGCCCCCTTTGCCACGGCACGAACCTGGCGACCCCGCTCGTCAAGCATCGTCAGAATCAGATCGGTCTCTTTGAGCTTGGTCTTGTCGAGCACGAGCACCTTCGTGCGATATGTCCGGGAGCCTGCCATGCGCGCTGCGCGTCCTTAGTCCTCGGCGTTGTAGCCAAAACGGCGAATCTGAGCCTCGTCGTCGCGCCAACCGGCCTTGACCTTCACGTCCAACTCCAAAAAGACCTGCGTGCCAAAGATGCGCTCAAGATCGCGACGGGCGTCGATACCGATATGCTTGATCATCTCGCCGCCCTTGCCGATGATGATGCCCTTTTGGCCCTCACGCTCGACATAAATGGTGGCGTGCACACGCAGCACCTTCTTGGTCTGCTCGAGCGCATCGCAAATAACGCCAACGGAGTGCGGAATCTCATCACGGGTGCGGCGCAAGACCTTTTCGCGCACAAACTCGGCAACGAGCGTCTCGTCGGAAGCGTCGGTACCAATGTCCTCGGGGAACCAACGCGGACCCTCGGGCAAAAAGTGCGCAACGGTCTCGATGAAGGCATCGACGTTAAAGTTCTTGACCGACGACGTCACGATCTCGTCGTCATATTCCATAAGCTCGTGGGCGGCCTTAAGCTGCTCCATGACCTGTGCGGGGTCGGCTTCATCGGCCTTGGTGAGCACCAGGACCTTCTTGGAACGGGCATTCTTGACACGCTCGGCAACCCAGGCGTCTCCCCTGCCGATCGGTTTGGTGGCATCAATCAAAAACGCGACAACATCGACATCGTTCAGCTCGAACAGCGCGCTCTTGTTCAGCTCGGACCCTAGACCGTCCTTGGGCTTGTGGATACCCGGGGTATCGACAAAGACCAGCTGGTAGCCGGGGCGGTTGACGACGGCGCGCATGCGGCGGCGGGTCGTCTGGGCCACCGGCGAGGTGATGGCGACCTTTTTGCCATAGCAGGCGTTGAGCAGCGTTGACTTACCGGCGTTGGGGCGGCCGACCAAGGCCACGAAGCCACTGCGGAAACCGGGCTCAACGTCGCCAAAGCCCGCGAGGCTGTCGTCCTCATCGCACAGGGCGTCGAGCTCCTCGTCGCTCATGCCCTCAAACGGGTCGAACTCCTCGACTTCCTCATAGGCCTCGGTCGCCTTAGCATCCGGGGACTCGTCGTCCAAAATCTCATCGGTAGACTGCATATTGTCGGACATGGGAATCCCTTTCTAAATAAAGCCGAGCGCGTGGGCAAATACCAGCACGCCCACAATCGCGGCGGTGATGGAAAGAACGTATACAGAGGCGGCGGCGATGTCCTTCGCACGCTTGGCCAGCGGATGGAGCTCCTGGGTCGCTAGGTCGACGATAGCCTCCATAGCGGTGTTGCACAGCTCGCCGTGAATCACCAGGCCACAACAGATGATAATCGTGGCCCACTCGGCAATGTCGAGCCCCACGATGCAGCCGGCAATGACGGTGCACACGCCCGCCACGAGCATGACCTTAATGTTGCGCTCGGTCTTGACGGCGGTGACGAAGCCCTCCATGGCGTAAGAAAACGACTTTAAAAAGGACGGATGGTCCTTGTTCGATCCGGGAATCATAGACGGCTCCTAGTCGTGGGCATGGTTGGTGATGGGGCCGACGTGGACTAGCTTGGGGTCCTCGCCGCGCTCGAGCGCCAGATCGCGCAGGATGGCGTCCTCGCGGGCCTCCATGACCTCGGCCTCGTCGTCCTCGATGTGGTCATAGCCCAGCAGGTGCAGCATTCCGTGTACGAGCATCAGACGGCACTCATCAGCGGGACTATTGCCAAAACCGGGGGCCTGACGGGCAATAACCTGCGGGGCCAAGATAATATCGCCGAGCTCGAGCGTCTCATCGGCGGGAATGTCATCGTCAAAGGCCGAATCGCACTCAAACGAGAGCACATCGGTGGTGCGGTCGATACCGCGCCACTCGTGGTTGAGCTCGTGCATCTCGTCCTCGTCGACATACGAAAGGGAAATCTCAACTTCACGCTCAACGCCCTTGGCGGCAAGCACGACCTCGCAGATGTGCTCCACCTCTTGCGCGTCGAGCAGCGTATCGAGCTCGGCATCGTTGCTGATCAATACACTCAACGGGACTCCTTTCGGTCGCGCGAACGCTGCTCACGCACGTCATCATAAGCATCATATGCCTCGACGATACGACCCACCAGGGCATGACGCACCACGTCGGCACGCTCGAGGTGAGAAAATGCCACATCGTCGACACGGCCCAAAATCTTCTCGACATCCGCCAAGCCGCCACGACGACCCACCAGGTCGCGCTGACTCAAGTCGCCGGTAATCACGAACTTGGAGTTGAAGCCCAGGCGCGTCAGGAACATCTTCATCTGCTCGGGTGTCGTGTTTTGTGCCTCATCGAGCACCACGAACGCATCGCTCAGCGTACGGCCGCGCATGTAGGCGAGCGGGGCGATCTCGATCACGCCACGTTCCATAAGCTCATCGGTGCGCTCGCGATCCATCATGTCAAAAAGGGCGTCGTAGAGCGGGCGCATGTACGGATCGATCTTTTCCTCGAGGGTACCGGGCAAAAAGCCCAGGTTCTCCCCCGCCTCGACAACCGGGCGCGTCAAGATTAGGCGACCCACCTCGTGACGCTTGAGCGCGGCAACGGCGAGCGCCATGGCCAGATAGGTCTTACCGGTACCGGCGGGACCCAGGCCAAACGTGATGGTATGCGAGCGGATGGCGTCAACATAGCGTTTTTGGCCGAGCGTCTTGGGACGAATAACGCGGCCGCGATACGACAGCAGCACGTCATCGCGCAGCGACGAGGCATCATGCTCTCCATCGCGCAGGACAGCCAAGCAACGCGAGACATCGTCGGCAGACAGCGTGCGTCCGGCAGCCGCCTCGCGAAAAGCATGCTCAAAAAAGCGCACCACGAGCTCGACCTCATCCGGGTCACCGCTCACGGCGATACTGTCGCCACGGGCGACCACGTGGGCGCGAACCAAGCTCTCGAGCGCACGAAGGACGCCGTCGCCGGCGCCCAAAACGCGCGAGGGATCAATCCCCTCGGGAACGGTAAGTCTAATCTTCGAGGCTTCCATGAACCTCCCTGCGCGCATGGACCAAGCCGGAATCATCGACTTCGATGATAGCAACATCGAGCAGGCACGGGGCTGTAAGTCCACAGGTATCGTCAAGACGGGCATGATGGAACGAGCCGAGCGTCAGGTTGTCACCATACTCGAGCACGGCGCGCTCAACGGTTCCCACGCGACGACGAGCATCGGCGATGGCGAGTTCCTGCGCCGCGGCCCGCATACGGCGGCTGCGCTCAGCCATAACCTCTGGCGGTACCTGGTCGGGCATATCGGCGGCAAGTGTGCCGGGACGCTTACTGTAGCGGAACACATGCATGCGCGAAAAGCCCACGCGACGGCATAGCGCCAGCGACTCCTCGAACTCCTCATCCGTCTCACCGGGAAAACCGACGATGACGTCGCACGAAAGGGACGCCTGAGGCAAGTTGGCGCGAATCATGCGCACCGTATCCTCAAACGCCTCGGCGCTATAGGGACGGCCCATGCGATGCAAGGTCGCCGTGCAGCCGGACTGCACGGGCAGGTGCAAAAACGGGGCGATACGCTGCGGATAGCGCGCCATAACCTTAAGCAGGCGCTCAGAGATATCCATGGGCTCGACCGAGGAAATGCGCACATGCGGAATAGACGTGCGCTCCATGATGGCCTCGAGCAGCTCATCGATTTCGACATGCTCGTCGGTCGCGCTCTTGCCATCGTAGGCACCCAGGTTCACACCGGTCAGCACCACCTCGGGCACGCCGGCCTCCTGGGCCTCGCGAACTTGCTCGAGCACGGACTCGACGGGCACGGAGCGCTCGGGGCCGCGTGCCTTCCACACAATGCAATAGGTGCAGCGATGGTTGCAGCCGTCCTGAATCTTCACGCCCAGGCGAGAGCGACCGAGCGCATCGACCACGTCGCCATCGCTACAGGCGGGCACGCTATCGGATTCAACACCCAGCACCTCGCAGACGCGCTCGGCGACGTCAATCTTGGACGGCTCGGCGATCACGCGATCGGAGAGCTCCAGCAGCTCCTCGGGATGCAGGTTGACGACGCAGCCGGTTACGACCACGTAAGGCTCGCCCGGATAGGCCAGCGCATGACGAACGGCCTTACGGGTCTTGGCCTCGGCCTCGCCCGTAACGGCACAGGTGTTAATGACGATCAGGTCGGCATCCTGGGGCTCCACCATAGCAAAACCCAGGCGCATAAGATCGGCAGTGATACGGTCAGACTCAACCCGGTTGACACGGCAGCCGAGGTTGACGACGGAAATATGGGGTGCGAGCACGCGGGCTCCTTAATCGAGGATATCGTCGAGGGCACTCTTGATACGGTCGGTCACCGACTTCTTACCGGAAGCGACGTCATCGCCCATCTCATCGGCAAAAGCACGGAGCAGCTCGCGCTGCTTATTGGAAAGATTGGTGGGAACGACCACGCGCAGTTGCACGATCAAGCGGCCACGCGAACCGCCACCGCCAATGCGCGGCATGCCGTAATTATTGACGCTCACGGTGTCGCCGTACTGGGCGCCGGCGGGGACGCACACCTTAACGACCTCGTCGGGCATAATGCCCTCGACCTCGATCTCGCAGCCGAGCGCAGCCTGCGCAATCGAGATATCGCTCACCAGGTACAGGTCGTCACCGTTGCGCTTAAAGCGCTCATGGTCGGCAACGCGCACGTTGACAATCAAGTCGCCCGAAGGCTCGCCGCGAAGACCGGCCTCGCCAAAGCCGCTCACACGCAGCTGTCGACCGGTCGAAACGCCGGCGGGAATATCGATGTCAATCTTTTCATGCGAAGGCGTGCGGCCCTGACCATCGCAGGTCTCGCAGGGATGGTCGATAACCGTGCCCTCGCCATGGCAGTCGGGGCAAGGCGAGGAAGACTGAACCTGGCCCAAAAACGATCGCTGAACCGTCGTGACATAGCCCGTGCCGTGGCAGCGGCCGCACTGCTTTTCCTGTGCGCCCTCTGCCCTACCGGTGCCATTGCAGTCCTCGCAAGGAGCAAAGCGGTCATAGCTGATTGTCTTTTTGCAGCCGAGCGCCGCCTCCTCGAGCGTCACCGAAAGCGAGATGGCCATGTCACGACCGCGACGACGCTCGCGACGGCTGCGGGCGCCACCGCCGGCACCGCCGCCAAAAAACGACGAGAACAAGTCGTCCATGCCCATACCACCAAAGATATCGTTGATATCGACGTAGCCCGAACCACCAGGGCCGTCGGCAGTGCCGTAACGGTCGTAGTTAGCACGCTTCTGCTCATCGGAAAGAACGGAATAGGCCTCGTTGAGCTCCTTGAACTTGGCCTCGGCCTCGGGGTCGTCCGAAACGTCCGGGTGTACGGTACGGGCCTTCTTTAAAAACGCACGCTTAATCGTCCGCGCGTCGGCATCCTTGTCGACGCCAAGTACCTCGTAGTAATCCCTATTTTCCGACACGACCGAATCCTTCCGACTTTCATTATTGTCACAGTGCGTCCTATACCCAAGCTGGGCCAACCGCAAACAGAGGGTTTGATGTTATTGCATTCCGTAAGGCGAAAGCATGGCCCGTTGCGAGCAGCTCGCGAACCAAACCGACACGAGCGCGAACATGAAGCCATTGGCAAAACCGTTGGCAAACTGCATCGCACCGCGCTTCCACCACAGCAGGCTGCGATGAAGCACGCCGTCCGAAAGCACCATGAACAGGCCCATGGTAAACGGAATAAAGCACATCACGGCAAAGGCCGAGAACACGCCCGAGATGGCCGAGAGTACCAAAAACGGCGCCACGATGCCCATCAGGTAAAAACCGGTACGAGCTTTGCCTTCCAAGCGCTCGGACTCGACATGGGCACGGCCGACTAGATCACCGCCAGCGGCACCGTTAGTGCCGGCGTGACCCATGCCGCTAATGCGGACCTCGTCGCCATCGTGCGTGCCGGCAGGAAACTCAATCGTCTGCTCGGAGGTTACGCGAGTACGACCGCTGCCACCGCAATCGGGGCAGGGGTCGGCCACGACCTTACCGGAACCGCCGCACTCGGGGCAGACCGACTGGAACGTGCCCGCACCAAACAGGAAGGACAAGTCGACGTCGATGTGCCCGCGGCCACCGCAGCTCGGGCAGGTATGGGCATGCTCGGAGGAGACAGAACCCGAGCCGCCGCAGTGACCACAGGTATCGAAGCGCGTATAGCGGACGGTCTTGCGGGCACCGTCCTTGGCCTCCTTGGCGTCCAGTTTGATATCGACGACCACGTTGGCGCCGTTCTCGGGATTGTAGGCAGCCTGGCCGCGACGCTGCTGGCCCCAGGCACCGCCAAAAGGAAAGCCGCCCTCAAAGGGATTGCCATAGCCCGTGTTGCCGGCATAGCCGCCACCATAGGGCGAAGCCGTAGGGGCACCGGCAAAGGGATTGCCAGAACGCATGGCATCGTAGCGCGCACGTTTTTGCTCATCCGAAAGCACGGCGTAGGCCTCGGAAACCTCTTTAAACTTTTCCTCGGCATCCGGCTCTTTGTTGACGTCCGGATGGAGCTTACGGGCCTTTTGCTGGAAGGCCTTTTGAATATCACGCGAGGTGGCGTCCTTGGAGACACCTAGAATCTCGTAGTAATCTTTTTCGTTCATCGTCGCCATGCGCGGCAACCTCCTGCTCACAGCAGCGTATATATTCCGGTAATTCTACCCGAGCGGCCTAAGCTAGATCCCAAAACAGCTCGAACAGAACATTTCCATCGAGCCAGCCCAGGTGTGTCGGTGCTAAACGAGCTCGAACATGGCCCGCGACGACATCTGCCGAAGTAAAGGGTCCCTCATGGACCCCGAGCGTCTCGGGCACCCAAGTGGCAAGACCCAATTCGAGCGCGCGATCACAAGTGGCTGTCAGCTCATCGGCCGGGATGACACGAGCCGCGCGAACCAACAGGTCGGACGCAATACCGCGCGTCATGCGACAAGCGAGCATCAGGTCTTCGGCCGCAGCCTCTCGCTGCGACAGGTATTCGGCCTCAAACGACGTCGCGTCATCGTCGCGCTGAACCAAACGCACACGGTACGCGTCGCCTCGAGCAGACACGCCGGGGAACAAACCTGCAAGACGGTCGAAATCCCCAGTATCAAGCATACCGGCGGCAGAACGGCCCAGGCCCAGGTAGCCCCGTCCGGTCCAGTAGGCAATGTTATGGGCGCATTCATGGCCGTCGAGCGCGTAGCTCGCCACCTCATACGGGTGATAGCCGGCGGCACCCAGGAGCTCGCGCGCCACGTCCATGCAGGCGGCCTGAAAATCCTCGTCGGGCTCGAGCGACTCGTCACGGCACGCCATGCGATAGAGGGGCGTCCCCACCTCGAGCGTGAGCGGGTAAACCGACACATGATGCGGAACCGCCGCCAGCACGCCCTCGAGCGTACGCTTCCAACTCGCTGCGGTCTGCCCGGGAAGTCCGCACATAAGGTCGCACGACACGTCAAGCCCAGCGTCCTTGACCGTCGCGATGGCGGCGAGCGCCCGATCGGCATCGTGAATGCGGCCGATGGCGGTAAGTTCGGTGTTATCGAGCGTTTGCACGCCCAGAGAAACGCGTGTGACACCAACCTTGGCAAGCGCAGCAACAAGCTCGGCGGTCAGCGACTCGGGATTGGCCTCGCAGGTAAACTCAACGGGGGCGCACCACGCACGAATACGCCGCGCCAGCTCCACCAGGCGCTCCCCCGCCAGCGACGGCGTGCCGCCGCCAACATAGACGGTGCGGATCTGGTCGAGGGCCCCAGCCTTGCCAAAAGCATCGAGACGCGCGAACAACTGCTCAAAATAGGAATCGAGCGCGGCATCCAAATCACACGAAGCAAAGCTGCGCGAGTCGAAGTCGCAGTAGCGGCACTTTTGGGCACAGAACGGCACGTGCACGTACAGCGCGGTAACGGCCACCCTTAAGCCTCCAGCGGATGAGGGGGCACCGATTCGCCGGCGGCAAGGGCAGCCTCGCAGGCCACCACATCATGCTCGATCTCATCGACCAGCGCCATAAACTCCTCATACGTGGAGCAGCGCACCACATGGGCACGCCAAGCGGCGGCATGGGGCATGCCTTTTAAGTACCAGCTTGCGTACGTACGGGCACGCGACATGAGCGGCAGGAGCTCATGCGTCAGCGTTAGGTGCTCACGCAGGGCGTCCAGGCGCTCGACAGAGGAGCGAGAAGGAACCGGCGCGCCATCGAGCGCAAGGGCGCGAGCATCGCCGAACACCCACGGATTGCCGTAGATGCCGCGCGCGATAAACACCGCGCTGGCACCCGAGCCGTGCAGATGCTCAGCAGCGTCCTCGGCCGAGAACACATCGCCCGAACCAATCACGGGAATCTCGACAGCGTCGGCAACCTCATCGACGACCGACCAATCGGCCTGGCCCGTGTAGAGCTGCGTGGCGCAACGACCATGCACGGCGACTGCGGCAGCCCCTGCACTCTCAAGCATCTGGGCAAATGTCGCGGCATTGCGGTCCTCGGCATAAAAGCCCTTGCGAATCTTGACGGTCACGGGCACGTGCGCCGCGCCAACCGTGGCCTCGACGATCTTCTCGGCCAGGTCGGGCGTGCGCATGAGCGCCGAGCCCTCGCCCTTGGTAACGACCTTGCGGGCGGGACATGCCATATTGATATCGATGAGCGACAGGCGATCGCCAACGCGCTCCTCGACGGCGGCGACGGCGCTCGCAAACTGATCGGGCTTGGAGCCAAAGAGCTGCACGCAAATCTGCTGCTCCTCGTCGGCCGGTAGCACCAGGCGCCACGTCTTATTACTGGCATAGGCAAGGCCTGCCACGCTCACCATCTCGCTGTAGGCAAGGTTGGCACCGCGGCGGCGACACATGATGCGATAGGCAGGGTCGGTCACGCCCGCCATGGGAGCCATAAGGAACGGCTGCTCGGCATAGGCGCCCAGCAGCCGCAGACTATATTCGGAAAGAGCCATAGACCTACTCGTCCACCTTGAGGATCGCCATAAAGGCCTCCTGCGGGACCTCGACCGATCCGATGGCCTTCATACGCTTCTTGCCCTCTTTCTGCTTCTCGAGCAGCTTGCGCTTACGCGAGATATCGCCGCCGTAGCACTTAGCAAGAACGTCCTTGCGACGGGCCTTGACGGTGGAACGGGCGATGATCTTGTTGCCGATAGCACCCTGGATGGGCACCTCGAACAGCTGACGCGGGATGATCTCCTTGAGCTTGTCGCACAGGCCACGGGCCAGGCCATATGCCTTGTCCTTATGGACGATAAACGAAAGCGCGTCCACCTCGTCGCCCGAAAGCAGGATGTCGAGCTTGACGAGCTCAGAGGGGCGATATTCGTTGAACTCATAGTCGAGCGAGGCGTAACCCTTGGTGCGGCTCTTGAGCTGATCGAAGAAGTCCAAGATGAGCTCGGCGAGCGGCATATCAAAGCGCATCTCGACCGATTTGCTCGTCAGGTGGATCATGTCGGTCGTGACGCCGCGGTGCTCGATGGCGAGCTGCATGACGGCACCCGTGTACTCAGGCGGGCAGATGATCTTTGCCTTGAGGTAGGGTTCCTCAATACGATCGATGCGGGTGGCCTCGGGAAGGTCCTGCGGACTGCGGACATCGATCATCTCGCCGTCGGTCTTGTAGACGTGATAGTCGACCGAGGGGCTCGTGGCAATGAGGTCCAGGTTGAATTCGCGCTCCAGGCGTTCCTTGACGACTTCCATGTGTAGCAGGCCCAAGAAGCCCACGCGGAAGCCAAAGCCGAGCGCCACCGAGGTCTCGGGCTCCCACACCAACGATGGATCGTTAACGTGCAGCTTATCGAGCGCGTCACGCAGGTTCTCGTAGTCCTTGTTATCGATTGGGAACAGGCCCGTATAGACCATGGGCTTGGCCTCGCGGTAACCTGGAAGCGGCTCGGGGCAGGGGTTCGACGCCCAGGTAAGGGTGTCGCCCACGCGAACGGCCTCGGGGTCCTTCAGGCCCGTGACCACATAGCCGACCTCGCCAACCGTCAGCGCGTCAACCGGGGTCTCGGCAGGACGCTTGACACCCACGCCGTCGACCAAAAAGTCGCCCTCTGCCTGCATCATGCGCAGGGTATCGCCCTTTTTGATGGAGCCGTCAAAGACGCGCACCGTGGCGACGACGCCACGATACTCGTCGAAGTACGAATCCAGAATGAGTGCCTTGAGCGGCGCGTTCGCATCGCCCTTGGGCGGAGAGATCAAAAAGACAATGGACTCCAGCAGATCATGGATGCCCTCGCCGGTCTTGCCCGAGACACACACGGCATCATCGGCGGGAATCGCCAGGTCATCCTCGATCTCGGTCTTAACCTCATCGGGATGGGCAGAGGGCAGGTCGATCTTGTTGATGGCCGGCACAATGTCCAGATTGGCGTTCATGGCGAGCGTCGCGTTGGAGACAGTCTGCGCCTCGACGCCCTGCGTGGCGTCGACAACGAGCACCGCGCCCTCACAGGCTGCCAGCGAGCGCGAGACCTCATAGGTAAAGTCAACGTGGCCCGGCGTATCGATCAGATTGAACTGATACGTCTCGCCATCGTCGGCGTCATAGGACACGCGAACGGCATTGGACTTGATCGTGATGCCGCGCTCGCGCTCGATATCCATGGTGTCGAGCAGCTGCGACTCCATGTCGCGTTCGTCGACGGTATGGGTGAGCTCGAGGATGCGATCGCTGATCGTGGACTTGCCATGGTCGATGTGCGCAACGATTGAGAAGTTGCGGATGTGGGAAATGTCAATTGAAGTATTCATGCGGACTATCTTACCCGAGCGGTACAAAAAATGGAGCCTGTTCCATAAAACAGGCTCCATTTATGCGCGTAATCTGTGTGGTGTGAAATTTACAACTTAGGCGTTGATGCTGTTCACGAGCTTGGCAAGACCGGACTTGCGGTTGGAAGCCTGGTTCTTGTGGATAACATGCTTGGCGGCAGCCATGTCGAGACGCTTGGTGACGGTCTTGAGGGCAGCCTGGGCCTTCTCGACGTCGCCCTCGGCGACGGCGGACTGGACGTGCTTGGTCAGCGTCTTGAGCTCGGACTTGACAGCCTTGTTACGCATGCGAGCTGCCTCATTGGTGCGGATACGCTTCTTCTGAGACTTGATGTTTGCCACTTCTGGAGTTCCTTTCGAGTTCCTTGCAAAAAATGTATGACACCTCTGAGACACGGTGAGGTCATGCAAGCGCCTACTATAGCACGCTCCCCCTCAAAGGGATAGAACGAATTTGTCAAATAGGCAGGTATCATCACGATTTTCTCAAGATGTTCGTAATCCAGAGCAAAAGCGCGGTCTGAGAATCGGCCGAACCCTTCAGCGCGAGCTCCACATCGACCGCGCTCTCGAGCGCGGCAACGAGCTCTGCCATCGAAAAGCGACGTGCCCAGGTCAGGTGATTCTTGACCTGCCAGGACTGGAGCTTAAGTGTTGCGGCCAGCTCACGACCCTGTCCGCGCGCATCGAGCGCCTTGGCAACGATAAGCTCGCGGATGCGGCCGCACAGCAATGTGTAAGTCCACACGTAGCTCTTGGCGGGCAGTAGATTGAAGAGCTCGAGCGAGCGTCGCATGTCACGGGCCGAGACCGCATTGAGAAAGTCCCAGGGTTGAACCTCGGCCGTACGTACAATCCAGCGCTCAACGTCGGCAAGCTCAATCTGGGGCGCCTCGACCATCTGGGCAAGCTTAGCCAAGTCGTTATCGAGCATGCGAGTGTTTTCACCCGAACGCGAGACGAGTTCCTCGGCGGCCGCCGTCGAGATCGACTTGCCGTGCTGCGTCGCCATCTGCTGCACACGGCGCGGTAGCTCCCAGCGCTTGGTGCCGGAGCAATCGATCACCGCCTTCTTGTCGATCTTGGCGATCGCCTTATACAGGCGCGTATTCTTGGCAAGTGAGTCGGCGATGATGAGGCAGACCGTTGTTGGGCTGGGACCCGCCAGATACCCAACGAGCGGCTCCGAGACCGCCTTGGCGAGCTTTGAGCAGCCATCGAGGATTACCAGACGAAACTCGCTGCCCATCGGAAAGGTGTTAAGCGATCCGATAATGGACTCGATATCGGGGTCCTTGGTCATGTCTCGCTCGTCGAGGTTGAACTCGACCATACCCGATTTTTCCAGACGCGCTTTCATACGCGAGACGGCGTGGTCGCGCTTAACTCCGTCGGTACCGACGATCAGATATGCCGGCAGCAAACCGGTTTCGGACATTGCGCTCCCCTCCCGCAGGCCTTCGTATTCGTTCCGTGCCATTTTAGCCCAGGGGCCCACCACACGCCAACGACGTCATCACGGTCGCTGGCGTCGCATCGCAAAGCCATTCGCAGTCGGTGTGACGGTAATGTCGCCGTGTTCGATGGTACACGCGAACACACCACCCGCTTCCTTAACGGCATCGATGCAGGCATCGGACGGATGGCCGTATCGATTCCCCTCACCGGCGCTTGAGAGGGAAAGCTCGGGCTTCAGGACGTCCAGCAACTCGCCATCGACTGAAACCTTGGAGCCGTGATGCCCAAGTTTAAGGACATCGATATCCCCCACCTCCTGCACGAATTCCCGCTCTTGGTCGAGCTCGGCATCACCGGTGAGAAGTATTCGCAGGCCCTTGCCTTCCTGAACATAAGAGAGCAGCAGGACAAGCGAGTCCTCATTTCCCTCGCCATCCACGGACTCGAATGGCCACATCACGCGAGCGCAAAATGAGCCGATGTCGACCGTATCCCCACGGCGCACCTGCCGATACTCCACGCCAGGTCGGTTCAATACCTCGGCAGGAGCATCCTCCAGCGCATCCGCCGCCACGGCAATCGTTCCGACCGAAAACTGTTCGAGCACGGCAGGCAGACCACCCCAGTGGTCCTCATCCCAATGCGTCACAAAAACGGCATCGATATGGTGCACGTTATTGCGAACCAACGCCGCAACCACACGCTCGTCGAGCCCGCAGTCGACGAGAGCTACTGCGCCGCCTTGGCGGATAAGAATCGCATCGGCCTGGCCCACATCGAGCACCGTCACCGAAGGCGGAGCGAATCGATCCCAATAGACGTACGGAATCGCAGCCAAGAGCATCAGGCATGCAAGCCCCACCGCCATAGGACGTGCACGGGGACGCGGCCACCAGACCAGCAGAACCGCCAGCAAACACGGCGCTAGGTAAATCCACATGCTATCGGGCGGCACGCTCACGGATGCACCCGGCATGGCGGCAAACAGCTGCTCGAAGAACAGCGCGCAACGGGCGGCAATCATGGGCACAACGAGCGCCCAAGTCCGCAACGGTCCCACAAGCGAAAAGGGAGCCAGAACGATCGACACAGCGAGCAGTACGCTCACCACCGGACCGATGACCGCATTTGCCAACGGAGCAATGAGCGAGAATGTACCGAAGGTAGGAATGGTGATGGGAAGTGTCGCCAGTTGCGAGCATAGCGTGACGGAAAGCATGCTGGCAAAGCCCGATGGCACGCCCAGCTCACCCAAAGCGTAGGTCGCATAGGGGCAAAAGCACAGAATGGCTAAGACGCTGGCACATGATAGCTGAAAGCCCATCTCGAACAGCACCGTCGGCCGCAGTAGCACAAAGATGGACATGGTTGCGAAGAGCGCCGAAAGGCCGTGCCGGCGACGCCCCGCGCCGTTTACGACAAGCGTCGCGAACACCATGCAGCACGCGCGCACGGCCGAGGGAGACGCGCCCGTAAATGCAGCGTAGCCCACAAGCGTTATCGCCAATATCGCCCGCTGAAGACCACGTGAGCACCGAGTCTTTTGCAATACGCCCTCGATTACAAACCCCACGATAGCCAAATGGCTGCCCGAGACGGCGATAAGATGTGCCGTTCCCGTCACAGAAAACCAGTCGCCCGCCGGCTGGGCGCGCAGCTCGGCCGAACGACCGCAGACGACACCGGCTATGAGCGCACGCGCCGGGTCGGTCGCGGGCGCGATGGACGCAAGCAGCCCATTTCGCAGCCGAAGCAGCGGCCCCGGAGAACCCTCATCGACCGACACAATCCGAACGGCTTTAACCTTACGCACCTCGCCTCGGAGCACGCGCGATCGTCCATATGCATCGTTCTCAAAACGCGAAACGCGACCGATAACACGCACGTGCGCCCCGACCTTGAGCTCACGATCACACGATAGGCGAACCGTTGCCAAGTTCTTACCGTCCGCGCGTGCCTCACAGGTATAGGAATACACGTCGTCGTTTATGGATGGATCACCCTGCACGACAAACTCGAGGCCGCTTGCCGCTCGACCGTCGAGCGCCTTCGAGGCGCTGAGCACACCCACAGCCCACCACGCCGAGACGACCGCTCCCGCCACGAGACCGGCGGACGCGGCATACAGCCACCGCTTCAAAGGAGCAAGCCGCGCACAAGAGTGAGCCAGCACAACGAAAACCGCTGCCGCAACGGGAATGGCCCATAGCGGCCCGACCGCCGTCGCCCGCTCCCTCAGCAGCGCATCAGCGGCTATGCTGAGCACCAAGGCGCAGCTCACGCACATGCCGGCACACAGGGCCATCGTCCACGGAATCAGGGGCCGCGGAGGCATCACGTGCTCTCGCTCGGTCGCACTCATACGCAGATGCAATCTTTGATTTTGGCAAGCTTCTTCTCGCCGATTCCCGACACGCGCATCAGATCGTCAACCGAAGCAAAAGCACCGTTCTTTGTCCGCTCATCGATAATCGACTGTGCCATTGAGGGACCGATTCCCGAGAGCGTCTGCAGCTCTGCCGAGCTTGCCGTATTAATGTTTACTAGGCCTGTTGCGCCACCGACGCCTGATGATGCGGAAGTCCCACCATCAACACCGGCTTCCGCAATGGACGCCTGCTGCTCCCCTACCGTTGGAACGTGAATTTTTTGTCCATCAGTGACCTTGGATGCACGATTAAGCCCCGTAACGTCTGCTTCGGGCGCCAGCCCGCCGGCGGCATCAATCGCCTGAGCCACCCGCGCCCCGTCTTTGAGGCGATATACACCGGGTGACACCACGGCGCCATCAACATCGACATAGACCTCTGCCGCGGCAGACGCCTTAGGCGAAGAGCCTTCGGATGTCTTTCCGCTCGAAGCATCGCCGGATCCCGGCTCCACTAACGTGCCCGAACCATCAGTGCGCTCAAACGACACACCGCCGGCACCGCCGCCAAGGTTCGCCATCGCCAGTCCACTCGCCATCGCAATGACGACCAGTATCGCCATCACCACTGCCTTATGACCGAGCAGTTTGCCCGCCCAGCGGTCCATCTTTTTGACTCGTTCGTGTTGTTCGCGCTGCGCCATAGCAAAACCTCCCAACACCATCGTGTCAGGAAAGGAGCTCCACAACAGCCACGCCCCAAAACCGGTTTTTGCGGTCAAACCAAATACCGACCAAAACCTTGCACAAATCTGTCCATTTATTCAGGCACACGTCAGCAAATGAACGCTTAGCCGCAAAATGCCCAGATAGCAAAAGACCGACGATGCAGGCGCATCGTCGGTCTATGCACAAATTTA
>CAUAWV010000039.1 GCA_958433005.1 uncultured Collinsella sp. | reverse complement strand
GGGCTAATATTCATTTTTAGTGCCAAAAAACTCACTGCTCCCATCAGAACTCGGTAAAGAAACCCGCAGGAGGTGATACGATTTATCATGTTTCTGTAACGTGCCTGCAAACTTCGAGAAAGCCCATATATGGACGTAACGTTCTCAACCTTCCTCGGCCAACTTGTGTCGAACCCAGTCCTTGCCGTCACCGTGATCCTCGCGCTCGGCGCCATCTTCGTCAATGGATGGACCGACGCACCCAACGCCATCGCGACCTGCGTCACTACGCGTTGCATGCCCGCCCGCGCCGCTATTCTCATGAGTGCCGCATTCAACTTCCTTGGCGTGCTCATCATGACGCACTTTAACGCGAGCGTCGCCAACACCATCTCCCATATTGTCGACTTTGGAGGAAACAGCACCATGGCGCTCGCCTGTCTGTGCGCGGCGCTGTTCTCCATCGTCGTCTACGGCGCCACAGCGTCGCGTTTTGGCATCCCCACCTCGCAAAGCCACAGCCTTATCGCCGGCCTGACCGGTGCCGCCATCGCCCTCGGCGGTGCGAGCAGCGTCAACGTCCACGAGTGGATGAAGGTCATCTACGGCCTGGCGCTCTCCATCGGTCTGGGCTTTGTCATGGGCTGGGTCCTGTGCAAGCTCGTCTCGATTCTTTTCGCCGCCGCCAACAGGCGACGTGCCAATGTCTTCTTTAAATACGCTCAGATCGCGAGCGCTGCGGCCATGAGCTTTATGCACGGCGCGCAGGATGGACAGAAGTTCATCGGCGTGCTCTTTTTAGGCGTGGCCTTTGCCAGCGGCCAGACGAGCGTCGGCGATGCCGGCATCCCCATCTGGATTATGCTGCTATGCTCGGCCACCATGGGCATCGGCACCAGCGTGGGCGGCGAGCGCATCATCAAGTCCGTTGGCCAGAGCATGGTCAAGCTCGAAAAGTACCAGGGCTTCTCCGCCGACCTGGCGGGCGCCGCGAACCTGCTGCTTGCCACCCTTACCGGCATCCCCGTGTCCTCCACACACATCAAGACCTGCGCCATCATGGGCGTCGGTGCCGTCAAGCGCCTCTCGGCCATCAACTTCGGCGTCGTCAAGGACATGATGTTCACCTGGTTCTTCACCTTCCCCGCCTGCGGACTCATCAGCTTTGTCATGGCCAAGCTGTTCATGATGTTCCTCTAGTCAAACCGAACGTCCATCTGGACCGCAACACTTCGCCCACCCGTCTTCACCTCGAAAGGACCCACCCATGGCAAAGAAACCCGATTCGTTCTACTTTGACAACTACGTCGCCTGCGCCGACCTTGCTGTCCAGGCCGCAGAGTTGCTCATCAAGATTTTCGAGAACTTCGATCCCGCAAAGATTCACGATATGCTCGACAAGATGCATGCGATCGAGCATGCGGCCGACAAGAAGCACCATGAGCTTGAGGACGCCCTGCTCACCGCCTTTATCACCCCGCTTGAGCGCGAGGATCTGGACCTGATGAGCTGCTCGCTCGACACCGTGCTCGACCGTATCGAGGGCGTCGTGCAGCGCGTCTACTTCACCAACATCCAGAGCATCCATCCCGATGCCATCGTGATCGCCCACAAGGTGACCGACGCCTGCCGCGCCATGAAAGACCTGATGGTCGAGCTGCCTAACTACCGCAAGTCCAAAACGCTGCGCGAGCTCGTCATCCAGATCAACACCATCGAGTCCGAGGCCGACGAGCTCTATATCAACGCCATGCGTAACCTGCACGTTAACGGCAAGGACCCGCTCGAGGTCATCGCTTGGCGTGACGTGTACGCCTTCCTGGAGTACTGCGCCGACTGCTGCGAGAATGTGGCCGATGTCGTGGATTCGATTGTCATGAAGAACAGTTAATTGGGGGTACGTGTCCCGGCGGCGAAGGGCCGGCCACGGTTTGCTTTCTCACTCCGGCTGCTTTGCAGAGTCGTTCGAAAGTAAACCGTGGCCGGCCCTTCGCCTTACGTACCACCATTGGGAACTTTGGCTGATAGATTTAGCGCGATGGGGGTTTGGCTGAAGGGACCTTTGGTATCCGTTCGGACACTTTGGCCCTTGATGAGCGTTTGGCTGATTGCTGCTTTGGGTACTCTTTGGGTTACTTTTGGTTTGTTTGATTTTTAATTTTAGGAGGGCTTGTATGTCTTATTTGGATCTGGCTCGTGGTCGGTATTCTTGTCGTTCTTTTGAGGACCGTTCTGTTGAGCAGGCTGTGGTGGATGCCATTGTTGAGGCTGGGCGTATTGCTCCTTCTGCTTGTAATAATCATCCAGCCCGTGTGATGGTGCTGGATACGCCTGAGCTGTTGGAGAAGGCTGCTGCTTGTCAGCCTCGGTTTGCTCGTGATGGGTCTATCTTTGGAGCTCCGCTTGTCTTCCTTATTTGCAGCGTTACCGATGATGCTTGGGTGCGCCCGTATGACCAGATGAATTCCAGTGAAATCGATACGTCCATCGTGTGCGACCAGATGATGATGGAGGCCACCGAGCAGGGCCTGGGAACGTGCTGGGTATGCCATTTTAAGCCTGAGGTGGCACAGGAGCAGTTCAATCTGCCCAAGGGCGTCTATCCCTATCACATGCTCGTCTGTGGCTATCCCGCCGACCACATCGCCGATCCCGAGCATCGCGAGGCCCGCACTATTCCCCTCTCCAACTTCCTCCTCAAGTAGTTTTTAGACATACCTTAAAATCTACCTTTTACCACGCGCCCTTCGCCGAGTTCTGTCCTATCGCATGCAGAGCTCGGCGTTTTGTTTCCCAACCCGTATACAGCCACAAAAAAGGAGCCCGCAGGTGCGAGCTCCTCTTACGGACACTAGATTGTAGTTCTGGTGTTAGTCCAGGTCGTCGGCGGCAAAGTTGTCGATCGGGGCGAAGGGATCGGCCACGGGGACAACCGGATCGGCGACGGGCAGCGGCTCGGCGGCGGGAACGGTCACCGCGGGAGAAGCGGCAGAACCGACCGGCGTGGAGGCCATGAGGTCGGCCGGGAAGGAGTTCTGGGCATCGTCCATGAAGTGCTGGATGAGCTTGAGGTACTCGGCCTTGAACTCCTCGCGGGAAGCCTTGAGACGATCGATTTCCTCGAGCTCGGCCTGCTTCTCGGTCAGAGCCTGGCGGATAACCTCGCGGGCCTTAGCGTCAGCCTCGTTGCGGATACGCTCAGCGTTCTCGTTGGCATCGTTGACGATGGTCTCAGCGGTCTGCTGGGCAGCGATCAGGGCAGCGGAAATCTGGCGCTCCTGAGCGGAGAAGTCAGGGGCGGGAGCAGCCACGGGGGCGGCAGGAACGGCCTGGGCGGTGGCATCCTGAGCCTGGGCAAGCTGAGCCTGCGCATCGGCAAGCTGCTGCTCGGTAGCAGTCAGACGACCCTTAAGGTCGACGATCTTAGCGAGCATAGCGTCAACCTCGGAAGACAGCGTCTCCAAGAAGACGTCGACCTCGGCAGGATCGTAGCCACGCTTGGCCTCAGAGAAAGTCTGAGCCTGGATGTCTGCGGGGGTAATAGCCATAACAAGTCTCCTTTTTCATCGCCTCGGCGCTACACGCCCGACGTGAGTTACAAAGTCAGTTCTATACGAGTATACCTATAAGAAGCTGCAGAACCAGCCTCTGCACCAACTGCAACGCAATAATCGCAACGACCGGCGAAAAATCGATACCGCCCATCGGCGGGATGAAACGACGGAACAGGTTGAGCCACGGACCGCACACGCTATCGAGCACCGCAGCAATATCCTGAAGCAAACCACCCTGCTTCATGGGAATCCACGTCATAAAGCAGTAGACGACAATGAGCGTGGAATAGAAGTTGAACAGCGTGTTGACCAGCTGGACGATAGTGTAGATGTTGATGGGAATCTCCTCGTCTTGTCTTTACTTAAGGTAGCCGTCGGCACGAAGCTTCTTGAGATCGGAATCTTTGACCTCGCAACCGGCGGGCAGCACCATGAACACGCGGTCGCCCACCTCCTTGACCGTGGCGCCCAGACCGCAGGCAAAGCCGTAAGAGAAGTCCAAGACGCGCTTGGCAACTTCGGTGCGTACGCCCACAAAAATCAGTGCGACAGGCTGCTTGGTGCGAACGCGGCGCACCACGGTCTCCACGTCGTCATAGCTCTCGGGGCGCAGGACATAGGCCGGCAGCTGCGGCGTGGCGTTGATGATATTGCTCGCATAGGCCGAGGCATCGCTCGGTGCAGGCGCGGGTGCAGCGGCGGCACGGGCGCGGGTGTTCTCGGCGTAGCTCGACGGCGTGTCATAGGCACCAGGACGATAACCGCTCGCAACGCTGTCCTGCGAGCGCGAAGGCGGGTTATACGTCGTGGCATGGCGGGAGTCATCGCCGACCAGCTGACCGGAGCGCGTATACACGGCAACCGACTCAGCTTCACCGCGGCGCGTCTGACCAAGCAGGCCGTTGCTCGGCTCGTCTTGGGTGTAGAAGCCCTCGCCCGAAGCACCGCCGTAGCCGTTGCCCTGATAACTATCGTCATAGCCGTCATCGTAGCCGTAGTCGTCGTCCTGGCCATAACCCTGGTCGTAACCCTGCTGGCCGCCCAGGTGCATCTTATTTTTAATCTCGTCAAGGAAGCCCATGGTTGTGTCCTCTCGCGGTTTAGTGCAGGCGCCCCGATAATCAGTGCGCACTTCAGAGCCTTATTTTACTGCAAACTCCGGGCTAAATACTACCCTGCCCAGGCGAACGAGCGTAGAGCCCTCCTCAAGGGCAGGCTCAAAGTCCTCGCTCATGCCGCAGGAAAGCTCAGGCAGGTTCAAATCGGGATGCGCTGCCTCCAGCTCATCCCTCAGCTCACGAAGCCCCGCAAAGGTGCGGCGTGCCACATCCTTATTCCCCCGGGGCGCCATAGTCATAAGCCCCTGCACGCAAATTCCCTCAAGTTCCGCAAGCTCACCCGCGGCGTCGCGAATCTCATCGGGCGAAAAGCCTCCCTTCGACTCCTCACCACTCACATTGACCTCGATGAGCACACGCTGGGGGCCGGCGAGCTCGCCTGCCTCAATCTTGCGGACAGCACGGCTCGAGATCGCCTGCGCCAGATGCAGCGAACCCACCGAGTGAATCAGCTCGGCTGGGCCCAGCACCGCATTGATCTTATTGGTCTGCAGGTTGCCGATCATATCGAAGCGCACCTCGGGCAGCTCCGGATGCTCCGCCAGACCCGTGAGCTTGCGAACCAGCTCCTGCGGGCGGTTCTCGGCAAAATGGCGATACCCCGCCTGGATGGCGGCAACGGTCTCATCGACACCAACGGTCTTGGACACGGCAATGAGGCTCGCGGCGTCGTGGGGACGGCCTGCGCGATCGAGCGCCGCATAAAAACGTTCCAGAATCTGCTCGCGGCGAGCGCGCATCAAGTCCAAATAGTTATCCATTGCCAATCGCCTCCGCTGACGGCCAAACAAGTAGTCCCATGCTAACGCAAGAGCGCGGCCCCGCATGTGCAAGGCCGCGCTCACTTAGGTATTTACAATCTTTCGACGAACGGGATTACTTACTCCTCGTCGTCCTCGTCATCGTCCTCGTCCTCAAGATGATCGAGCAGGTAGCGAAGTCCCTCGCTGACCTCGTTAACGGGCACCTTGGCAACGTAGCGCGCATCGACGGCGGGCCTCATGATGACGCCCTCGCCCGAAGGCACGCGCATGCTCTCGAGCTCGTCCTCGTCCGTGCGGGCGATATCGCCGGCATTCATGCGCTGACCAGTCAGCAGGAAGGTCAGGCGGCAGGCGGCATCGATGGAAATCGAGGCGATGCGATCGAGGTAGCGCGAAACCATGATGGCGCGGCGCAGGTCGTCATAGTTGCTGTCGTCGTCCATAAAGTCGCCCGTATCCATACGGTTAAAGGTGCGGAAGAACTTCTCGTAGGCGGCGTGCACTGGCTCGTCCTCGACGGCCAAGTTGCAGATGATGGACATGTCGTTGGTGACGAGCGCAGAAAGCGAAGAGCCCAGCACCTGGTAGACGGCCTCAGCCTCGGCCTCGACCGTGCCGACAAGCTCCTTGGGCAGCGAGATGTCGGCCTTGATCATATGACGCGTGGCACGGCAGATCTGACGGACCTTATCGGTCATGCGTTGCAGGTTAAAGTCGACGTAGATGATCGTCTGAAGCAGGCGGAAGTCGGAGGCGACCGGTGACTGCGTGGCAATCAGGTTGTAGCAGACGGCCTCCAGGTTGGCGCAGCGTGCGTCAATCGAAAGCGTGCGCTTCTTGGTCTTGGTGGCGAGCTTGCGGTCGTCGGTCACATAGGCCTTAACGGCATCGTGGAGGGCCAGATCGACGGCCTCGTAGATGCTCAGCATCTCGTGGCGGGCCTCGATGAGCTGACGGGAAAACAGTTTACGCATGGTTCACTCCAATCAGTTGGGTGCGGTCATGCCGCCCGCACAGTGAATACGCACCGGACCAGGTCCGATCGGCTTGGGACTAGTCGCACCGATCAGCCAAAGCGGCCGGTGATATAGTCTTCCGTCCGCGAGTCCACCGGGCTGGTGAAGATCGCGTCGGTTTGACCATACTCGATGAGCGTGGCAGGCTCACCGGCAACTTCCTGCAAGAAGAATGCGGTGTAGTCGCTGATACGAGCTGCCTGCTGCATTGAATGCGTGACGATGATGATCGTCATCTCGGGCGCCAGCTCGGCCATCAAATCCTCGACCTTAGAGACGGACGTGGGGTCGATGGCGGAGCAGGGCTCGTCCATCAGGAGGACATCGGGTTGCACCGCAAGCACGCGCGCGATGCACAGACGCTGCTGCTGACCGCCCGAGAGCGCCAAACCATCCTTGTTGAGCTGATTGGATACCTCTTTCCAGAGGTTGGCGCGCTTGAGCGATTCTTCCACGATGTCATCGAGGTCGCTTTTGCTAGTCACGCCCTGCAGACGAGGGCCAAAGGCGACATTCTCGTAGATGGATTTGGGAAACGGGTTGGGCTGCTGAAAAATCATGCCCACGCGGCGACGGAGGTCGACCGGGTCGACGCCCTCGGCATAGATATCGTTGCCGTCGAGCGTCATGGTGCCCTCGACGCGCGTACCCTCGATCAGGTCATTCATGCGGTTGATGCAGCGCAAAAACGTCGACTTGCCGCAGCCCGAAGGGCCAATGAAGGAGGTGATGGCGTTTTTGGCGATGTTGAGGTCGAGCCCCGTCAGCGCATGAAAGTCACCGTACCAAAAGTTGAAATCCTTGGCCGTAATGGCCGCTTGCTCCAGCGTGGGAGCGGACTGATAAACGGACATGGGACTCCTTAACTAGCGACGCTTGCGCGACAGGAAGCGCGCAAACAGGTTGAAGGCCAGAATGATCACCATCAGCAAGAGCGCGGTGCCGTAGGCTGCGTTCATGTTGATGCCGTCGTTGGCAAGCAGGTACAGGTGAACGGTCATGGGGCGGCCGGAATCGAGCGGCGAGATAGGTAGATTGATGGCCTGGCCCATGGTGTAGAGCACCACGGCGGTCTCGCCAATGGCACGGCCGATGGCAAGGACAATGCCCGTGGCAATACGGCCAAAGGCAGAAGGAAGCACGATCTTGGAGACAACCTGCCACTTGGTGGCGCCCAGGCCATACGCGCCCCAACGGATATAGCGCGGAACGGCGCGAATGGCCTCTTCGGTGGTGCGCATGACGATGGGAAGCATCAAGAGCGCAAGCGCCAGAGCGGCCGAGACCATCGAAAGGCCCAGACCCATAGCCTCGACAAACAAGGCGTAGCCAAACAGGCCCATAACGATGGAGGGCACCGAGGCCAAAGCGTCAGCAGCGTAGCGAATGAGCTCGACGATCTTGCCCTGCTTGGCGTACTCGGCCAGATAGACGGCTGCCAGCACAGCGATCGGCGTGCAGATAAGCATGGCGAGCGCCGTCACATAGACGGTCGAGACGATCGTGGGCCAAATACCGCCCTCGGCGTTGACGCCCTGGGGCCAACCGAAGATAAAGTCGAGCGAGATATGCGGCAGGCCGTTAATGACCACATAGGCAATGATAGCGACCAGCACCAGCGTGGTGATGTAGGCAGCCGCGCGGAATACGCCGAGCATGATCTTGTTGGACAGGTCCTTGTTGATGCGACCCTTCTTGCCGTGGGAAAGGGCACGCTTGATGCGCTCGCGCGACGAGGTCGTATCGACCGTCGTGTCAACGGAATCGGACATAGCCTACCCCCTCTTCTTCTTGGAAACCAGGCGGACGATGCCCACCAGCGTGGCGGAAATGATAAACAGGACCACGCCCATGCCGAACAGCGCCGAGCGATGCAGACCCGAGGAATAGCTCATGTCGAGCGCAATCTGGCTCGTGAGCGTCGAGATGGGGCTCGCAATGCTGTCGGGAATAACCGGGGCGTTACCCACGACCATGAGCACGGCCATGGTCTCGCCGATGGCACGGCCCATACCCAGCACGATGGCATCCACGATACCCAGCTTGGCGGCAGGTAACACGACCTTATAGATAGTCTGCCACTTGGTGGCGCCCATGGCATACGATGCCTCGCGAATGCCCATGGGAATGGAATTGAGAGCATCGATGGTAAGCGTCGTGATGGTGGGCACGATCATAATGGCGAGCACGAACCACGCCGTCAGCGCGCCAAAACCAAGACCGCCGGTCAGTTGTGCGATAAACGGGCGGATGATGATCATGCCAAAGAAGCCATAGATGATAGAAGGGATGCCGGCCAACAGGTCAACGGCAGGGCTGATGAGCTTGCGCACGCGCTTGCTGGCGATCTCGACCAGATACACGGCCGTGCCCACGCCTAGGGGCACACCCATGGCGAGCGCACCGACGGTCACCAGACCCGAGCCGGCAAGCAGCGACACGATGCCGTAGTGACCCTCAGAGGGCGCCCACGTAAAGCTAAAGAAGTCCGCCAGACCGATGTCGGTAAAGACGGGCAGCGCCGAGTACGTGGTAAAGACAAAAATCAGGATGACGGTAACGACCGCCAAGAACGCGCAGGCAAAGAAGATCCACTGCAGCGCCTTCTCCTTGATATAGGTACTGCGCGATACGAGCGCCAGCTCGCGCTTCTTGGGCGTCTGAACATTCCGCTCAGTCTGGGAGTTTTCCTGTGCTTCCATGCTACTCACTCCCCTTCTCGTCGTTGGTGACGGGGATAAAGCCCGCCTCGCGAATCTGCTTGTCCATCTTTTCGGACGTCACGTAGTCGATGTAATCCTGCGCCTGCTGCGAAGGCGCACCCTTCACAAAGAAGTAAAGGTCGCGTGAGATGGGATAGCCGCCGCTCGCGACCGTCTTCTCGGACGCCTCAACATGATTGACCGAGACGGCCTTGACCGAGGTCTTGGCGTTGAGGCTATCGACGAAGCCCAGCGAAATGTAGCCAATGGCACCGCGCGAACGAGATACCACGTCGCGCACCTGGCCCGTGCCCGAAAGAACGGCCGAGCGGCGATCGAACGGGGTGCCGTCCATCACGATGGTGCGAAAGGCCTCACGCGTGCCGGACGCCTCATCTCGGTTGATGACCTGAATCCTCAGGTCCTCGCCACCGACTTCTTTCCAGTTGGTGATCTTGCCGGCGTAAATATCGCGGAGCTGCTCGGTCGAGAGGTTATCGACCGGGTTATCGTCGTTCACGATGACCGCGATACCGTCGTGGGCAATGACGATGGGAGTCAGGCCCAAATCCTGTTCGTCGGCATTGAGTCCACGGGAGGAGCTGGCGATATCGGCCGTGCCAGCGCTGACGGCTTCGATGCCAGCGGAAGAACCCAAACCGGAAACGAGCACGTCGATGCCGGTCTCCTCCTTAAAGCCCTCTGCCGCAATCTCGGCGATAGGAAGGCAGGTCGTGGAGCCGGCCACGGTAATGGAAGAGGTAGAAGATCCCGAAGAACAGGCGCACAGCGTAAGCGTAAGCACAGCGGCGCTCAGGACCGATACGATCTTTCTCATAGCATCACGCCGATCGCGGCATGGCGCCCACAGGTGCCGTCCTCGTTACGGTAGGAATAAAAGCGGTCGTTCTGACGCACGGTCGAAAGCTGGGTATCCACGATATTATCCGCGTCGACACCGACATCTACCAGCGCCTCGCAAATGGCAGCGGAAAGATCGAGCATGCGAGAGGTACTCGCATCGATCCAAGAGAACTCGGCGGCAAAGCGATCCATGAGCTCCTGGGAAACCTCGTACTCGTCACCCAGGATATGGGGCCCGATATAGGCGGAAACGTCGCTCGCATCGCAGCCGGCAGCATCGCAAAGCGCCTGGCACGCCTTGGCAGAAATACGTGCAATCGTGCCCTTCCAACCGGAGTGCACCACGGCAAATCCGCTGGGGGCCACCAGCACCACGGGAACGCAGTCGGCAAAGCAGAGCAGCACGGGCACGTCATGGGCCGTACAGACGATGGCGTCGCAGCCCTCGGCAATCTGCTCGCGAACAGCCTCAAGATCGTCGGCGCCGTTCGAAGTCACCGTAACGATATGGTCACCATGTACCTGATTGGGCACGAGCAGATTATGCTCGCACTCAGTGGCGCCCATAGCTTCGAGCGCTCGACGACGATTTTCTTGAACAGCAAAGGGGTCATCGCCTACATGCGAGCCCAGGTTGAGCGAGGAGTACGCATCTTCAGAAACGCCACCGGTGCGCTCGGTAAAGGCAAAGCGGACATCGGATGTCGCGCCCTCCACCAACGTAACTCCATCATGGTCGACACGCGAAACGTTGTCCGCACGTGCTGCCATACTAAAGCCTCCTAATAACACAAGTACCGCGGCGTCGCCGCGCAGTCCGCGTTTATACGGCTGTCATACTTCCTTAAAAGGATACCCGCAGCGGTAGGGACCAAACGTAAAGGGAACGTAAGGAGATTGGAGGCTTTCGTTTACAAACGAGAAACAAAACGGGGTGCATCCGAATGGACACACCCCGTGCAGGTCGTTGAGAAAAACGAACTAGAAGCTACCGCGCTTTAGGAAGTCGGGAAGCTCGAACTGGTCGTTGCCAAAGTTGGGCAGCTCGGTACCACCGACGTTGCGGGTCGGAGCGGCCTGAGCCGGGCTGGCAGCCGGAGCGGTGCGCTGCGGCTCAGCGGAGGCAGCGGCCTTGCTCTGAGACTGCTGAGCAGCAAAAAGCTCATCCTGACGGTTGACGTTGGAGTCGGAGAAGCCCGTAGCGATGACGGTGATACGCACCTGATCGCCCAGGGACTCGTCGACAACGGTACCGAAGATGATGTTGGCCTCGGGGTCGACGGCGTTGGCGACAACGTCGGCGGCGTCGCTGATCTCCTGGATGCCCAGGTCCTTGGAACCGGCGATGGAGAGCAGCACGCGCGTGGCACCATCGATGGAGCTCTCGAGCAGCGGGCTGGAGATGGCCTGCTGGGCAGCGTCGACGGCACGAGTATCCCCAGAAGAGGTACCGATACCCATCATGGCGGTACCGGCCTGCTTCATGATGGTCTTAACATCGGCGAAGTCCAGGTTGATGATACCGGGGACGGTGATGAGGTCGGTGATGCCCTGGGTGCCCTGGGAAAGGACGCCATCGGCAATCGCGAAGGCCTCGAGCATGGTGGTCTTCTTCTCGGCGATGTCGAGCAGCTTATCGTTAGGGATGACGATCATGGTGTCGACGCAATCGGAGAGGGTCTTGATGCCCTCCTCGGCGCTCTTCTTGCGCTTGCGGCCCTCGAAGGTGAAGGGCTTGGTCACGACGGCGACGGTCAGTGCGCCGACCTCGTTCATCGCGATATCGGCAACGATGGGAGCAGCGCCGGTACCGGTGCCACCGCCCTCACCGCAGGTGATAAACACCATGTCGGCGCCAGCAAGCGCCTCGGCAATGTCGTCGCGGGACTCATCGGCAGCCTTGCGGCCAACCTCGGGGTTGGCGCCGGCGCCCAAGCCGCGGGTAAGGTCGGTGCCGATGTGCACCTTGATATCGGCATCAGAGATCGCGAGTGCCTGAGCATCGGTGTTGATGGCAACAAACTCGACGCCGCGGATGCCCTCTTCGATCATTCGATTGACCGCGTTGGTACCGCCGCCGCCGACGCCGACCACCTTAATGACGGCAAGGTAGTTGTTGATCTCTGTCTCGTGCATGTCGGTCCTCCGAACAAAGGTTATAGCCATAGCATGGGTCGACCCCTGCGCACATTAACCTTCAGGTTGAAAGTAAATGCAAAGGTAAACCGTATTATGTTTGCACATTATGAACGTATCAGTCAAATAATTGACCGTGAAAACCAAACAAACCAGATAAACGGCGTGGTATGGCCCCTCAACAAAGCATCAACCAGCGCTACGAGGTCGGAGCATTCCTAAATGTGTAGTTGCCCGGAGAGCGCACATTGATATACGTTACGCCCTCTACCTGCGAAAGCAACTTGGTGACTACGCGTTCCTTCTTGGCGATATCGTCCGAATCGCCCAGCGACACCTCAATGCCGTTATTGAGGTTTGCCGAGATGGCTTCGACCGAAGGCGTGGAAATATCCTTGACTTGTCCCAAGAACTCGCTCGAAAAACCACGCACATAATCCAGGCCGGCCTTAACGGCTTTGGAGTTAACCGCCTGGCCGGAAACCGGAGCGACATCCGCCGAGACATCAGTCAACAACACCGCGCCATAATGCTTGGCGAGCGCCAGCGCGGCATCGATTCCGGTCAAGGTATTTGAGCCCTGCCCTGTCGTGATGACGTTGCCCTGGTCGTCCACTTCGACCGACGTCGACAGCGGGGCGATCCAGGTGTCATCGTCTCCGATAGCCCAGGCAAGGTCGTCGGAGCTGATATACGCAATGGCGATAACTTTACGCTCCGTCGGCGTGATGATAAGCGTATGGGGAAACTGGCGCTGGACATCCACGCCCGAAACCCACGGGTTCTGCTTGAGATCCTCGGTAATCTGGTCGGGATCGACGTTAAAAAGCGACGTTCCCTCGGGCAAGTCGATCAGCTGGATAGCATCGTGCTTCGTCACATGCTCGCTGCCTTGAATCTGAATATCAGTGGCAGTAAACAGTCCAGAGTTGATCACCACGATGGCAACGACGACGAGCACGGCCAAGACGGCCAGAACGCCGCCCACGATTTTGCCTTTGCCTGTAACGACAGAAGCGGCGTCTGATGTTTTATTTGCCATCGCTCCAAGTGAAGATAACGGGTTGAAACCTTTTTTACTCGAAGGCTTCTTGGCGGTAGCCGGCACCGATGTCAGCGAGCGCGGTTTCGATGCGCCCAGCGTGCGACCTGGACGCGCCGCTTTAGTTCCCGTCGAGGGCTTGGGAGCTGCCATGGGACGGGCAGGCTTGGCGCCCATAACAGGCTTTGACGTCACCGAGGGACGCGAGGACTTTTTTGCGGCCGGACGATTACCGAGCTGCGAGCCGACGACCGGACGACTGGTCTGTCGAGCATGCCCGACAGACTTAGAGTGCGCGACGGTATTGCGTTGAGGTTTGGCAGGCGCGCCGGAACGCCCTCCGGCGCGGCGGAAGGTGGGTTTCGATGCTCTAGAAGCCGAGGAATTTAACTTCCGGTCTGAGCTCGATGCCATACGCCTCCCTCACCTTTCCGTGCACATGTCTAATAACCGCGGCAACGTCATCGGCCGAGGCAGTTCCGTTATTAACGATAAAATTAGCGTGAACGGGCGAAACTTCCGCGCCGCCAATCGAAAAACCCTTTAATCCACAATCCTCGATAAGCTTGCCCACACTCGCATCGGGCGGGTTGCGAAAGACAGACCCGCAGGATGCGCGACCCATGGGCTGCGTACGCTTGCGCCTTGTAAGGTACCGCTCCATGCGCTCGCGAATGTCGGCCTTGGGCGCCGGTTTAAGCTTGAGCACGCACTCGAGGATGATCTCATTGCGGGGAAGGCTACATTCGCGGTAGCCCCAAGTGATCTCGGACCCCGCATAATGCTTGATACCGGATGCCGGGTCAAACGTTACGACATCCTCAACCAGCGAGCCAATCCACTCGGTCCGTGTGCCGGCATTCATAGATATCGCACCGCCGACCGAACCAGGAATGCCAACGGCAAACTCAAGGCCCGAGAGGCTACGCGACAGGGCATCGTTGACCAGGCGCGCAAACATCACGCCCGCACCGACCGTCAGCATACAACCGTCATCGGCAACAACCGTGCGCTGAAACTCACGTCCGAGCGAAATGACGGCACCGCGATAACCGCCATCGGCAACCAGCAGATTGGAGCCCTTGCCGATGATGACCCACGGCACCTGCTCGCGATCGAGCACCGCCACGGCGCGGCGGAGGGCATGATAGCTATGGCACGTCACAAAGAGGTCGGCCTTGCCGCCGATACGATAGCTCGTATGACGCGCAAGGCGCTCGTCCTCGATCACATCCGTGTCGATCATGCCCGAGAGCGCCATGACGGCGTTAAACAGACCCATTAGACTTAAGCGTCTTTCTTGGCAGTCAGATACTCGATAAACTCGGGACCGACGGTCGTAACGTCGCCGGCACCCATGGTGAGCAGCAGGTCGCCCTCGCCCACCATCTGCTCGAGCTCCTGATTGAGCTCAAGACGGCTGGAGCAGTACACGACCTCCTTGCCAGGATGCTTGGCGCGCACGGTATCGGCGAGCATCTTAGAGGTGACACCCGGAATGGGCATCTCGCCAGCCGAGAACACATCAATCAGCAGCAGTTTATCGGCATTGGCAAATGCATCGGCAAAGTCGTCGCACAGGGCCTGCAGGCGCGAATAGCGGTGCGGCTGGAACACGACATCGACGTGCTTGTAGCCCAGCGAGGAAGCGGCAGCAAGCGTCGCCTTGATCTCGGTGGGGTGATGGCCGTAATCATCGACCACGGTGATGCCATCGATATCGCCCACGTGGGTAAAGCGACGGCGGACGCCCTCAAAGCTCGAGAGCGCCTTGGCGGCGGCGTCGATGTCAAGGCCCAGGACATGGGCGACGGTGAGCACCGCCGTGGCGTTGAGCATGTTGTGGCGACCGGGGTTGCTCTTGATCTCCACAGTGTGCTCAGTGCCGTCCTCAAAGCGAACGATAAAGTCACTCTGGATGCCCTTGACATCCGGGTGCACGCAGACGATGTCGTTGCTCTCGGCAAAGCCGTAGGAAAGCACGTGACGGCCCGTCGACTTGGCGAGCTCGACCAGATGCGGGTCCTCACCACAGACGATGACGGTGCCGTCCTCGCCCACCAGGCTCATGAATTTGGCGAAAGTTGCCTCGATCTCCTCGATACCCGAGTAGTGATCGAGGTGGTCGGCCTCGACGTTGGTCACAATGACTACGTTGGGGTTCAGGAACAGGAAGGAGCTGTCGGACTCGTCGGCCTCGGCGACAAAGTAGTCGCCCGAGCCGTTCTTGCCGTTCGTGTCATAGCCCTCGACGATGCCGCCGATCAAGAAGCTCGGATCCAGACCCATGCGGTCGAGCATGGTGGCGCACATCGAAGACGTGGTGGTCTTGCCATGCGTGCCGGCAACAGCGACGGTAGTGTAGCCGTGGCCCAAAGCAGAGAGCATCTTGGCACGGGGCCACACGGGAATGCCCAGCTCGCGAGCGCGCACGAGCTCAGGGTTGGACTCCGGAATAGCGGTGGAGACAACAACCACGTCGGGCTTGACCTCGTCGATCGTGGCTGCCTCATGGCCCACATGCACCTTCACACCAGCGCGTGTAAGCTGGCGGATATAACGTGATGTCTTAAGGTCGGAGCCGGTAACGGCATAACCGCGCTCGTGCAGAACGAGGGCGATGCCGCTCATGCCGGCGCCGCCGATACCGATAAAGTGGGCGCTCTTAAACTCGGGCGCGGAGGTTGCAGTCTGGGAATCAGCCATGTGCTCGTGTACTCCTTGCGTAAACACTGCCTGTAACCCGTTAACTGTACCGCACCTACTGCATCAGCGCGAGGGCGACCGACGATATCCCGTCTAACTAACGCAAACCCTCTACCGCATCGGCCAGAAGAGCGGCGGCCCTATCCTGAGCCAGACCACGCGCCGCCTGACGCATGACGTCGCGCTCTGCCGCGTCATCGACCAGGTGCAGCAGCTCATCGGCAAAGGCAGAACCGTCGATATCGGCATCGGCACAGAGCACGCCGGCCCCGGCGTCGACCAGATAACGGGCATTGGTGGTTTGGTGGTCGGCCGTCGCATGCGGATACGGCACGAGTATCGAGGGCACGGCGAGCGCAGCGATCTCGGCCACGCTCGATGCACCCGAACGCGAGAGCACCAAATCGGCAGCAGCCAGCATATCGCCCATGTTGTCGATGTAAGGCTGGACGCGGTAACGCTTCGCCTCCTCGGGCGTCAGCGCCAAAGCGCGCTCGGTCTCCTCAAAGCCGTCGGCACCCGTCGAATGCAACACATAGAGGTTCTTGCGCGAAAGCAGCTCGTTTTTGAGCGAAACCGCGCGCTCGTTGAGGTGCTGGGCGCCAAGTGAACCGCCAAAGACGAGCAGCAGCGTAGCGTCCTTGGGAACGCCAAGTGCCTTGCGGCCGCGAGCGCGATCGCCCTCGATCACCGAGCGACGTACGGGGTTGCCGGTCATGAGCACGTGGTCAGGGTCACCTTCGCGCTCAAAGACCGAGCGCGCTGCCGGCACCGAGATGCACACGCGAGCGGCGTGGGAGTTCATCATCTTGTTGGCCAGGCCCGGAACAGAGTTCTGCTCATGCAGCAGATACGGAACGCCTGCGCCCTTGCACCACCCCAGCAGCGGAACCTCGACATAGGCACCAAAACCGATGGCGGCATCAGGCTTGCCGACCTTTGAGAAATGACTGGCGAGCGCACGCTTGGCCTTGTTGACACGCCACAGCGAGGTCAGCGCCGTCCAAGGACGGGAGCGGTCGAAGCCCGTAACCGTAATGGGCACAAAATCAAACCCAGCCTCGGGGACCAGACGACCCTCGAGCTTGCGCGACTGGCCCACGAACACAACGTGGTGGCCACGGTCACGCAGCTCTTCGGCCAAGGCGAGCGCGGGGTTGATATGCCCTGCCGTGCCGCCGGCTGCAATAGCAACGGTCATCTTATCGGTCATGGTAGTCCCTTCGTACACGCGGTCCCTGGTCGTCGGTGCGCAAACGCGCCGACGGGTCCGAGTTCAAATCGATTCGATTATATCCGCCGCCCGCATTGCGAGGAGTTGGGCGCTGCGGACGACCTTGCGGCGCCGTTCGCTGACGCGGACGGGCTGCCGGCTCGGTCGCAGAGCCATCCAGAACGGTAAAGCCGTTACGCGAAGACCGCTCGCCGCGCACGTGGGGCACGCCGGCGGTACTCTCATCCATAACGGCAAAGCTCTCGCGGCGACGGTCGTACTCATCGCGACGGGCGCTCTCGTACGAAACGCGTAGGATCAGACCGGCAAGCATAAGCGACACAATAATCGACGAACCGCCATAGCTAATAAACGGCAACGGTTTGCCCGTCATGGGAAACACGTTGAGGATGCCCAGCGCATTGATCAAAAACTGCACCGGGAGAATGACCGCAGAGCCAGACGCCATGAGCGCGCCCCGACGATCGGTCGCCTGCTCGGCAATGCGAAACGCCGAGTAGATCAGCATCGCAAACACCAAGAAGAACAGGACGGTTCCGACAAAACCGACTTCCTCGCCAATGATGGCCAGGATGTAGTCATTGTGCGCCTCGGGCAGATACGAGTACTTCATGGTTGAGTTGCCGATGCCACGGCCGAACAGACCGCCCGAGGCAAAGGCCATGATGGCAAGCGTGGCCTGATAGCCGTCACCATACTCGTCGGCCCAAGGGTTCAAGGCAACCTGAATACGCACCATACGGTATGGCTCTGCGACAAGCGCAATCACGATCACGAGAATGCCGAAGATTAGCACGCCGATGATAAATCTGGGGTCGAGACCCGCAAACAACGCCATGCACATGAGGGTCAACAGGATGATCAGGACGGTACCGAAATCGGGCTGGATAAAGATCAGAAAGAGCGAAATGCCCAGGTAGATGCCCATCTTGCGAAGGAATTCGTTGATGTTGCCACCGGGCGAAAAGAAGCGATCGAGCATGATGGCCGAATACGCAATGGCAAATGGCTTTAAAAACTCGGAAGGCTGGAACTGAATGCCGGCGATGTTGAGCCAGCGCGTGGCGCCACGGCTGCCGCTGCCCACCAAGAACACCAGAAACAGTAGCCCTATCATGCCTATGAGGAAGATCCTGAGCACATCCTCCCCAAACCAGCTGTCCGGCAAAACGCGCACGATGGCAATCAGCGCCAGAACACCGACCACGGCAAACGCAGCCTGTCGACCCAGAAAAAACGTCGCTGAGCCATTCTCGTGCAGCGCCTCGACCGAAGACGCCGAGTACACCATCAGCAGGCCAAAACACACCAAGATAAACAGACAGGCCATGAATATCAGACGGGGGCGCATGATGCGGGCGGGAACGCCGGCAATATAGCGTTCGCTAAACGACCGCCCGCCGCGACCGGAACGCGGTGTGCTACGCCGCGAGGAAGCACGGTCCGAGTCGGGCCTCCTCATACCTTGTCGGGGGCTCTCCTCTCTCACCGGCAACCCCTATTCCATTTGCGATTTCGCTGCAGCGGCAAGCTGGGCCACATAGTCCTTAAACACGCGGCCGCGCTCCTCATAGCCCGAGAACTCATCGAACGAAGAGCAGGCAGGAGAAAGTAAGATCACGTCGCCACGGCTCGACAGCGAACGGGCAACGTCCACGGCATCGCGTAGGTCATCCGCCTGGGCGATATCCACATCGCCATCGACATCGGCCTCGTCCATAGCGGCGGTGAAGCGCTCGCGCGCATCGCCAAAGCAGACGACCGAGCGCACGTTATCCATAACAACGCGCGCGAAGTCCGTGAGCGGCGTGCCCTTATCGTGGCCGCCGAGCAGCAAGATCACGTCGTCATCGGGAAATGCCGTCAGTGCCTTCTCGACCGCGTCGGTGTTGGTCGCCTTGGAATCGTTGACGTAGCGCACACCGTCAATCTCGCCGCACGGCTCCACGCGATGCTCGAGCGGCTGGAACGAGGCCAGACCGCGGCAAATGCCCTCGGGATTGGCACCGACGGCCAGGACAGCCGTGGCAGCGCACAGGGCATTGATAACATTGTGATGGCCCGAGATCTTGAGCTCGGATGTAGCGATGAGCGGGGTCTCGACGCCCTTCAGGCGCACGATCATTTTGCCATCGCGCACAAAGGCGACATCCTCACCCTCTGGCTCGTCAAAGGCAACCTTGCAGATGCGACGACCCGGCGTGTAGATGTACTCATCGAACTCGTGAATGCCGGCGTCTTCGACGTCGACGACCACCAGATCGTCATCGACCATATTGTCAAACAGTTTGATCTTGGCAAGCGCATAGTTCTTATGGCTCTTATGCCAGCCCAAGTGGTCGGGAGTGATGTTGAGCAGCACCGCCACGCGAGGGTGGAGCTCGGTGGTCGTAGCAATCTGATAGCTCGAGAGCTCAGCCACAAACCACTCGTTGTGGGCTCGGCCGTCAATCTCGTTGATAGGCGGCTCGCCGATGTTGCCGACAGCTACACTGGCCTCACCGGAAGCCTTGAGCAGATAATCGGTCAGCGACGTGGTGGTCGTCTTGCCGTTGGTGCCCGTGATGGCAATCCAGTTATCGGGCGACAGGCGATAGGCAAACTCGGGCTCACCCATAATCTGGGCGGCATGCTCGCGCCCGGCCTTAAAGAAGCCCGAGAACTCCGAGATGCCCGGGCACGTCACGCATACGTCATAGGCGCCCTCGACCTGTTCGGTCCCATAGACAAACGACGCACCGGCAGCCTCGAGCGCACGCGTGGCGTCATTGGGCTCAGAGGTGCCGCCGCCATACACGGTAACGGCGCTTACGCGCTCTGGATGTGCCAGCGCCCAGCGGGCGACATCGAGACCGGATTTGCCCTGACCCAAAACGAGCAGGCTAAAGACATCAGCAAGAGGCATGAAAGACCACTATCCCAACTGGAAGAACAGGGCAAGGCCAACGGCACCAAATGCCGCAGCGATAATCCAAAAACGGATGACGACCTTGGTCTCGGCCCAACCCTTCTTTTCGAAATGATGATGGATGGGCGCCATAAGGAAGACGCGCTTGTGCGTAAAGTGGAAGTAGACAACCTGAATCATGACCGACAGGGTCTCAACGATAAACAGGCCACCGATGATGAGGGAGACGACCTCGGTGTTAGTCATGATGGACGTACAGGCAAACGCGGCACCCAGAGCAAGCGAGCCGGTATCGCCCATAAAGATGCTCGCCGGATAGCAGTTGAACCACAGAAAGCCCAAGCAGGCACCGGCACACGCGGTGCAGAAGATGGACAGGTTCACGTCTCCGTGCAAAAACGCCATCGCAGCCATGGCGAGCATGGCGATCATGGAGGTGCCGCCAGCAAGACCGTCAAGGCCATCGGTCAGGTTCACGGCATTAGAAAGACCGGCGATCATCAGCCAGCAAAAGACAATGTAGAGCCACGGGAACGAAAGGCCGCAGATGGTGGTCGAAAGCACGCCAAGGTCGATCGTCAGGCCGCCGGGAAAACGAATCTCGGGGGCGACGCCGCACCAGTTGACGGCAAGTACCGTAAAGGTGACACAGATAATGGTTAGGCCGATCATCTTGGCATGAGGCGTCAGACCGAGCGAGCGCCCATGCGTAACGGAGGTCAGGTCGTCAATCAGGCCCAGCACGCCGGTCGCCAGCGTGGCGAGCAGCACGAGCACGAGCTCGGTGGTGAGCTTGCCCATCAGCAGGCAGGTCAGCGAGATCGCGACGAGGATGACAACGCCACCCATGGTGGGCGTTCCCTGCTTAACCAAATGACGCTTGGGGCCGTCGGCACGAACCTGCTGGCCGACACCCTCGACCTTGAGCAGCTTGATCCACCACGGCATGAGCAGCAGCGCATTGGCAGCGGCGATGCCAAG
>CAUAWV010000038.1 GCA_958433005.1 uncultured Collinsella sp. | reverse complement strand
CCCGCGGGGGCGCGCCCTTTTTAACAGATCAACTCTACCCGCCCCCCCCCCCCACGGGAAACCGGCGGGATAGACCGGTTTGGATGGGGCTTTGATGCATGGGTGGTCTGTTGGTGGGCAAATGGGTATCATACTGTGGTTATTGCATCGACTCTGCGATGCATGTTTGTACGTTCCCGGCGGTCGGTTTGCCAGAAGCGCCCCGTCGGTTGTTCCAGACCCGTTTCGAAGAAAGGAAACCACACTAACCTATGGCAGCTAAAAAATCATCTCCCTTGAAGATCATCCCGCTTGGCGGCCTTGACGGCATCGGCAAGAACATGACGGTCTTCGAGTGCGGCGACGACATGGTGCTCGTCGACGCTGGCCTCATGTTCCCGGATGACTCCCAGCCCGGTATCGACCTGGTGCTTCCCGACTACACCTATGTTCTTGAGAACGAGGAGAAGCTCCGCGGCATCATCGTCACCCACGGCCACGAGGACCACACCGGTTCGCTTCCGTATCTGCTGCAGGACCTCAACAATAAGGTGCCCATCTTCTCGAGCAAGCTGACGCTTGGCTTTATCGAGGGCAAGCTTTCTGAGTTCCGCATCCGCGCACCCAAGTTCCGCGAGGTCAAGGACGGCAGCCATGTCAACCTCGGCGGCATCTCGCTCGACTTCTTCTCGATGACGCACTCCATCCCCGGCGCTCTGGGCGTGTTCATCCGCACCAATCAAGGCACCGTTATGCACACCGGCGACTTTAAGCTCGACCAGACGCCCATCGACGGCGTCACTCCCGACTATGCCGCTATCAGCCGCTTTGCCAAGCAGGGCATCGACCTGCTTCTGTCCGACTCCACCAACGCTACGGTCCCCGGCTTTACCAAGTCCGAGGCCGAGGTTGGCCCCAATCTGCTGCATGCCATCAAGAATGCTCCGGGCCGCGTGTTCGTTGCGTCATTCTCGAGCCACATCCATCGTCTGCAGCAGATCTGCGACGCCGCCCGCAAGTGCGGCCGTAAGGTCGTCGTGACCGGTCGTTCCATGCTCACCAACACCCGCGTGGCACGCGAGCTGGGCTACCTCAACATCGATGATGCCGATATCATCGATGCCTTCGATATCGATAACCTGCCTGACGACAAGATCGTCGTCATGTGCACTGGTTCGCAGGGCGAGCCGCTGTCGGCTCTGTCCCGCATGGCCAATGGCGAGCACAAGACGCTCTCCATTCACGAGGGCGATACCGTTATCCTCTCGGCAACTCCCGTTCCTGGCAACGAGAAGGCCGTCCAGCAGGTCGTCAACAGCCTGGCCAAGCTCGGCTGCGACGTGTGGGATAAGAACCGCGCTCTCGTCCACGTCTCGGGTCACGGTAGCCAGGAGGAGCTCAAGCTCCTGATGGCCATGGCCAAGCCCACGTACTTTATGCCGGTTCACGGTGAGGCCGTGCATCTTCGCGCCCATGCCCAGCTGGCCCGCAAGATGGGCATCAAGGACGATCATATCTTTATCCTCGATAACGGCGACACGCTCGAGATGCGCGGTGGTATCGTCAAGCGCGGCACGCCCGTCGAGTCCGGCGTCGTCTACGTCGACGGTCTGCGCATCGGCGATACCGACCCCATCGTCCTGCGCGATCGCCAGAAGCTCGCCAACGACGGTATGGTTACGGCTGTCGCCATCGTCTCGCTCAAGCACAAGAAGATCGAGGCCATCGAGTTCTCGGGCCGCGGCGTTTCGTTTGCCATCGACGACCAGTTCTCCGAGGATGCCTCCGCGTCCATCATGAAGACGATCGAGAAGGGCAAGTTCAGCTTTACCAGCAGCGGTTCCGACGCCATTCGCAAGGCCGTGCGCGACTCGCTCTCCAACTTTATCTGGAGCCGTACGCGCACTCGCCCGATGATCATCCCGGTCGTCATGGAGGTTTAGTTTGGCGCGCGGATCTGCACAAAACGCCAAAGGCAATAAGGCCAACAACCAACCGGCATCTGCTAAGGGTGCCGGTTCCCATCTTCGTGCCAATAAGGGCCATGAGGCAGACTTCGACGATTTTGAGCCCTTGGTCGAGCCTTCGGCCAATCGCGATATCGCCGGTGTGGTCATCGCCGTTTTGGCGATCGCGTCCTTCATTGCCGTGATCTCTCCGGCAACAGCGCCCGTGACGGCTGCGGTTGCCGGTTTCTACCACCTGGGCTTTGGTCTGGGCGCCTACGTGCTGCCGATCGTCATCTTGCTGTTTGCCGCCACGCTCTTTTTGGGTGAGGACTCGCCGCTCAACGTGCGCTCTGTTGCGGGCGGCGCCTTGGTCTTTATCGCCGTCGTCTCCATTCTTTCGCTGATGGTGCCGGGCACGAGCGATTCGTGCGACCTTATGTTTACGCCGCAGAACCTTTCCGTGTCGGGCGGCTACATTGGCGCCTTTATCGCAAGTGCCTTGCAAAACGCCCTGGGTAAACCTATCGCCATGGTTGTCTTGCTGGGGCTTGTCGTCGTTGGTTTGGTCATTATCGGCTTTTCGGTGGGTGGCGTTTTGCGCTCCGCACGCGATCGCGCTGCCGATTTTGCCGAGCGTCGACGTGCCGATGTCAATGCGAGCCCGTGGGGCGATGAAGAGGCCCTGTCTGTTCCCGGCGTCGCTCGTCCGCACCTGAGCATTCTGCGCCAGAAGGGGACTGACGCCGCGGTGACCACGGTCATGGGTGGCGATGTCGACCCGGTTTTGGATGACGACGAGGACGATGACCCATTTGTCGACGTATCCGAGTCGGTTGAAGCCGAGCGCGCCAAGACCACGCTGCTGCCGCGCCGCCATGCCAAGAAGGGCAAGGCTGCGCCCAAGCTCAACACAAGCGAGCCCGACCCGTCTTGGTCCGATAGCGAGATTGAGCTCACCGAGGGTGACGACGAGGACGACGAGGCTCCGCTCGAGACCGCCAAGACAACCTTGCTGCCGCGTCGCCACGCCAAGCGCGGGCAGGTCACTGGACAGCTTTCGATGGAGGACGATCCGGACAAGGTTGACGAGTCCGAGCCGCCGTTTGCCGTGAACCCTGTTTCGGCCGCACCTCAGATTCCCGACTTCTTAAAGCATCCCAAGGTTGCCGATGCGCCTGCCACGAGTGCTATCGAATCGGCTGCGGCTCGTGATGGGGGAGTGGACGACGGCGCCGCAGATAACGAGGGCGAAGAGGAGGACGGCCTCAAGCTTCCGCCGCTCGAAATCCTGCATGCCAACCCGCAGTCGGCTTCCGCCGCGTCTTCGGACAAGGAGCTGGAGCAGACCGCTGAGTCACTGCAATCCACCTTGCTTGAGTTTGGCCGCAGTGCCCGCGTGGTCGGCTGGATCGCCGGCCCCACGGTGACGACCTTTAAGCTGCAGCCCGGTGAGGGCGAGCGTGTGAGCAAAATCTCGAGCCTCGAGGACGATATCGCGCTTTCGCTCGCTGCCCAGTCGGTGCGTATCTTTGCCCCGATCCCCGGCACCTCGCTCGTGGGCATCGAGATTCCCAACCGCAAGCGCCAGAACGTCAATCTGGGCGACGTGCTGCCCTATGTGAAGGGCGGTCCGCTCGAGCTCGCCATCGGCCGCGACGCCGAGGGCACGCCGGTTGTCGCCGACCTCGCCAAGATGCCTCACCTGTTGATTGCCGGTACGACCGGTTCTGGTAAGTCGGTGATGATCAACTCCATCATCACGACCTTGCTCATGCGCGCCCTTCCCGAGGACGTTCGCCTGATTATGGTCGACCCCAAGCGCGTCGAGCTTGCGGGCTATAACGGTCTTCCGCATCTCTATGTGCCCGTGGTGACCGAGCCTAAGCAGGCCGCGAGCGCTCTGCAATGGGCTGTGTCCGAGATGGAGCGTCGCCTGAAGGTCTTCGAGCGTCTCAACGTGCGTAAGATCTCGACCTACAACGAAAAGCAGGCTGCTGGCGAGTTTGAGCATTACGACAACCCGCCGCAAAAGATGCCCTACCTGGTCATTATCATTGACGAGCTCTCTGACCTGATGATGGTCGCCGGTAAGGATGTCGAGGCCTCGATCGTGCGTATTGCACAGCTGGGCCGTGCCGCCGGTATTCACCTTATCGTTGCCACGCAGCGCCCCAGCTCCAACGTGGTGACGGGCCTTATCAAGGCCAACATCACCAACCGCATCGCCTTTAACGTCGCCACGGGCATCGACTCGCGCGTCATCATCGACCAGATGGGTGCCGAGAAGCTCACCGGTTTGGGCGACATGCTGTTCTCCAAGGTCGACTGGGGCAAGCCCCGCCGTATCCAGGGCTGCTTTGTCTCGGACGACGAAATCAACGAGATTGTCGAGTTCGTCAAGTCGCAGAGCGAGCCCGACTACCACGAGGAGATTCTGTCCGCCGTGGCGCCCGCTTCCATGTCCATGGCTGGTGGCGGCATTGTCCGCACCGGAGTCGCCGAGCCGCAAGACGATGATCCGCTCATTTGGGAAGCCGCCCATATTGTGGTGGAATCGCAGCTGGGCTCCACATCTGGCCTGCAACGCCGCCTGAAGGTTGGCTATGCGCGTGCCGGGCGTATTATGGACATGCTGGAAGAAAAGGGTGTCGTCGGCCCGCCCGACGGTTCCAAGCCGCGCGAGGTCCTGTTGGACGAGGAAGGGCTTGCCGCGCTGGAATCTGTCGACGCCGAGATGGCACGTGAAGATCGTGAGTTTGGAGGATTCTGATGGCTGCACGCTTTGGTGACATGCTGCTCGAGCAGCGTCGCCGAATGGGCCTTTCCATTCAGCAGGTCGCCAACACCATCAAAATCAGGCCGCAGATCATCGAGTTTTTCGAGACCGGTAACTTTGCTTCGATGCCGCCGCGCGGCTATGCGCAGGGCATGATTTCGAGCTATGCTCGTTTTTTGGGCCTCAATCCGCGCGAGGTCGTCAATGCCTACTTTGACGAACTGATGGCATACGAACGCGAGACGTCGCAGCAGGGCGGTCGTTTCCAGGACGCCGCCGGCTACGTCAATTCGCGTTCCTCTGTCGATAACGGGCGCTTCCTGATGGTTCAGGGCGGTCGTTCGACTCGCTATGGACAGCGTCCTCAGCAGGCCGGTTATATTACCGAGACGGGTTCGGGCGAGGAGATTCGCTCGCAGCGTGACCGGTTCCGCAGTACGCCGATGCCCGAGGACCGTGCACTTCCCGCTGCCCGCGGCGTGGCGCGTGACCCTCGTGCCGGCTACGGCGACGGCGGCTATTCCGATCGCGGTCACCGTGGTATCTCTGCCGGTCGTGCTCGCGGCGGCTATGCGGACGCCGATACCACGCAGGTGACGCCGCGTCTTCGCTCTCAATCACAGCCGTATGGCCAGCGCTCTTCGGCTCCGCGTGCGGGCCAGCGTGGCTATCAAGGCCGCGGTGAACTTGCGCCCCGATCGGGTCAGCGCAGCCTTCAGGGCCAGGGTGGCTATCGCGGCCGTTCCGATAGCCATCGTGGCCGTATGCCTCAGGGAGGCGGCCGCAGCAGTTCCAGTCGTGGACGCGGCGGTTCCCGTGCTCCTCAAAACAACGGGCTCGATCCGCGTATCGTCTACGCCGGTATCGGTGCCGTGGCGTTGCTGCTGATCGTGCTCATCGTGGTACTTCTGCGCGGCTGCGCATCTTCGACGCCCGAGACCACGCCCGAGACGCCCACTGCTACCAAGACGACGACCAAGAAGTCTTCTAAGAAGACCGAAATCGTCGACGAGGATGAGGACACCGATGAGGCGACGGATGAGTCGACCGATTCGGACGCCACCAAGACGACGGCTAAAAAGGAAGAAAACGAGGTAACGAAGGTCAAGGTCTCCGTTGCCAAGGGAAAGACCGCCTGGATTGAGGTCAAGGTCGATGGCAAGTCGGTCTATGGCGCCCAGGCGACTGGCCCCTTTGAGCAGGAGTACACGCCTGAGTCCTCGATCGAGATCACCACGTCCAAGCCTTCCGATGTCACCGTTACCAAGAACGGCGAAAAGGTCCGTTACGATACCAAGACCTCGGGCGTGGCGCGTGTGACGATCACCGTTCCCAAGAAGGAGACGACTGGTTCCGAGAATGGTGAAAGTTCTGATGGTACCGACACCACCGATGGTACCGACACCACCGACGGCACCGATGCCCAGTCCACGGATGGCGCCGATACCGCAACTGACGGCCAGACGTCCACCGATTCTACCGACTATTCGTACGATAGCTACTAAGTCGCTCGTACGCGAAAGGAAACATCATGGCTAAAGATTCCAGCTTCGACGTCGTGTCCGAGGTCAACATGCAAGAGGTCGACAACGCCTTCCAGCAAACCACGCGCGAGATTTCCCAGCGCTATGACCTGAAGGATTCCGGCGCCACGATCGAGCTTTCGAAGGGCGACAAGCTCTTTACGATCAACGCCCCGGCCGACTTTGTCTCCAAGCAGATTATCGACGTGCTGAGCTCCAAGCTCATCAAGCGCGGCATCGACCTCAAGGCTGTCTCGTGGGATGCTCCGCAGGCGGCATCGGGCGGCACCGTGCGCGTGCTCGGCCATATCGTCGAGGGTATCGACCAGGCGACCGCCAAGAAGATCAACAAGGACATCAAGGACCAAAAGCTCAAGGTCAAGGTGACTATCGAGGCCGATAAGCTGCGTGTTTCCTCTGCTTCGAAGGACGCGTTGCAGACCGTGATCCAGTTCCTGCGCGACCAGGACTACGGCCAGCCGCTGCAGTTCACCAACTACCGCTAATATCATTCGAAAGGACTGCTCTCCAACATGGATACACCGTTGGGCTCCGTGCTCTACATCACCCTCGGGTGCGCTAAGAACGAGGTTGACACCGACCGCATGCGTTCTCTTTTGACCGCCGCGGGCTACGAGGAGGCATTCGACCCACAGGATGCCGATATCGCCATCGTCAATACATGCTCGTTCCTCGCCTCCGCAACGTCCGAGAGCATCGAGACCACGCTCGAGCTCGCCAACGAGGTTCAGGACGGCGTTCGTTCTTGTCCCATCGTCATGTGCGGCTGTGTGCCGTCGCGCTATGGCGACGACCTGCCTGACGAGCTGCCCGAGGTCGCTGCCTTTGTGAAGGCCGACGAGGAGGACGGCGTCGTGGCGGTCATCGATGGCGTGCTGGGTGTCGAGCGTGAGATCGCTGCCTATATTCCGCAAGTCAAGCGCACTGTCGAGGGCGCCGTTGCTTACGTCAAGATTTCCGATGGCTGCAACCGCTTCTGCAGCTTCTGCATGATCCCGTATATCCGCGGTCGTTATCACTCGCGCAATGCCGAGAGCATTATCTCCGAGGTACGCGACCTGGTTGCCGGCGGTGTGCGCGAGATCGTGCTGATCGGCCAGGACACGGGTATTTGGGGCACCGACTTTGCCGACGAAGACGCCACCGATGGCTCGCCGCGCAATCTGGCGCAGCTGCTGCATGCCGTCGCCGAGGCCGTGCGCCCGCACAACGTCTGGGTCCGCGTGCTCTATCTGCAGCCCGAGGGCATGACCGACGAGCTTATCGATACGATTCGCGATATGCCCGAGGTGCTGCCCTATATCGATATCCCCGTGCAGCACTGCGACGCGCGCATCCTCAAGGCTATGCGCCGTTCTGGTTCGCGCCAGGAGCTCGAGGACCTGTTCCGCGATCTGCGTGAGCGTATCCCCGGCATCGTGATCCGTTCCACGGCCATGGTCGGCTTCCCGACCGAGACCGACGACGAGTTCCGCGACCTTATCGACTTTATGGACACCGTCGGCTTTGACTACACGAGTGTCTTTGCCTACTCGCAGGAGGAGGGCAGCCTGGCCGCTAAGATGGAGGGTCAGGTCGATGAGGAGGTCAAGCTCGAGCGCGCCCAGGAGGCCATGGACCTGGCCGAGTCGCTCGGTTTTGCCGCCACCGCCGCACATGTGGGCGAGCGCGCCCAGGTGATTGTCGACGGCATCGAGGAGACCGAGGACGGCGCCGAGCTGATCGGCCATGCTTGGTTCCAGGCGCCCGATTCGGATGGCGCGGTGCACTTGGACGCCAGTGAGGCGTCCGTGGGCGATATTCTGACGGTCGAGTTTACCGATAGCTTCTGCTATGAGCTTATCGGCCATGTTGTGGAGTAGGAGAGCATCGTGGCAAACGAGAGCAATAAGGAACTGACGAGTGTTTGGACGCCCGCCAACATCGTGACGTGCGTTCGCATCGTCTTTATCCCGGTGTTCATGATCGTGTCGGCGCTTTCTCACACGAGTGTTGCCGGTACAGATTGGAGCACCTTCGACGGCCCGCTCGCCGCCGCTGCCTTCATTCTGTATGTGATCCTGTCGTGCACCGATAAGGTCGACGGTTATCTGGCGCGTTCGCGCAATGAGATTACCGACTTCGGTAAATTCTTGGACCCCATTGCCGATAAGCTGCTGGTGTTCTCGGCTCTGCTGCTGTTCTTGGATTTTGGCGCTGTGACCGTGTGGTCCGTGTTCATTATCCTGTTCCGTGAGCTTCTGGTGAGCGCCCTTCGCATGGTCGCGAGTGCCGCCGGCGTGGTCGTTGCCGCCGATAAGCTTGGCAAGTACAAGACGGCGACCACGATGGTCTCCATCTGCGGTTACCTGTGCGTCTTTGCTATGGCCGGCTTGCACCTTGGCCCGCTGGCGCTGACGCTCGGCATCTACTCGGTGTCGCGCTTCCTGTACGCCGTTGCCGTTGTCCTGACCGTTATCTCGGGCGCCCAGTACTTCTGGAACTGCCGCAAGATCGTCTTTTCGGTCTAGGTTCTGGTGGGTATGACGGACTCTTTTGAGCAGATCTCCGCACATAACGAGGAGCTGGCGCGTCATATTGTCGAGCGCGCGAGCGCTCGGGGCGTGACGGTTTCGACGGCTGAGTCGCTGACGGCAGGTATGATCGCCTCGACGATTGCCGATATCCCGGGCGCCTCGGCGGTGCTGCGTGGCGGTGCGGTGACCTACTGCGATGAGATCAAGCATCGCGTTTTGGGTGTTGATCAGGAGACGCTCGACCGCTATACCGCGGTGTCGCATCAGACCGCGCGCGAGATGGCGGCGGGTTCGCTGGAGCTGTACCAGAGCGATATTGCAGTGAGCGCAACGGGTTATGCCGGCCCCGGCGGCGGCACTGAGGACGATCCGGCTGGCACTTTCTATATTGGCTGGGCGTATCGCGCGGCTGATGGGGAAGTGCCGGTCGTGGACTCTGTGCGCTGCCACTATGAGGGCGACCGTTCGTGTGTTCGTGCCCATGCGGTCGCGGAGGCATTGGGACGCATTGCCCTTGTGCTCAACTCTATGGAATAGACGTGTTTTAAGGGGCCTTCGGGCCCCTTAATTGTGGAGATAGGGACCCCTGACGAATTTAGCGTTTGCGCTGGTCATAGGTGTATTTTTGCCTTTCTTGTTCTTATTTGCCCCTTTGTGGTCAAGCATTTGGTCAGTGTTTGGTCGGCGTTTGGTTGGGTTTTGGAAAGACTGCCTGCATATGATTGGCCTGAACGGTTGACCACGAACAGCCGTTCGTTTATTATCGATGCAGGTTGTTAAGAGGAGGGCTATTCATGGCCAAGAATTCAGGTCCCGTACGTACCGTTCATGCTCGCACGACGGGTAAAGAGCGCGATGAGATGATCGCCACCACCAAGGCCGAGATCGAGAAGAAGTTCGGTCAAGGCTCCATCATGAGGTATGGTGACGGCGGCCCCGAGCTTGAGGTTGAGGCCATCCCCACGGGCGCTCTGGCACTCGATGCCGCTCTGGGTATCGGCGGTGTGCCGCGCGGCCGTATCGTCGAGATTTACGGTCCTGAGTCCTCCGGTAAGACGACGCTTTCGCTCGAGATCCTGGCCGAAGCCCAGGCAATGGGTGGCGTGGTGGCATTTATCGATGCCGAGCACGCGCTCGATCCCACGTATGCCGCGCGCATTGGCGTGGATATCGACGAGGTACTGATTTCCCAGCCTGATACGGGTGAGCAGGCGCTCGAGATTGTTGACATGCTCGTGCGTTCCGGCGCCATCGATGCCATCGTCGTCGACTCCGTCGCCGCGCTGACCCCGCGTGCCGAGATCGAGGGAGAGATCGGCGATACCACGGTCGGATTGCAAGCTCGTCTGATGAGTCAGGCGCTCCGCAAGCTCGCCGGCTCGCTGTCCAAGTCCAACACGACATGCATCTTCATTAACCAGCTGCGAGAGAAGATCGGCGTCATGTTCGGCAACCCTGAGACCACGACGGGCGGCCGCGCCCTTAAGTTCTTCTCTTCGGTGCGTATCGACATTCGCCGCATCGACAGCATTAAGCTTAAGGATGAGGTTATCGGTAACCGCGTGCGCGCCAAGGTCGTTAAGAACAAGGTGGCAGCTCCGTTCCGTTCTGCTGAGTTCGACATCATGTACGGTACGGGCATCTCTAAGGAGGGCTCGATTCTGGACATGGCTGTCGAGTGCGGCATTTGCAAGAAGATGGGCTCCTGGTTTGCCTATGGCGAGGACAAGCTCGGCAACGGTCGCGAGGCCGCCAAGGCGTTCCTGCGCGAACACCCCGATTGCGCCGACGAGATTGAGCATAAGGTCCGCCTTGCCTGCGGGCTTGAGTTTGATGACGATGCTCCGTCCGAGGTCGAGCTGACCGATCAGCCTGCGCCTGAGGAGTTTGACGAGCTTTACGCCATCGATGGTTCCGCCATGCTCGATGATGACGACGAGTAGCGGTTACGCTCATGTCGTATACGGTGACCGAGGCCACGGTTGTCCTTCCCGATAAGAAGGCGGCCTCCTCGTTCTCGAGCGGGTATGCGTCCAAAAAGCCTTGCGCACATATCGATTGTGAGCTTGAGGGCGGTTTTGAGCGGTCCATTTGGATTCCCGTGCGGGTCGCGCGCCTGTATGTCAAAAATCGCCCCGATCTTCCCTGTGATTGGGATAGCTTTCGTGAAGCGGTGCAGCTCATCGAGCGTAAATGTGCACTTACCATGGTGACCGAGATGCTATCGCGACGCGACCATGCGACGGGTGAGGTCCGTGACAAGTTGGCACGCTACGGCTTTCGCCAGCCCGCGATCGATTTCGCCGTCGAGCGCGCCACCGAGTATCGCTTTTTAGACGAGAACCGCTTTTGCTCGTACTTTATCGAGGAACGCAAGCGGCGCGGTTGGGGACAGCGTAAAATCGAGACCGAGCTCAAGCGCCGTCATGTCGTGCTCGATGACATTCCCGGTTATCCCGAGGATTATTTTGCCGTCGAAGACGATTTGGCGCGTGCGTCAGCCCTGCTCGCCAAGCGGCGTGTTCCAGAGACGCGCGGATTCGAAAAACTGGTTCGGTTTTTGATGGGCAAGGGCTTCTCGTATCACATCGCCGCCGATGCCGTTAAGGCACGTCTCGATGCCGAACGTGAGGAATGTGCGGTTTAGGCGTATGCGTTTTGTGGCCCTGCCGTTCACCGCGTTTTAGCCGCCGTGCTGGGGCCATTTATTTGACAGTTGTTGTGGTTCAACGTACGATAAACACTGTCATTTGCTTTGTGATATGTGCTCATCTGTGATGAGTTTGTTTATATGTTTATCTGTATCCGACCCGCATAAGCTGCGCCCATATTACTCAAATGTCGCGAGCCGTTCGTAAGGACGGTTCGCTTTGTTGTGTAACGAATCCATAAAAAGGAGTGAGCATGCCTATCATCGCAGCGCTCGTTGGCATCATTTTGGGTGCCATCGCCGCCATTGCCTACATGCGCACCGCCAAGCAGGGTAGTCTTCACGAGGCCGACGAAAAAATCCAGTCGGCACACGCACAGGCTGAGTCCCTGATCGGTGATGCTAAGCGTCAGGCCGAGACCCTCAAAAAAGAGGCTCTGCTCGAGGCTAAAGAGGAGATCATCAAGAACAAGCAGGCCGCTGAGGCCGAGGACAAGCAGCGTAAGAACGAGATTCGTACGCTCGAGAACCGCGTGATGCAGCGCGAGGAATCTCTCGATCGCCGCAACGACGCTCTCGACAAGCGCGAGCATCAGCTGTCCAGCCAGGCCGGTCAGGTCGAGAAGCGCTCCCGTGAGCTCGAGGAGCTCTGCGCAAAGCAGACCTCCGAGCTCGAGCGTATCGCCGACCTTACCCGCGAGGACGCGCACAAGGAGCTCCTTGATAAGGTTCGCGGCGAGGTCACCCACGAGGCCGCCACGATCATTCGCGAGTCTGAGCAGCAGGTTCGCGCCGAGTGCCACAAGACCGCCCAGGAGATTCTGTCTCTGGCGATTCAGCGCTGCGCTGCCGATCACACTGCCGAGGTCACCGTTACCTCCGTGCACATTCCCTCTGATGACCTCAAAGGCCGTATCATCGGTCGCGAGGGTCGCAACATCCGGACCTTCGAGCAGGTTTCCGGCGTCAACCTCGTGATCGACGACACGCCCGAGACCGTCGTTCTTTCGAGCTTCGACCCGGTCCGTCGTGAGACCGCCCGCGTCGCCCTCGAGAACCTCATCGCCGACGGCCGCATTCACCCTGCCCGTATCGAGGAGATGTATCACAAGGCCGCCGACCTGGTTCAGCAGCGCGTGCGCGAGGCTGGCGAGCAGGCTGCCTTCGATACCGGCATCCACGATCTGCACCCCGAGATCGTCAAGACCCTTGGTGCCCTGCGCTACCGTACCTCGTTTGGTCAGAACGTGCTTCAGCATTCCCTCGAGGTCTCTGATCTGTGCGGCGTGATGGCTTCCGAGCTTGGCCTGGACGTTGTGACCGCCAAGCGCGCCGGCCTGCTTCATGACCTGGGCAAGGCAATCGACCACGACGTCGAGGGCCCGCATGCCGTCATCGGCGCCGAGCTTGCCCGCCGTTATGGCGAGAAGCCCGTTATCGTCCACGCTATTGAGGCTCACCATGCCGATGTCGACCCCAACACGGTGCTCGATGTCCTGGTGCAGGCCGCCGATGCTGTCTCTGCCTCTCGCCCCGGTGCCCGTCGCGAGTCTGCCGAGAACTACATCAAGCGTCTTGAGAAGCTTGAGGAGATCGCCAACTCCCATGACGGCGTCGAACGTACCTATGCCATGCAGGCCGGTCGCGAGGTCCACGTCATGGTCCAGCCGGACAAGATTTCCGATGCCCAGTCCACGGTTCTGGCTCACGATATCGCCCATCAGATCGAGGAAGAGATGGAGTATCCCGGTCAGGTGCGCGTCGTCGTGATTCGCGAGAGCCGCGCTGTCGATATCGCTAAATAACATGAGCGACGCGAACGAGCTCATCTCATTTATCGCGTCGATGTCGGGGGAGGGCAACCTTCGCGTCGAGGAGAACCTTGGCGAGGGGTATGTCCGCCTCCGCGTTTCGGAGGCCGAGCGGCGCCAGGCTAAGCACGACATTCAGCATGTCGAGGACATCGTCATCGAAATGCTCCGTAATGCTCGCGATGCCGGCGCCGACAAGGTCTATCTCGCCACGACCAAGGAAGATGGCGTCCGCACGCTTGTCTTTCTGGATAACGGTTCTGGCGTTCCGCAGGATATGCAAGAGCGAATCTTTGATGCCCGCGTTACCTCCAAGCTCGAGAGTATGAAGATGGACCGTTGGGGCGTTCACGGTCGTGGCATGGCATTGTTTTCGATTAAGCAGAACGCCGACGAGGCCCGTGTGGTCACGTCCGGCGTCGATCTTGGTTCAGCCTTCAAGGTGAGCGTTGCGGCCGACCGCCTCAGTGAGCGTGCCGATCAGTCCAGCTGGCCCCAGGCCGTCAAGGATGAGGACGGACGTTATGTCTGCGCTCGCGGTCCACATAATATTATTCGCGCTGCTTGTGAGTTTGCGCTCGAGGAGTTGCGTGGTTGCGATGTCTATCTCGGTTCTCCGTCTGAGATTGCCGCGACCCTTTATGCTCAAGCGTCAAGTCGGCTCGATACGTCTCGTCTCCTGTTCATTGATGACGAGAGCGAGCTTCCGGTTGTCGATCGTTTAGGCCTTGCTTCTGATGCCGAGGACTTTATCCGTATTTGTTCGGGTTTGGGTCTTGAGATGTCCGAGCGCACGGCCCATCGCATTTTGGCAGGGCAGATTAAGCCCGTTCGCGGTGTGACCGCGCGTCTGCTGCGCGAGCGTGATTCGTCCTCGCATGCGCCGACTCCTGTCGATCTCGCGAAGGATCGTCGCGGGCTACGTATTGCCAAGGATGACATGGCACAGTTTTCGCGCGCTGTGGAACGCGACTTTAATGACCTTGCCGCCCGGTACTATCTCAACCTTTGCGGCGACCCAAAGATCCGTGTTTCGCGTGATCGAATCACCGTGACCTTTGATCTTGCCAAAGAGGAATAGTGCCTTTACCGAGTCCACTCGGTACGATACAGTTGTTGCAGTTAAAACGTACTTTTAAATGCAGGAGTTTCTTCATGGATTGCCTGAAGGTATCAAGCAAATCATCGCCCGCGTCCGTTGCCGGCGCCATCGCCGGCATGGTCAAGGATGGTGTACCCGTCAACATCCAGTGTGTCGGCGCCGGTGCCGTCAACCAGGCTATTAAGGCCGTTGCTATCGCGCGCGGTTTTTTGATTCCAACCGGTTTTGATATTTCCTGCGCGCCCGTGTTCTCCGACATCCTCATTAACGGGGAGTCGCGCACGGCCATCCGCCTTTCTATCTACGTTCACCAGATCAATCGAGCTGCTATGGATAACGTCGTCATGGATGATGTTAAGCCTGTGGCATAGCTTCTGCTTGCCTTGTTTCGCTCCCCATCGTTAGGACTTATGCACATGGACCAGCGTTCCGTACGCGATATTCTTGCCGGTAAAACCTACTTTATCCGCACCTTTGGCTGCCAGATGAATCAGCACGACTCCGAGCGTGTGAGCGGTCTGCTTGATTCGTATGGCTGCCTCATTGCGCTCGATCCCGCGCATGCCGATATCGTTGTCTTCATGACGTGCTGCGTGCGCGAGGCCGCCGATACTCGCCTGTACGGTCAGTGCAATTCCTGCAAAAGCCTGCCGCCTTCGCCTTCGGGCAAGCGCGTGGTTGCCGTTGGCGGTTGCATCGCGCAGCGCGATGGCGAGGGCCTGCTCACCAACGTCGATAACGTCAATGTCATCTTTGGCACGCATTCCATTGCACATGTGGCCGAGCTCATTGCCGAGGCGTTCCGTGATGGTAAGCGTCATATCCGCACCAATGAGCATGAGGATACGGATGCCATGAGCATGCCGTGGCATCGCGAGACTCAGTATCACGCCTGGGTGCCCATCATGACGGGCTGCAATAATTTCTGCACCTATTGCATCGTGCCGTACGTGCGCGGTCGCGAAAAGAGCCGCCCCTTCGAGGAGATTGTCGACGAGGTGACCGGTTTGGTGCGCCAGGGCGTGCGTGAGATTACGCTGCTGGGCCAAAACGTTAACTCATATGGTCGCGATCTGTTTGGCAAGCCGCGTTTTGCCGATCTGCTGCGTGCCGTGGGCGATACGGGCGTGGAGCGCATCTTCTTTACGTCTTCGCATCCCAAGGACCTGTTGCCCGAGACCATCGACGCCATGGCCGAGACGCCTGCCGTTATGCCGCAGCTGCACTTGGCCGTCCAGTCAGGTTCGACGCGGATCCTCAAAGAGATGAATCGCCGTTATACACGCGAGGACTATCTGGGCCTTGTCGATCGCATTCGCAACCGCATGCCCGATATCGCGCTCTCGACCGACATTATCGTTGGCTTCCCGGGTGAGACTGAAGAAGACTTTGAGCAGACGCTCTCACTTGCCGAGACGGTCCGCTATGCTCAGGCCTATACCTTCATCTATTCCAAGCGCGCCGGTACCCCGGCCGCCGAGATTGACGATCCTACGCCGCATGAGGTTATTCTCGAGCGTTTCAACCGTCTGGTTAAGGTTATCGAGACCACGGCACACGAGTATAACCAGGGTGAGCTTCATACTGTGGTTCCGGCGCTCATTGAGGGAACGAGTAAAAAGAACGACGCGGTCCTGCTGGGCAAGAGTCCCAAGAATCAGACCGTGCATGCGCCTATCCCCGAGGGTTACAGCATCGATCAGCTTGTTGGTAAGATCGTTGATGTTGACGTTGACGTTGCCAAGACCTGGTATTTGTCCGGCTCCGTTGTGGGCGAGCCGCGCTAATGGTTTCTCCCGGGGCAGGTCTTTCCGCCGTTGCGATCGTCGGTCCGACGGCGGTTGGTAAGAGTGATGTTGCCGACCGTTTGGCAGCTCGTCTTTCGTCCGAAGTGCTGTCGTGCGATGCGATGCAAATCTATCGCGGCATGGACATCGGTACCGCAAAGATGGCGCCCGATGAGTGCACGGCGCCGCTGCGTCTCGTCGACATTGTAGAGCCGGGTGTGGCATATTCTGCTGCGCTTTATCAGGCCGACGCTCGCGCGCATGTTGAACGTCTCCTTGGTTCGGGTTGCCTGCCGGTTTTTTGCGGAGGTACGGGGCTGTATCTCAAGGCCGCCCTCGATGAGATGGACTTTCCCTCGGGTGAACTTGAGGACGATCGTCGTGCGGGCTATCAGGAGCTTGCCGAGCGTATTGGCGAGGAAGAACTGCATGCCTTGCTTGCCGAGCGCGATCCAGAATCGGCTGCTGTTATTCATCCCCATAACGTGCGCCGTGTGATTCGTGCGCTCGAGATGCATGATGATGGCGTCTCCTATGCGCAGCAAAAGTCGCAGTTTAGTGTTCCGCACGAGCATTATCATGCCCTTTGGTTTGGTCTGACGCGTAATCGCGAGGTGCTCTACGAGCGCATTAACCAGCGCGTCGATCTGATGTTTGAGCAGGGTCTTGTCGATGAGGTCCGCGGTCTTATGGGCCAGGGGCTGGGAGATGCCCTGACGTCGATGCAGGCAATTGGCTATAAAGAGATCATTGATGCTTTCAATGGCGTGATGAGCATGGATGAGGCTCGCGAACTCATTAAGATGCGTTCGCGTCGTTATGCCAAGCGTCAGCTTTCGTGGTTTAAGCGCGATGACCGTATCGTGTGGTTTGATATGGATGAATGTACGATCGATGAGGTCGTTGAGGATATCCTGCATCGTATTGAGGCTGCCTAATGCCCCGTTTCCCCCTTGTTCCCACGGCACCCGAGCCCGAGCGTGCCATTTTAGTTGGTGTTGAGTGGCGCGACAATGCATGGCCGCTCGATCGCTCGCTTGATGAGCTGGAGCGTCTTGCCCACACAGCTGGTGCCCAGTGCGTGGCACGCTTGTCGCAGCGTTTGGTAAAGCCGTATCCTAAATCGTTTATCGGTTCCGGTAAGGTTGAAGAGCTGTGCGGCCTGGTGCATCGCATGGATGCCGATGTCGTTATTTTTGACGACGACCTGACCCCCTCGCAGCAATCCTATTTGGAGAAAGCCGTGGGCGAGCCGGTAAAGATTATCGATCGTACTGCACTGATCCTGGATATCTTTGGCCTGCATGCTCAGACGCGTGAGGGACGCCTGCAGGTACAGCTGGCACAGCTTCAATATTTGTTGCCTCGCCTGCGTGGCATGTGGAGCCATCTCGCCAAGGAGCAGACGCGCGGCGGCATCGGCTCACGTTTTGGTCAGGGCGAAAGTCAGCTCGAGGTCGACCGTCGCCTTATTCGTAATAAGATCGCTGCGCTTCGTCGTGAGCTCAAGCAGGTTGAACAGCGTCGCGATGTTCAATCCAAGAGTCGCATTGAGTCACCGGCGTTTCGCGTCGCGTTGGCCGGTTATACCAATGCCGGTAAATCGACGTTGCTCAATCGTCTGACCGGCTCTACGGTACTTTCGCAGGACAAGCTGTTTGCTACGCTCGACCCGACGACGCGTTCGTATCGTCTGCCCGGCGGTCGCGGCATGACGATTACCGATACCGTCGGCTTTATTCAAAAGCTGCCGCATGGTCTGGTCGATGCCTTTAAATCGACGCTGTCCGAGGTTTTGGGTGCCGATCTAATTCTCAAAGTCGTAGATGCGTCTGACGAGGACTATGAGCGGCAGCTGGAGGCTGTCGACCGCGTGCTTGATGGGATCGGCGCCGGAGAGCGTTTAACGCTGACCGTATTCAATAAAATCGATCTTCTCGATAGCGTCGATCGATTGAGTTTCCGTCGTCGCTATCCGGAGGCCGTTCTGTTCTCGGCCCAAACGGGCGAGGGGCTCGACGATCTCGTCGACCGGATTGCTCGCGAGGCAGCTGCCACCGATGTGTTGCTCTCCGCTGATATCCCGTATCGCGAGGGCGCTCTCATCACGCTGGTGCATGAGCAGGGAACCCTTCTGCATGAGGAATATCTCGAGGACGGCGTTCGTATTGTGGCGAAGTTGCCGGCTCGTATTGCACCGCGGCTCGAGCGCTATCGTACGGAATAAACGATTTCTAGCACGCCTAGAATGACTGGCTGATGGAGCAGGTAGAACGGTAAGGCATGTCGACCCAGGACTGCGAGCGCCGGGATAGGATTGGCGTATGCCCATGCTGGCGCTTCGAGACTTGATGCTTGTGCTGCCTGGGCAGCAAAAAAGCCGGTAAGGTACATAAAGACAAACGGTATGAGCGGATAGTAATCTCCCGAAACAAAACCCGGGCCTGGGAATCCAAGCCATGCCAGGTAGGGGAGTGGGTAGACCGCCTTTGGAATGCCCCAGGTTAGGGCAAAAAGAACAAGGCACGCTGCGATGCCCCATGAGCCCGGTAATTTTTGGAGTAACGGACGGGTGAACGCAACCACCGCGGTGCACACCGCCATGCAATAAATGATGCCAAAGTTCACTGAATCGTCGACCGATACGAGCGTTGTTGCGATCCAGACGACCAAAGCTGCGGCAGCGTACTTAGCCGCTCGTTTGGCATTGTTGCGTGAGAGCGTGCACATCCAACCCGCGATAAACAAAAATACCCAGCTGATGCTGGCGCGCCAGACGTCTTGAAAGACAGTCTGGGTAAACCAAGGCATATCCCAGCCGTACAGGTAGGCGAGATCATAGCAAGCGTGAAAACCTGCCATAGAAATCATCGTAAACCCGCGGACGGTATCAAAGATGGTTATGCGTTTTTGCATTACGAGAACCGGCGCATCAAGCCGACGACTTTGCCCAGGATAACGGGATTCGTTGCATAGATAGGTTCCATGGTGTCGTTCTCGGGCTGCAAGCGCACACGCCCCTGCTCCTTGTAGAACGTCTTGACGGTCGCCGAACCATCAATCATGGCCACGACAATTTCGCCGTTCATGGCACTCTTTTGTTCACGGACGATGATGTAATCGCCATTGAAGATGCCGACATTGATCATTGAGCTCCCATGCACCTCAAGGATAAAGGAACCCTGATCAGTGGCGATTTCGGTCGGGATAGTAAACGTGTCTTCGATATTCTGCTCTGCCAGAATGGGAATCCCAGCCGCGACGCGACCAACGAGCGGTAGCGAGACCGTTCCGCGAGGTGCGGTGGGCTCGTCAGATTTGGAAATTGAGACAGAGGAACCATCCTCGTTAAAGAGTTCCAGGGCGCGCGGTTTGGTGGCATCGCGCTTGAGTAGCCCGCGCGCCTCCAGGGCAGAGAGATGGGCGTGCACGGTGCTGGGGGAGGAAAGGCCCACGGCAGAAGCCATCTCGCGCACGCTGGGCGGATAACCCTTCTCCTGCTGATATTCCTTGATGAAGTCGTAAATTTGCTGCTGACGCTTGGTAATTTTGCGAGCCATCAGGGCATCCTCTCTACCCATGTCAAACAAATGTTCGAATTTTGCTTGACAGGAACAACTGTTCGAAGATAATAATAACCGAACATTCGTTCTCGCGCTAGACATTTTTGTCCGCGCGGCTTGATAAAACTGTTCTCAGCAAAACACGCGAGAGGAGAACATGATGAACGTAACGAATATGGTCCAGGGAAACCTCGCCCTTAAGCTCGAGACGCCTGCAGAACCCACTTTTACGGTTGTTCAGGGTGGCCGCTCCGGCTTTCAGCCTTTGACCGTAAAGCCTGCGCGCAATCAGCAGGCTGTAGTCGCGCCGGCCCGCGTTGCCCTGAAGGTTCCGACGATTGTCGCCGTCGCCGTTGCGCTTACGCTCTTCTTTGTCCTCGCTATGTCGGTCTTTAGCGCTCGTCACGCCGCGTATGCCGAGTCCGTTTCCAACATTACCTACGAGACCATTCGCGTTCAGCCTGGCGATTCTCTTTGGTCGCTTGCCGAAGAATATCCAATCGAAGGCCTTTCCACGCAAGAGACTTCCGACATGATCCGTAGCGTCAATCATCTGGAGCATGGTTCGCTCGCCGCCGGTGCGCATCTTAAGGTTCCTGCTCGTTCGTAATCATTATCGCGCTGCGCATGGTACCCTTGTTATCGTTTAAGAGGAGGTACCATGCGCTGTCCCAAATGCGGCAAGGCACATACCCGCGTCGTTGATTCCCGTATGCAGGAGTCAAATAACACCATTAAGCGCCGTCGCGAATGTTGCTCGTGTAACTATCGCTTTACAACGTTCGAGCGATGCGAAGACCCAATCGAGGTCATTAAGTCAGACGGAACCAAGCAGCGGTTCGATCGCAATAAGCTGCTCGTCGGCTTGATGCGCGCCACCATCAAGCGCGATATCGACACTAAGAAGCTCAATGAGATTATCGATGACATCGAGGTCGAGCTGCGCTCTCGCACACTGACGGCCGTTACGTCCCATGAGTTGGGTGACATGGTGCTCAAGCGCTTGGCCAAGATTGACAAGGTGGCGTACATCCGCTTTGCCTCGGTCTACCGCGATTTCAAAGACGTCGATGAGTTTCTGCAAGAGCTCGACAAGCTAAGGTGATTCCATGCCCAACATTACCGTCAACATAAAGCGTCTCGATCCCACCGTCGAGCTTCCCAAATACGCCCATCCCACCGATGCCGGCTTGGATTTGCGCTCCAACGAGGACTGCGTCCTGAAGCCCTTCGAACGCCGTCTGGTCTCTACTGGGCTGGCCATCGCCCTGCCCGACGGCTACGCCGGCTTCGTCCAGCCCCGCAGCGGCTTGGCCATCAAGCAGGGCCTGTCTATAGTCAATACGCCGGGCCTCATCGACGCCCACTACCGAGGAGAGCTCAAGGTTATCCTCATCAACCTGGATCCCACCAACGACATCCAAATCAACAAAGGCGACCGCATAGCCCAACTCGTCATCCAAGAAGTCCCCACGGTCAAACTCACAGAAGTAGAAGAACTAGACGAAACCGACCGAGGCAACGGAGGCTTCGGCTCCAGCGGCATCGCCTAGGGCGCTCGTATCCCTCCCGCCCGGGGCTTACCTATATCATTCCATGCTCAAACATTCTCGCGTCGCTTCGCTCGCTGCGAAACTGCGCGTGGAACGATATAGGT
>CAUAWV010000037.1 GCA_958433005.1 uncultured Collinsella sp. | reverse complement strand
GAGTTCCGCACGCAAAGGAAAGCACTTAATGTGCTTTCCGTCTTGCGCAGGACTGCCCGAGCAGCGAACTAAACAGCCAGGCACGCCAGGAGGACTCACATGATCAAGATCACCGTCCCAGCAACCAGCGCCAACTTGGGCATTGGCTACGACACCCTCGGCATGGCCGTCAGCCTCTACTCACACTTCACCTTTGAGCGCGCCGACAAGCTCACCATCACGGGTTGCCCCGAGGAGTTCCAAAACGAGAACAACCTAGTCTACGTGAGCTTTGTGGATGCGCTGGCCGCATGGGGCGAGCCGGCTTTTCCCGTTGCCATCGACATTCAGACCGATGTACCCGTCGCTCGCGGCCTGGGCTCCAGCTCCACCTGCGTCGTCGCTGGCATCATGGCAGCCGCCGCGCTGACGGGCCACACCGTCGACCGCGCCGAGCTCGTCCGCACCGCCACCGAGGTCGAGGGACATCCCGACAACGTCGCCCCCGCCATCCTGGGCGGCGCAGTCTGCTCTTTTACGCCGACCGGTTCGCTCCCCCAGTGCCTGCGCTACGAGGTGAGCGATCGCTTGCGTTTTATTACCGTGATTCCGCCCTACGAGGTGCATACGAGCGAGGCGCGCAAGGTCGTGCCGCAGGAGATTCCGCTCCCCACCGTCGTATGGCAAATGGGCCGCATCGCCGGCATGACGCGCGGCCTGGAGACCGGCGACCTGGATCTGATTGCCGCCGCCAATGACGACCGCATCCAAGAGCCGTATCGCCGTCGCCTGATTCCCGACTACAACGCCGTGCGCGACACCTGCCTTAACGGCGGCGCCAAGACCATCTGGATCAGTGGTTCGGGCTCGACCCTCATGGCTGTGACCGACGACACCATCGTGGCAAAGTTCTTGCAGGTCAAGCTGCGCGAGCAGTTCCCTAAGTGTGATACGCATATTCTGACGTGCGACACCGAGGGCGCTCAAATCGAGTACCTGTAGACATCGCTGGTTAATCCTTTCGGGCCGCCCAAGGGTATCCCCTTAAAAACGTCCTCGCACTTGAGGCCCGCTTCTCCTGCTCCTTCGGAGCTACGGATAAGCGGGCCTCGTGCTGCGGAATGTTTTTAAGGGGATACCCTTGGGCGGCCCTACAGCAACGTGGTCGACGATGTCTATAGGAACCCACGCTTTGAAGGGGCGCCGGGCTGATGGTTTGGCTTTTTATTGGTGGGGCCCTTACTGGGATGGGACCCTTACTAGAGGCAGGCCTCGGCGATGCGGCGTTTGAGTTCGTCGATGCCGGTGCCGGTTTGGGAGCTTGTGATGATTACGTTTTCGGCCGGGACGTTGAGCTGCTTTTTGATGGCTGCTGCCTGGCGGGCCTGCTGGGTGCGGCTGAGCTTGTCGGCTTTGGTGAGACAGACGATAAAGTTGAACTCGTTGCCCTGCAGGTAGTCGATCATGTCATGATCGAGCTTGCTGGGGTCGTGACGAATGTCCACCAGCGAGACGACCAAGTTAAAGCTGCGCTCGGAGTCGAAAAAGTCGCCGATAAGCTCGGCCCAGCGGTCGCGCTCGGCCTTAGAACGACGGGCGAAACCATAGCCCGGCAGGTCGACGAAGTGCACGTCATCGGCCTCGAAGAAATTGATGTTGCTTGTCTTGCCCGGTGTGCTCGAAACCTTGACCAGGTTCTTGCGGCCAAAGAGCTTGTTCATAATCGACGACTTGCCCACATTGGAGCGGCCGACAAAGCTCACTTCGGGGCAGGTGGACTCGGGAATCTGCGAAACCTTGCCGTAGCTGGCGACGAACTTGGCAAGCTGGTAGTTAATGGAATCGGCCATGGACACTCCTTGGTCGTAGGTTCTTACAAAAGAGCGCGCTATTGCGCGGCGGCAATGCGGCGGACGATATCGAGCGTGATGTTACTTGCGACACGCGCGTACTCGAACAGATCGAACTCTCGGTCGCAAATTGCATCGTACGCCTCGTCACAATTATCGCTGATAGCGCGCAACACCAGGCAATCGACACCATTTTTGGTTGCGACATGAGCAATCGCCGCGCCCTCCATGCCGACACAATCGGCATGTGTCGCTTCGATAGCGTCGCTACGCATGGCGGCGCCCGTCACAAAGCGGTTACCCGTGGCAATCGTGCCGACCAAGAACTGTTTGGTGCCCTCGTTCGAAGCGACTGCATTTGTCGAAGCGTCAACGAACCCACGCTCAGCAAGCACGTCGACGGCAATATCGACCAGCGCGGGCGTCGAACCAAACTCCTCAAGCCCCGGTGCGGACTCGGCGATAAGCGCGGTATCGGTATCCAGATAGCGCAGGCGTTTGCCAATGACCACGTCGTCGATATGGAGCTTGGGGTTCAAACCGCCCGCAATGCCCGAAAACACAACAGCCTGCGGAGCATACTTGCTAATGAGGTGCTGTGTTGCAGCGGCGGCGTTCACCGTGCCCATGCCCGCCGTTGTGGCGACAACTGTCAGGCCATCGAGCTCGCCGCTCACAACGGTCAAGCCTGCCTCCCGTGCCTCGCAAACGTCGCTCAGCTCTTCCTTAATCTGCATGATCTCTTTTTCGAGCGCACCGATAATCGCGATGGTAGCCATACCATTCCCCAAACCTATACGAAATTCTCAACCACGGTATGGTACCAGCATTTTGTTTGACCTCGCCAAACGAACACGCTAAGCCAGCGTAGCGCGGGTATCATAGAGCGCCTTGGCGATGGCAGTCACAACCTCACTCGAATGGTCGCTCCATGGCATCGATGTCATGATGCTCATGACATAGGTACGGCCATCGATGTCGATAAGGCCCGCATCGCATGTCGAATAGTAACCATCCTCGCTAATCCAGCCTGCCTTGTTGCGCACCAAAACCTGCTCGTCCGCAATGCCATCGCGCACTCATTTAAGTCTGTCCCCAATGAGTGCCGCTAGCCGATGGCGTTTTTGAGTTCGGCGCGGCGCTTTTTCATGCCGGCCATGACGGCGTTGCGCAGCTCGGGCATGCGCGCGGTATCCATCTGGGGCACGCCCTCGAGCTTATAGGGAATCCCCAGTTGCTCGTACTTGACGACACCCATCGTGTGATACGGCAGCATTTCCAGGCCCACCACGTTGTGCCATGGAGCGATCAGGCGACCGAGCTTCTCGCATTCCTCCGCCGTGTCGGTGATACCCGGCACCACCACATGGCGAATAACAACCTTAATCTTGCGATGGGCAAGCTCATCGCCAAACGCCAGGATGCGCGCAGGATCGCAACCGGTCAGCTTTTTATGCTCAACCGGATCGGCATGCTTGATGTCGAGCAGCACCATATCGGTCTCGTTGAGAACAGCATCGAACTTCTCCGGATGCTTGGGATCAAATGCATAGCCACAGCTATCTAGGCAGGTATGCACACGGCCATCGGGATTGTTGTGCATTGCACGGAACAGGTCGGCCAAAAACTCGGGCTGCAGGAGCGGTTCGCCACCCGAAACGGTAATGCCGCCGCTACGGTAGAACTCATGGTTGCTCTGGAACTCGTCCATGAGATGCTCGACGGTCACCATCGTGCCGCCGTTAACAGACCAGGTATCGGGATTGTGGCAATACGCGCAGCGCATGGGACAGCCCTGAACAAACACCACAAAGCGGATGCCGGGTCCGTCGACCGTTCCCATCGTCTCGATCGAATGCACGCGACCCAGGGCATACGCAGAGTCCTCGGGACGAGCGTCCACACCCTCAAGCGTCATTTCTGCCATTCGCGCTACCTTGCCTCTCCTTGGATGCAACCAATTAAAATGCCAGAGCCATTCTAGCCCATGCGTTTGCGTTTAAACGTCTCGGACTAGAACGGCACGTTTTAATCTATCCCCCATCACCATGGCTGGGGGGCTACGTCGAGATGTCAGGCTGGAGAACGCTCGCCTGCGGCCTTTACGCCTTAAGCGTGAGCACCGCGCCGAAGGCGGTCGGGCCGCAATGGCTCGAGATGACGCCGCCAACCTGCGTCCAGGTAACGTCCTCAAAGCCCAGGTCGTGCGCATAGACTTCCATGTCGTCGCGCAGCTCCTGGGAAAGGCCCACCGAATACGCCAAGCCAATGTGCGAGTAATCAATATCGCCCTTGGCAACCATGTGGTCAATAAAGGCACGGGCGCATTTGAGCATGGAGCCGCGGAGCTTCTTGGTCGCCACGAACTTGCCACCCGTCACCTCAATGCAGGGCTTAATCTTGAGCAGATGAGCGCCCAGGAACGCGGCGTTAGACAAGCGACCGCCCGCCTTAAGGAAGGCAAGGTCGGTAGGAACAAAGCCCAGCAGCACGCGGTCCATGACGGAGTTCGTAAAAGCAAAAATCTCATCGACGGTGGCATCGGGGTGAGCCTCGATGTATTTGGCGGTCTCGACGGCAACGAGCGACTGGCCAACCGAAACAAAACGCGTGTCCATAGAGAAGACGTAGTCGCGGCCCTTAGCTGCAATCTTGGAGGACTGATGCGAGCAGGTCGTGGCCTCGGAATATGCGAGATGCAAAATGGTCGCGTCGGGCTGCTCGGCATGGATGCGGTCGTACACGTGAGCAAAATCCGCAGGCGCGCAGCCACTGGTCTTGGGCATCACGCCAAACTCGTTGCAGCGCGAATAAATCTCAAGCGGATCGATCGAGCCGTCCTCGACGGTCTCGTCACCAATCGTGACATGCATGGGCACACGCACGATGCCATAGCGTTCGCAGAGCTCCGGTGTCACATCCGAACCAGACTCAACCACGATTACGTACTTGCCCATTATCATCACGACCCATCTCGACGTTGGTTATTTATTACGCGCGCACGCCCGTCGCCCAATTGAACAACGACTCCCAAGCACCAGAGAGACGCCGCCCTTCGCCACAACAAAGGACAGCGTCTCCCTGAAATACTCCGTGCTTGCATGAGATTCTACACGGTTTGGTAATGAGTGTTACTTACTCCGCAAACGGTAGCTATATGCGATAAACGGTAGCCACCAAGAAAGCCTGTGTATCCAAAACGCCATGGTCACTCACAATGCGGCTAGCGAGCCAGACGGTAAAACTCCATCGAGGCGTCGCCCTCGGCGCGCAACTGCATCGCCGGCGCCGCAGACGAATAGGTGCGGCTCGTAAGCGCAACCTCGCCGTCGTTGACAAATACCTCGAGCATCGTGGCATCCGAAAGGACTCGCAGGCAGTAAAGCTCGTCGAGCTCAACCGACCTCTTGTCGCGTCCATAGCCCTCATCGCCCATATCAAGTGTGAGCATTCCGTTGGCAAAGCACACGACAACGCCCTCACGAACTTCCAGCTCAATGGACTTCGTCCCCCGGCACGACACGACGGCATCAAACAGTCGACCAGGAGAGCCGACGGTCTCTCCGGCGGTCACCGAAACACGCTCCTTGCGCAGTTGCTCAACCTCGCGCGCGGGCCACTGACAGAGCTTACCGTCGCGCATATTCAGCACCCTCGGCACGGTAAGCGCGCACTGCCATCCGCGTTCCACCGTCGGGTTTTGAGCCGTTGCATCGGGGCAGCCGGCCCAACCGATCATAATCCGTCGACCGTCGGCATCTGCAAATGATTGAGGGGCATAGAAGTCAAGACCCGCATCGACCATCGGGGGCATACCCTGCCCGGCGATTTTAAAGCTAGGCGCCTCCCAATCGGCCTCAATACGAAACCACACGCACTGATGCGGGTTTTGGTAACGCCAACCATCGGCGGGCACGCCCTGCGGACAGCAAACGAGAATAAGCTCGCCATCAAGCTCAAACAGATCGGGGCACTCCCACATAAAACCGAACTTCTCGCCGAGCTCAATACGCGTCGCATATTTCCAGCACTCAAGATCGTGCGAGGTATAGACGAGCACGCAACCGCGGTCGTCTTTCGTACGAGCACCAAGAACCATATAGTAGATACCGTCGTGCTCCAGGATCTTGGGGTCGCGCACGTGCGTACTAATATCGTCGGGGTAATCGACCGGACCAACAGCTATGTGCTTCTCCCCCAATTTATCGGGGTTCTCGGTAACCATGTGAATCTGATTTTGGTCGCGCCCTGTCAGCACATAGTCATAATCATCGCGGTCAAAATGCTTGACGTTACCGGTATAGAAGTAGTGAATCTTGCCGTCGTGCATAAATGCAGACCCCGAATACGCACCGCTCGAGTCTAGATCTGAATCGGGGAATAGCGCGGGACCGCGGTTCTCGTACGTCACAAAGTCCTTCGTCGTCAGATGATTCCACAGCACCGGTCCGCCGTGCGCGGCATCAAACGGATCGTATTGGTGATAGATGTGGTATGTATCACCAACCTGCACCAAACCGTTGGGATCATTGAGCCAGCCAAGCTCGGGCTCCGCATGGAACAGAAGTCTATCGGAGTCAGCCGCGATGCGAGCCGCAGTCTCATCCTGCCCGGCACGCCACAGCTCGTAGTCCGAGCGCGTCACCTTATGTTTTTGATCGAACATTCAATCGTCCTTCTTGTAGAGGAGAAGGACGCCCGGCCCATGCGAGCCAAACGCCCTTCTCCAACAGGTCGACCCGTACATTACCTTGACGGATCTGGATTAGAAGCTGACATCAAAGCCGGCGCCTGCACCCTCTTCATCGGTGGTCGGAACGCCCTTTGCCTTGTTGTAGGCAAAGATCAGGATGATCGGGACGAAGAAAGCGATCAGATTGCCAGCCACATACCACACGAGGGTCTCGGGCGTGACGATGAGCAGGCCAAGTACGCCGGTCGGACCCTGGCCGATAGCGCGCACCTCAAAGAGCTTCACGAAGGCACCGCCGCAGCCTGCACCGATGCAAGCGCAGATGAACGGAATGATCGAGTAGCGCATGTTTGCAGCAAAGATAGCGGGCTCGGAGATTCCGACCAGCGTCGGGATAAAGGACGACATGCAGATGTTGCGCTCTTTGGAATGCTTCTTGTGAATGAGATACATGCCGATGGCGCCGCCGCCCTGGGCGATGATGGAAACGGACCAGATGGCCTGGATGTAGTTGAAGCCGGTCGTGGCAACGAGATTAGCCTCGATACCCTGAATGAACTGGTGCGTACCGGTAACGACGAGCGGCTGCAGGAACGCGGCAAAGACGAAGGCACCAAAGACGCCCATCCTGTTGTACAGGACATCGATTACGCCGGCAAGGACGTCGCCAATCAGGTTGCCGAGCGGGCCGAACACGGTGAACAGGGCGACGTTGGCAAGAATCAGGGTAACGGTCGGGACAAAGACGAACGAGACGACCTCGGGGATGTACTTCTGGGCAATCTTCTCGACCTTGGCCATGAACCAGGCGGTCAGGATTGCGGGGAACACGCCGCCCTGGAAAGCAACCATGGGAATGGAGAGCGGACCAAAGTTCCAATACTCAGCACCCGTCGGGTCCATAACGAACGCGTTGCGGTTCATAAGGCTCGGATGAACCATGACGATGCCGACGAGGATACCTAGGATCGGGTTGCCGCCAAAACGCTTGACCGCGCTGTACATCACCAGGACAGGCAGGTAATCGAAGGTGGTAGCGATAATGGCAAAGAAGCTTGCGAGGTTCTTGAGGAACTCGCTGTGGTCGGCAAGGCTGCCCTCCATGCCAAAGAGGCCGTTGGCAACGATCAGCGACTTAAGGCCGATGATGATAGCAGCGCCGACGAAAGCGGGAATGATGGGGATAAAGATGTCCGAGAATACCTTGAGGACCGAGAAGAACTTGCCCTTCTTGTCCGCCTCGGCGCCCTTGACCTCGGAAGCACTGATCTCCTTAACGCCCGTCAGAGCCATAAACTCATCATAGACCTTGTTTACGGTACCGGTACCGAAGATGATCATGAGCTGGCCGCTGTTGTACAGCACGCCCTTGACGCCATCGATGTTCTCGAGCTCGGCCTTGTTGTACTTGCTCGTATCCTTGAGCACCAGACGCAGACGCGTAACGCAATGCGTGGCACCCTCGATGTTATCCAGACCGCCGACGTTATCGACGACTTGCTGAGACACTACTTTGTAGTCCATGTTCCTCTCCATTCCCTTACGAAATCATAAGACGTTTTGTGGCCATTACAGAGATGCGATCGTTGCATTTGCGCACTTGACCGTACCGTCGGTGACCGTCAGCGCCACACCCTGGCCCTGCTTATTGCAGAAGCGAGCGTTAAGCGCAACATCATCGACAAAGATGGTCGCGATATCGTCGTCAACGACCAGGCGCACATGATGAGTGCCCTCGCCCTTAAAGAACAACGGACGCTCGAGGCCCATGTTGTTGACCTGGAACCACGGATACTGGGGGGCCGCCGTAAACTCGAGCTTGCCCTCACGCAGGTTGGCGCGGAACTCATAGGCAAGACCAGACTCGGCGTCCTCGGCGAGCTTCACCGAGAAGCCGGCAGCGTCACCGGCGAGCTCGATGTCGGCGTCGAGCATATAGGTGGAACCGGCATCCGCAGCGAGCACCTGCTCGACCTTGCCCGACTCGCAGGAAAGCTCAAAGGCCTCGACTGCCTTAGCCTCGCCAAAGGCGCCAAGCATGCTGTCGGGGAGTTTGGTGCCAAGCGTTCCGTCGGCACGCTGAACGATCTCGAGGGGCATAAAGGTGCCACCCCACAGGTAAGAGCTGGGGTCGCCGCCCTCGTCACGCGTAGGAACCCAACCAAAGAGAACGCGGCGCTCGCCATCAAATGCGGTACGTGCGGCATAGTACGCGCGGCCATCGAAGGAATCGTCCGCAGGAGTAATCCAGGGACCGTTGATAGAGCGAGACATGCGGTAACGGGTCTTGTTGCCATCGCTGTACTCAGAGAACACCAGATACCACCAGTCGCCCATCTTAAAGAGATCAGGCATCTCAAACATGGTGTACAGGCCCGGATTCCACCAGTCGCCCTGGAACTCCCAGGTATCCAGGTCCTTGGAGGTGAACTTGACCAGACGACCGGTCATCAGACGCTTGTCCTCGCCCACACGCGTGCCGAGGATGAGCATGTACTCTTCGTTCTCCTCATCCCAAAGCACAAAGGGATCGCGCCAGTTGCGGTCATCGTAACCCTCCTGGGGCGGAAGCAGCGTCTCGGCGATGTTCTTCTCCCACTTGACGGCGTCGTCACTCGTTGCGTGAAGAAGAACCTGCTTCATCAAACGTGCGCGGACCTTATCGCGATTGCAACCAGTGTAGAGCGCATGGTACTTGTCGCCCACCTTAAACACCGTGCCGGCATAAACATACTGGTCGACTTCCTCGTCGCCGCCACGCTCAAGGCTCTCGCCAAAGTCTTTGTAATTGACGAAGTCCTTGGTCGTAGCGAGCGCCCAGCCAAACGGCTCTCCGAAAGGTCCGGGGTTACGCGTGTCACGCTGGTGATAGAGATAGAACGTGCCGTCCTCGCCGTACGGCATGATGTCGCCTACCCAAATTCCCTCAGGCTGGTAATACACCTTGTGCATCCGAGACTTCCTTTCCCGCAAGATACTAACTCGGTACAACTGCAAGATATGTCAATCGTTTTCATATGTCAAACGTTTTCACACCAATACGTCTTTTCGCAGTTCCAGTCGTCGGCAAACGGTTGACATATGCCGGCGAACGGTCATCAGAGGCGTTTGAGGAATTCTTTTGGCACGGGATGAACTACGCGGTTTTGCCCTCAATGAGTTCAACGGGGAGTTTGATATTCGATTCGGGCTTATCGCCGTTAATAAGAGCGATGATGGATTGCGCCGCGAGCTCTCCGATGCGATCGATATCTTGGCGTACGGTTGTTAAGTCAGGCATAAACGTCATGGTGCGGCGGGCACCATCCGCGCCCACGACCTTAATATCGTCCGGAGCGCTCAAGCCGCGTTGCTTCATCACGTTGAGACAGATGGCCGCCATCGTGTCGTCTCCCGCAAAGATGCCGTCAATATCGGGGTTCTCATCGAGGGTCTTCGCAACGACCGCGCTCTTTTCGTCGTCGGACTTAACGAACTCGACCTCACGGACAAGCGCGGGCAAACCGGCCTGCTCCACAACATCGTGGTAGGCATCGGTACGCTTATTGGCAGGCATACGCATGCGGCTATTGTTGCGCAGGCACAAGATGCGCGAACACCCGTCATCGATCAGGCGACGCGTGGCAAGTTCGCCGATGCTATAGCTGTCGCTCGCAATCTGAACAGAGGCCTCGCCAAGGTCGCAGTCGATACCAACCAGACTCAAGCCCATCTCGGCATACGCCTCGGCACCGATATTAAGCGAGTTGACGATGACGCCATCAACCATATTGCGCCGAAGCATATCGATATAAGAACGCTCAAGATCAGGTCGATTGGCGCTATTGCACAGCAACATCTTAAAACCGTTTTCGGCCAGGGTACGCTCAACGGCTTGGACCGCTTGTGCATGAAACGGGCTGCTGACATAGGGAACGATCATACCGATTAGATTCAGGCGACCGTTGAGCATAGCACGGGCGATATCGTTGGGCGTATAGTTGATACGCTCCATCGCGGCATGGACCTTATCGCGGGTCTCTTGGCTAATATAGCCGCGATTATTAAGCACGCGAGATACCGTAGTAGGCGAAACCCCCGCCACCGCTGCAACTTCCTTGATGCCAGGCTTAGCAGAATCCTTAGAACGAGCACCCTCGCGAGCCATAGCACCCTCCCCTCATCAACATGTCATACGTTTACATACGAACAAAGCATACCCCAACAACAGCCAAAGCAAAACGAAACAACACACCCGTAGAAAAGGGCACGACCCAACCACGAACCCCACGCGCACAAATAATAAGGAGAGTTCCGCCTAATGGGTGACAACACCGGACCCCAGCCGGGCCGCTTTGGGTTACTTTCCAAAACATTCCCCCGGACGCAACGGGCTCCGCCGCGCGAAGCGCGCAGCGGAGCCCTTTGCATGTCCGAGGACGTTTTGGAAAGTAACCCAAAGCGGCCCGGCGATCCTGCGGGAGTTAAACCCCTTTAGAACTTGTCGTGGAAGGTACGCGAAATGACCTCGTCCTGCTGCTCCTTGGTGAGCGTGTGGAAGTTCACGGCATAGCCGGAAACGCGGATGGTCAGCTGCGGGTACTTCTCGGGGTGAGCCTGAGCGTCGAGCAGCGTCTCACGGTTGAAGACGTTGATGTTCAGGTGGTGACCACCCTTCTCGGCGTAAGCGTCGAGCATGTGGACCAGGTTATCGGCCTGAGTCTCGGAAACTTCAGAAACCTTCATAATGTGTCTCCTTCGATCGATAGGCGCCGGCCGAAACCGGCGCACTAATCAGTAATCGTTATTGTTAGTATAGCACTAACAATAGTTACTCGCCCAGCTGATCAAGGTCGATATCACCAAAGAACACCTGGTCCTCCTTGCCGAGCGCACCCGGGATGATGGAGAAGGTGTTGGAGATGCCGTCCTGAGCATCGCGGAACGGGAGCTTGGAAACCGAAGACAGCGAAGCGATGGCGCCGTGGCTATCGCGCTTGTGCATGGGGTTAGCACCCGGGGCGAACGGCTGGCCAGCCTTGCGGCCGTCGGGCGTGGAGCCGGTCTTCTTACCGTACACGACGTTGGAGGTAATGGTCAGAACCGAGGTCGTGGGCACGGAGTTGCGGTAGGTGTCGTTCATGCGGATGTACTCCATGAACTGGTGCACAACGTCGTGAGCGATCTGGTCGACGCGGTCGTCGTCGTTACCGTACTTGGGGAACTCGCCCTCGGTCTCGAAGTCGACGATGATGCCGTTCTCGTCACGGACGGGGTGGACCTTGGCGTACTTGATGGCGGACAGGGAGTCGGCCACGACGGAAAGGCCAGCGATGCCCGTAGCGAACCAGCGGTGCACGTGCTTGTCGTGCAGAGCCATCTGGATGCGCTCGTAGCAATACTTGTCGTGCATGTAGTGAATGATGTTCAGCGAGTTGACGTACACGCCAGCGAGCCACTTCATCATGTCGTTGTACTTGGCCACAACGTCGTCGTAATCGAGCGTATCGCCCTCGACGGCGCGATACTTGGGGCCGACTTGCTTCTTGGAGACCTCGTCAACACCGCCGTTGAGTGCGTACAGCAGGCACTTGGCCAGGTTGGCGCGGGCGCCGAAGAACTGCATCTCCTTGCCGATGCGCATGGAGGACACGCAGCAGGCGATGCCGTAGTCGTCGCCATGGTAAACGCGCATGAGGTCGTCGTTCTCGTACTGGATCGAGGAGCTGGCGACAGAAGTCTTGGCGCAGAACTTCTTGAAGTTCTCGGGCAGACGGGTCGACCACAGAACGGTCATGTTGGGCTCGGGGCTGGTGCCCATGTTCTCGAGCGTGTGCAGGTAACGGTAGCTCATCTTGGTAACGAGCGTACGGCCGTCAACACCCATGCCGCCGATGGACTCGGTGACCCACTGCGGATCGCCGGTGAACAGGGCCTGGTACTCGGGGGTACGGGCAAACTTGACCATGCGGAGCTTCATGATGAAGTGATCCACGAACTCCTGGATCTGCTCCTCGGTGAAGGTACCGTTGGCAAGGTCGCGCTCAGCGTAGATGTCGATGAACGTGGAGGTGCGGCCGATGGACATAGCGGCGCCGTTCTGCTCCTTAACGGCAGCGAGGTAGGCGAAGTACATCCACTGGATGGCCTCCTGCGTGTTGGTAGCAGGGTTGGAAATGTCGAAACCATAGGTCTCGGCCATCATCTTGAGCTCGCCGAGGGCGCGAATCTGCTCCTGCAGCTCCTCACGATCGCGGATGTTGTCGGCGGTCATGACCGTCGGGGTGGAAGCCTTCTGGGCCTCCTTGTCCTTGATCAGGTAGTCGACACCGTACAGGGCGACACGACGGTAGTCGCCGATGATGCGGCCGCGGCCATAGCCATCGGGCAGACCGGTGATGATGTGAGCCGAGCGGCAAGCACGCATCTCGGGGGTGTAAACATCGAAGACGCCGGCGTTGTGGGTCTTGCGCTCGAAGGTGTAGCGCTCGACAACGTTCTCGTCGACCTTGTAGCCGTGCTGGCTGGCAGCCTGGCAAGCGATGCGGATGCCGCCGTTGACGTGCAGCGCGCGCTTGAGCGGCTTGTCGGTCTGGAGGCCAACGATGGTCTCCTTCTCGCGGTGGGCGTTATCGATGTAGCCAGCGGGGTGGCTCACGATGCCCGTGACGGTCTTGGTGTCCATATCGAGGACGCCGCCCTGCTCACGCTCCTTGAGCAGCAGGTCGAGAACTTCGCCCCACAGCTCCTTGGTACGCTCGGTCGGACCGGCGAGGAACGACTCGTCGCCCTCGTAGGGGGTGTAGTTCTTCTGGATGAAGTCTCGGACGTCAACCTCTCCCGTCCAGATGCCTTCCTTGAAGCCTTCCCATGCCTCCTGCATTGTGTAACCACGCTCCTAGTTACGTGTAATGCGGCGCTCTCTCACACCGCTGCTTATTGAATTCTTGAATTTTCGGCTTGCACTACCGGCTTCTTCCGTTCTTCACCACACGTTGGTGCAGGGAAAAACGTTTGTCCACCTTGGAACTGCAACCCAAACCCAAGATTTCACCCGTTTGAGAAGGATAACATAGCCACCCCCTTCATCAGGGCTGTTATATGTTTCTTTTTTTATACCATTAGGGCGTTTTTAACAAATCCGCAGGAAATGCGATCGCGAACAACTACCGTTCACCGATTTGTTTGGTATTTTTCCTTGCCTTTGTACGACGTTCACTCTAGCTGTTATGCCAGTTTTAGCGGGGTAAAGTGCCTCAGAGACCCCACAGAAACTGCAGGACGGCCACGGGATTTCCCCCGGGGCCGCCCTGTGGCATGGCTAGTTATTTAGCTTTGATTGTCGCTTGGCATTAGGCGGCTGAGGCGGCCTTGTCGGTCGTTGCTTTGCTGTGGCCCTGGCCCTCAAAATGCTTGTAGCACCAGCTGGTGACCAGCGGGGTCAAAATGGCCGTCACGATAGCACATGCTGCGACCTGCGCCGTAGCCGTCGCGAGCACCGCACCGCCGTACATGGCCTCGTTAACGCTTGCCATGGCAGCAGGCGTAGCCACATTGGCTCCGGCGCAGCTCGAAATGGCCGCACCTGCGACACCCGTACCGCCCGTGAGCTTATCGACCGCGATGACGGGAATTGCAAAGACTACCGAGCAGATCACGCCGAGCAGGATGCCGGGAAGACCACCGTTGATAAGCTGACCAAAAGTCATGGTCGAGCCCATGGCAAAGAAGACGAGCACAATGATGGCGGAAAGCGCCGGTGCCATCATCTTCTTAAAGCTCGGGAAGAGGTTGCCCAGGATAATGCCGACGATGATCGGCAGGATGGCGCCCACGAGCGACCAGCCGATCGGAGCCTGGCCGGCGGCGCCAAGGACAATCATCGTGACCGGAGGGCCGACAACGAGCGTGGTGATGGCGACGGCGCCACGCTCAGCCTCGTTGCCCATGGTGCCCATCAGTCCGGCGTACATAGCGTTGTTGGCACCCGTGCAAGCGGCCAGCATCACCATGGCCGAGATGCCAAACAGGTTGTCGTTGAATACATAAAGGATGAGCAGCGACACGGCAACGACCACGATCTGCTTGACGGCGATGATGATGGCGCCGCGGGCAGCGGCGGCAGGAGCACTCTTAAACGAAATCGTCGTACCGACGATGAGCAAAAAAGCGCCCACGAGCGGGCCTGCGCCCTGCTGGGTCATGCCGAGTGTAAAGCTGCCGAGCGTTTTGAACAGGTCGGGGAACAGCGTGTTGAGCAGGCAGCCCAACAAAAGCGGCACCAAAATATTGGCACCCGGGATGGAGGACATCTTAAAGAACGGCTCCTTTGCCGCCGGCGCCTCCACCGCAGTCGATTCACTCATATATATCTCCTTTGGATGCATGCGAATCGTAGCCGCACGCGCCTATATCAGAAAGAAGGCGACGGTCCCGAGTCGCAGGAGCCGTCGCCGAATAATCGTCGTGGGGTATTACCCGTCCAGGACGATGCCGCCGTCGCAGTCGCCGATCTCGCCGTTCACGAAGCTGGCGAGGTCGGAAGCGAAGAACAGCACCATCTGCGCAGGCTCGCTGGCCTGGGCGGCGCGGCCCAGAGGAATACCGTTGATGATGCGCTGAGAGTTCTCGTCAGAGAGAATCGAGGTCATATCGGTCAACGTGAGCGACGGGCACACGGCGTTGCAGCGGACGCCAAACTTGCCGCCTTCCTTGGCGACTGCCTTGGTTAGACCGTTAACACCGGCCTTGGAGCTGGCGTAGGCGGCGGTGCCGAGCAGGCCGCCACCGATCTTGCCCGCAACGGAACTCACGTTGACGATAGTGCCGGCATGGGCCGCCTTAAAGTGCGGGTACACGGCGTTCATCATGGTAAAGGTACCGTTGAGGTTGATGTCGATGGTGCGACGCCACTCGGTGTCATCGATCTCGTCGAACTTCTTGGTGCTGATGACGCCAGCGCAGTTGATCAGGATGTTGGTTTGCGGCAGGTCCGTAAAAATCTGCTCGACGGTCTCGCGCGCCTTGGGTGCATCGGCGACATCGAGCTGATAGAACTTGTTGCCCTCGCCAAGCTCGGCCACCGCGGCCTCGCCCTTAGCAGCGTTCCTTGCGATGAGCGCGACATGTCCGCCGCCCGTGACGATGCCCTTGGCGATCTCGAGGCCAATGCCCTGAGTGCCGCCCGTGACAATCGCGGTCTTGCCCGTGAAGTCAAATGCCATGACTCCAACCCCCTTGATTCAGGTGTCTCCTTGCGGGAAGTTGGAGCATCGCACGTGGCGATAAATGAGTCCCAGTCGTCATGGTGGTGACAACCCCCCGCCTAACCGCGGGCATAGTAGTTCTTTGAAACGCTTCAGCAATTGAATTTTTTAACTCTTTATGCGCTCTTTATATTGCCCACTGCATGAGGCCCGAATATGCGGGTATCATCTTTCACCGAAAGTAGTTTCTAGTGTTAGGGGTTTTCGGTGGAAGATACCGATTTCCATGAGCTTGGACGTCAGCTCTTAACTGAGTTTGGCAGCATGTATCATCGCATTTCACGCTCTGCGGACAAAGCTCTCGGCGGCGAGATGGCTGTCATGCGCGCCCTCATGCTCGCTGGCGGTTCGCTCACGCCGAGCGAACTCGCAAATCGCGCCTGGGTCTCGAGTGCCCGCATCGCCAATATCTTACGCACTCTCGAAGCCAAGGGCTGGGTCGAGCGCGAGCACTCAAAGACCGACCGTCGTCGTGTACACGTCACGATGACCGACAAGGGATTCCAGAATCTCGAAATCAAACGTCGGGAATTCGAGGAGCGCACCGCGGCCTTCCTCGAGCAGCTCGGCGAAACAGATACCCAAGAGATGGTGCGCCTTCTAAGGCGTCTCAACGATATTATCGACTGCAATCAAGAAAGGAGAGATGCCGAGTGAGGATTCTCAAGCTCTTTAAAAAGCATGTCCCATCACTGTTCGCAGCTATCGTACTTATCGTAATCAGCTGCAACGCCGATCTGGCGCTGCCTACCTATATGAGCGACATCGTCGACGTGGGCGTGCAGCAAGGCGGCATCGCCTCGCCCGTGCCCGACACCATTCGCGCCGAATCGCTCGACGACCTCGAACTCTTTATGAGCGCCAAGGACGCCAAGACAGTAGAAGCTGCGTTTGGCAAGGCAGACAAAAACAGCATTCGCACGTACAGGGGAACCGAGGATGAGCGCGCCGACGGCGGCAAGATTGCCGATATCATGAGCCTGCCCGAGACCGTCGTCCTTTCGCTCAACCAAGGCATCGACGCCAGCTCCATGGGCGACATGATGGGCGCGTCCAGCGAGAAAGGCAACAGCGACGCCCAAGCCATGCCCACGCCCGAGCAAATGGCAGCGATGACGCCCGACCAGCTCGCCGAGATGCGGCAAAAGGCCGCAGCGGCGCAGAATATGCAAAAGCAGATTGATGCCGACGACGGCAAGATCACCATGAAGAGCCTGCGTCTAGGCGTTGAAGGCGGCCTAATCGACCAGGGCAAGCTCGTCGAGGGCGCCAACGGTATGGCGGACAAAATGGGCTCCATGTCGGGCTCCATCGTGACCCAACGCGCCGTGAGCTATGTGCAGGACGAGTACAAGGCGCAGGGTATCGACCCCGCCGACGTGCAGAACGCCTACCTGGGCCGCATGGCGACCACGATGTTTGGTCTGTGTCTGGTGTCGCTGGTCGCCACCATCCTGACCGGTGCCGTGGCTTCGCGCACCGCCTGCTCCATCGCCCGCGACCTGCGCCGCGAGACCTTCAACAAGGTTATGCACTTCTCGCCGGCCGAGGTGGGCAAGTTTAGCCAGGCCTCGCTCATCACCCGCTGCACCAACGACATTCAGCAGATTCAGATGGCCGCGACCCTGTTTATCCGCATGTGCCTGATGGCCCCCGTCATGGGCGTCGTCGCCGTCATGCGCGTCCTGGCCAACCACACCGGCCTGGAGTGGACCATCGCCGTGGCCATCATCGCGGTCTCGGCCGTCGTCGGCGTGCTCATGGGCCTCACCATGCCAAAGTTCAAAAAGATGCAGAGCTTTGTGGACCGCGTGAACCTCACCGCCCGCGAGCTGCTCGACGGTCTTATGCCCATCCGCTCGTTCAACCGCGAGGAGCATGAGCTCGAGCGTTTTGACAAGGCATCACTCGACCTGATGACCACGCAGCTCTACACCAACCGCGCCATGAGTTTTATGATGCCGCTCATGATGCTCGTCATGAACTGCATCACCGTGCTTATCGTCTGGTTTGGCGCGCAGGGCGTCTCGGACGGCGTGATGCAGGTCGGCAACATGATGGCGTTTATCTCCTATACCATGCAGATCGTCATGGCGTTTATGATCCTCACCATGGTTTCGGTTATCCTGCCCCGTGCCGAGGTCGCAGCCGAGCGCGTGGAAGAGGTCATCACCTGTCCCACGAGCATCAACGATCCCGCCTCGCCCAAACTGCCCGCGGCCAGCGCGCCGCGCGGTGAGCTCGCCTTCCACGACGTGAGCTTCCAGTATCCCGATGCCCGCGCCGATGTCATCAGCGGCGTGAACTTCACCACGCACGCCGGCCAGATGCTCGGCGTCATTGGCTCCACGGGCTCGGGCAAGTCCACGCTTGTGCAGTTGATTCCGCGCCTGTACGACGTCACGGGCGGCAGTATTTCGCTCGACGGCATCGACGTGCGCGATATGACCCTTTCTGAGCTGCGCCGCCGCATTGGCTATATCCCGCAGCAGGGACGCCTGTTCTCGGGCACCGTCGAGAGCAACCTCAAGTTTGCCGGCGACATGGTGAGCGATGATGACATGCGCCAGGCGGCACGCATCGCCCAGGCCGAGGACTTTATCGCCGAGCGCGAGGGCGGCTACGACTCCCCCATCAGCCAGGGCGGCTCCAATGTCTCGGGCGGTCAGCGCCAGCGTCTGGCCATCGCCCGCGCCCTGGCCAAGAAACCCGAAGTCGTGGTGTTCGATGACTCGTTTAGCGCCCTCGACTACAAGACCGATGCTCGCTTGCGCGAGGAGCTTGCCAAAAACGTTACCGACGCCGCGCTCGTGGTCGTGGCCCAGCGCATCGCGACCATCATGCACGCCGACCAGATTATCGTGCTCGACGACGGCCACGTGGTGGGCACCGGTACGCACGAGGAGCTGCTGCACAACTGCCCGGCGTACCTGGAGATCGCACAGTCGCAGCTTTCCGCCGAGGAGTTGGGGCTTACCCAAGAAGAGATTGAAGCCGTCATGGAAGGAGGCGAGCGCTAATGGCAGACGAGACCAAGACTCAGATTCCTAAGCCCACCCGCCGGCGCGGTCCCATGGGCCGCATGGGTGGCATGGGCCGCGGCGAAAAGGCCAAGGACTTTAAGGGCACCATGAGGCAGCTACTCGGCTATATCGGCCAGCACAAGATTGCCGTGTTTGCCGCCGTCGCCTTTGCCGTGTGCTCGGTCATCTTTAACATTGTGGGACCCAAGGTGCTCGGCCAGGTTACGACCAAACTGTTCGAAGGCCTGGTCTCCAAGGTCAACGGTACCGGCGATGTCGACTTTGCCTGGATCGCCAAGACGCTCGGCTTTTTGCTCTGTCTGTATCTGGCAAGCTCTGTCTGCAGCCTCATCCAAGGCTGGCTTATGACCGGCGTCACGCAAAAGATTTGCTACCGCATGCGCAAGGAGATCGCCGCCAAGATTGCCGTTGTGCCGATGAGCTACTTCAACGGCCACAGCAAGGGCGACGTGCTCAGCCGCATCACCAACGACGTCGATACGCTGGGTCAGTCACTCAACCAGAGCGTGACGCAGCTCATCACGTCGGTGACGCAGATTATCGGCGTGCTCGTCATGATGCTTTCGATCAGCCTGCCGCTCACCGGCGTCGTCGTGGTCACGCTGCCCGTCGCCGCCGTGATCATGGCCGTGATGATTCACTTCTCGCAGCCGTACTTCCGCGAGCAGCAACAGGTCCTGGGCACCGTCAACGGCATTATCGAGGAGGACTTTGCCGGCCAGAACGTTATTCAGGTGTTCGACCGCGCCGAGGCCTCGATCGAGGAGTTCGACAGGGAGAACGACCGCCTCTTTATTAGTGGCTGGCGCTCGCAGTTCCTGTCGGGCCTGATGATGCCGCTTATGAGCCTGGTGGGCAACATGGGCTACGTGGGCGTCGTCGTGGTAGGCGCGCAGCTCGCGCTGACCGGCAATGCCACGCCCGGCGACATTCAGAGCTTTATCCAGTACGTTCGCAACTTTACGCAGCCGGTGCAGCAGCTGGGCAACGTGAGCAACACGATGCAGTCGATGGCCGCTGCCACCGAGCGCGTCTTTGAGTTCCTCGCCGCGCCCGAGGAGGAGCAGAAGGCCGACGCCCAGATTCCCGAGAAGCGCCCCGGCCACGTTGAGTTCGACCACGTCAAGTTTGGCTACACGCCCGACAAGACCATCATCCACGACTTTAGCTGCGAGGCGCAGCCCGGCCAAACCATTGCCATCGTCGGCCCCACCGGCGCCGGCAAGACCACGCTCATTAAGCTGCTGCAGCGCTTTTACGACGTGGACGGCGGTTCGCTGCGCGTCGAAGGCGTCGACGTGCGCGACTGGGACCGCGCGGCGCTGCGCGGTGAGTTTGCCATGGTGCTGCAGGACACCTGGCTGTTTAACGGCACCATCCGCGAGAACATCCGCTACGGACGCCCCGATGCGACCGACGCCGAGGTCGAGGCCGCCGCACGCGCCGCACGCTGCGACCACTTTATCCATACGCTCGCCGGCGGCTACGACTTTATGATCAATGAGGAGGGCACCAACCTCTCACAGGGCCAGCGCCAACTCGTGACCATCGCCCGCGCCATTTTGGCCGACCGTCCGGCGCTGATTTTGGACGAGGCGACTTCCAACGTCGATACCCGTACCGAGGAGCTTATTCAACGCGCCATGGATGCGCTGATGCAGGGCCGCACGAGCTTTGTCATCGCGCATCGCCTGTCCACGATCCGCAACGCCGACGTGATCTTGGTGATTCGCGACGGCGACATCGTCGAGAAGGGCACGCACGACGAGCTGCTCGCCCAAGGCGGCTTCTACGCCGACCTGTACAATTCGCAGTTCGACGAAGCGGCGTAAATTCTGCCGCAGGGAACGAATAACGCCCGAGAACGGGGGCGCAGGACAGCCTGCGCCCCCGTTTTTTGTTCTGCGGCCCTCGAACCGCCTCCCCTGGGACCTGATTGACGCCCTCCCTCAAGGCCCCGTGGACAAAAAATGGCAAATATGAGTACTGTCACCTTTTTAGTAACAGCCAAAACTGCCCCAAACGACCTCATTGCGGCCTAGATATGCCTTCAAATTGATCAAAATGCCCGGTAGCATGCTTCTGTGTGCCAACGTTAATGAACATATTTACTGTTGTGTCTATTATCTTGTAAGATCGATATGATACTACGCTAGCAACAGTACTCATATTTGCCATTTTTTGTCCACAGGGTATGCCGCAGAAGATCCAACTTGCTCCAGCGTGCCGTACGTTGGCCCTCCCCTTCCGGCGAGCGCCGACATTTCCCCAGATAAAACCGACCAAAATAAACCTGTCCCTTTTCGGCAGGTTTCACTTGCACTTTAGCGTGCGACAGCGGATAATGCCGAGCATTCGAGAATTCGCCAATTGTTGCCGTTAATTGATAAAGGAGGCCCCATATGGCCATGGAATTCAAGCGCAGGCTGCCGATCCCCATGGAGATCCGCGAGGAAATGCCGCTTTCCGCCGAGCTTACCGCCAAAAAGCAGGCATTCGACGCCGAGGTCGCCAAGGTCTTTACCGGCGAGGACGCACGCAAGGTGCTCATCATCGGCCCGTGCTCTGCCGACCGCGAGGACTCGGTGCTTGAGTACATGAACCGACTGGCCAAGGTCGCCGAAGAGGTCAAGGACAAGCTCATCATCATTCCGCGTGTCTACACCAACAAGCCGCGCACCAAGGGCACCGGCTACAAGGGGCTGCTGCACAACCCCGACCCCGAGGCGCCCGATGACCTGCTTGAAGGCGTTAAGGCCATCCGCCACATGCACCTGCGCGTCATCGAGGAGACTGGCTTCTTTACCGCCGACGAGATGCTCTACCCGTCCAACTACCAGTACCTCGTCGACCTGCTGAGCTACGTCGCCGTGGGCGCGCGCTCGGTCGAGAACCAGGAGCATCGTCTGGTGTCGAGCGGCATTTCGGTGCCTGTGGGCATGAAAAACCCCACCGCCGGTTCCACCACCGTTATGCTCAACTCCATCTACGCCGCCCAGGCACATCAGAGCTTTATCTTCCGCAACTGGGAGGTCGAGTGCGACGGCAACCCGCTCGCGCACGCCGTTATGCGTGGCTACATCGGTCTCGACGGTCGCACCTACCCCAATTACCACTACGAGCACCTGGAGCGCCTGGCCGAGCGCTACACCGAGCATGCCGGTTACGCCAACCCGGCGGCGGTCATCGACTGCAACCACGACAACTCGGGCAAGCGCCCGCTGGAGCAGTACCGCATTTGCAAGGAGGTGCTCGACAGCTGCCGCCGCAACGAGTCCATCTCCAAGCTGGTCAAGGGCTTTATGATCGAGTCTTACCTTGAGGACGGCAACCAGCCGGTCGATGGCGGTGTCTTTGGTAAGTCGATCACCGACCCGTGCCTGGGCTGGGAAAAGACCGACTACCTCATCCACGAGATCGCGGAGCGGGTTTAGTTACGCGGGCCGCATTTGGACAATCTGACGTTCAACTTCAAGGGCGCGACCAGAAGGT
>CAUAWV010000036.1 GCA_958433005.1 uncultured Collinsella sp. | reverse complement strand
AGGCCCCTTGGCCTTTAGTTTGCTACAAGTTCCGCACGAGCCGGAAAGCACTTAATGTGCTTTCCGTGCGAGCAGGACTGTTCGCAGTATCAAACTAAAGGCCAAGGGGCCCAGTCAACCTATCAGCAGCGATTACTCAGCAGCTAGTTGAATTTGAAGATCTTTGAGGCAAGACGGTATAGGCCGAGTGTGGTTTTGTCTCCGGCGCGACCGCGGAGGTTAGTGAAGAAGCCGACCACACCGTAACGTGCACGACGATACATGCGCTCATCGTAGGCCTTCAGGTCCGTCCACAGCGTCTTCAGGCGCTCGTCGGCGCAATCTTCCTCGGAAAGCTTAGTAAGCACCGAGCAGATCGCCATCATCATGGTGAAATAACCCATCATGTACGAACGCAGACGCGACGACTCGACATCGCTGTACAGGTGGTACGACTCCATCATGATACGCGTAACACGGAACTGCTGGTCCAGACGCTTGACCATCGTGGCCTCGTTGACACTCTGGCCCTCGCGACCGATAAAGTAGCGATAGAGGTCGATGTCGGCGTAGTACATGGTCTTGCAACGCGGCAGCGGCACGTAGGCGTAGATGTTGTCCACATAGAACGTGTGCGGCGGCATGGGAAGGTTGGACTCGCGCAGCACGTCCGTGCGATAGCACAGGCTGTGCATGAGCAGATTCTGGTCCAGGCGGAAATGGCCGATCTGGTCCCAGGTAAAGATCTTTTTTCGAGGCAGGGCAAACTTGTAACCAATGGCCGTATGCGTACCCTCGTAAACCTTCTCGTACACGTAGTTCGAGATAAACAGGTCAACGCGCTGGTCGCGCTCTTCAAAGCCGCGCAGAATCGACAGCATGGTCGAAAGGGCAGCGCCATCAAGCCAGTCGTCCGAGTCGACAACCTTGTAGTAGGTGCCCTGCGCCTCGCGCAGACCCGAAAGGACGGCAATACCGTGGCCGCCATTCTCCTGGTGCACCGCGCGGATGATTCCAGGATAACGGGCCTCCCACTCGTCGGCCTTGGCGGCCGTCTCATCCTTGGAGCCGTCGTCCACCACGATAATCTCGATATCGGTGGCATAATTGCTCCCCTCCAAGATGGAGGTGATGCAATGGTCCATGTCCTTGGCGGCGTTATACGAGGGAATACCGAATGTTATGACTTTATGCATGGCAGGCGATAATCTCATCCGAAAGATCGAGGGCGGAATTGGTCACGGCATCCATATCGTAGTAACGATACTCGGCCAGACGACCCACCGGGTGGAAGTTTGTCAGGTTCTGGACGCGCTCAAGATAGCGCTCATAGAGCTCACGGTTCTCGGGCTCAAGAATGGCGTAATACGGCGTCTCGCCCGAGCCGGGCGTATAGGCCTTGGAGTACTCCTTCATGATGGTGGTCTTGCCGGGCAGGACCTGACCAGTCATGTTCTTGAACTCGGTAATGCGCGTATAGTCCTCGCTCGTGGTGTAGTTGACGGTGCCCACGGGCTGGAACTGATCCATATCGAGCGTCTCGAACTTCATATCGAGCGTGCGGTACGGCAGCGCGCCCAGGTCGAGGTTGAACAGCTCGTCGAGCGGACCGGTATAGACGATCTCGCCACCATAGACCTTGCCGTCGATCTTGACGGTGGTCTCGTCGATCTCAAAGAGATCGCGGGCGTCCACGTCGCAGAACACGTCGATCAGGTCGTGGTCGAGCATATGCTCGAACAGCGCCGTGTAGCCGTCCTGCGGCATACCCTGGAAGGGAGCCTGCGGGAAATAGCGGTCATCGTCGCCCACAAAGACGGGAACGCGACCGGTGATCGAGGGATCGATCTGGTCGGGCGTCTGGCCCCACTGCTTCATGGTGTAATGCAAAAAGACGTTCTCGTAGACGTAATCGGCGACCTCGGCCAAGTCGGGGTCGTTCTTCTTACGCAGCTCCATAATGGGCACCTTGACATCCTTGCCAAAGGTCTCCACGAGCTTCTGATACAGCTCCTCGCCGCGCTCATCACCAAAGGCGAGCTTGAGACTCGCATGGTTGAAGGGCACGGGCATAAGGGTACCGTTGATGTTGGCGAGCACCTTGTGCTGATAATCCGTCCACTTGGTAAAGCGCGACAGGAAATTGTGCACGCGCTCGTTAAAGGTGTGATAGATATGCGGACCGTACTCGTGGATCAGGATTCCGGCCTCGTCAGTGCAGTCATAGGCATTGCCCGCAATGTGGCTACGACGCTCCAAAACGGCAACACGATAGCCGATGGTCTCGGCAAGACGGCGGGCGCAAACGGCACCGGCATATCCAGCACCGACGACAATCATGTCGTACGCGCCGGCGTTAAAGCCTTCAGGCAGGCCTGAGGTAATCTGCATCGATACTCCTTGTCAAAAGCCACGGGCTCGTTAGCTGGGCTTTTCTCGAACATTCTTCGAGACATATTTATCAGAGCGATTATAGCGCTAATGCGTCCTATAATGAGCTTGCCACACAAGGAAAGCTCAAGCACCGCGGCGTACATAATTGAAAGGTAAACCCGCTAGCAGCGGGTTTATTCGTGAACAGCCGGGCGCCTGGAGCTTAGCGAAACGCTTGCAAGGAGTAACATGAGCGATTTCCTAAACCGTATGAAGTCTGCCGCCAAGGCCGACCTTAAGACCATCGTCCTGCCCGAGGGCGAGGATCCGCGCACCATCGTCGCGGCCAACAAGATCATCGAGGAAGGCCTGGCCAACATCGTCATCCTGGGCGATCCCAACGAGATCAACGTTCCCGGCGCCACCGTCATCGACCCGCGCAATGCCGAGAAGCACGAGGAGTACGCACAGAAGTTTGCCGAGCTCCGCGCCAAGAAGGGCGTTACCATCGAGCAGGCTCGCGCCCAGGTGATGGACGCCACTTACTTTGGCACCATGATGGTCAAGATGGGCGACGCCGACGGCCTGGTCTCCGGCGCCTGCCACTCCACCGCCGACACCCTGCGCCCCGCGCTTCAGATCCTCAAGACCGCCCCGGGCACCAAGCTGGTCTCGGCCTTCTTCGTGATGTGCACCGACACCCCGCAGTTCGGCACCGACGGCACGCTGATCTTCGCCGACTGCGGCCTCAACATCAACCCGTCCTCCGACGAGCTCTCCGAGATCGCCATCGCCTCCGCTCACTCCTGGTCCACCTTCATGGGCAATGTTGAGCCGCACGTGGCCATGCTCTCCTACTCCACCATGGGCTCCGCCGGTGGCGAGGTCGCCAAGAAGGTCCAGGAGGCCGTGAAGTTCTGCAAGGAGAAGGCACCCGAGCTCGCCATCGACGGCGACCTGCAGCTCGATGCCGCTATCGTCCCCACCGTCGCCCAGCTCAAGGCTCCCGGCTCCTCCGTTGCCGGCAAGGCCAACGTGCTCGTGTTCCCCGACCTCGAGGCCGGCAACATCGGCTACAAGCTGGTTCAGCGCTTCGCTGGCGCCGACGCTTACGGCCCCATCCTGCAGGGCATCGCCAAGCCGGTCAATGACCTTTCGCGCGGCTGCTCTGCCGACGACATCGTGGGTGTCGTAGCCATCACCGCCGTCCAGGCTCAGATGGCTGAGTAGCGGACGCACTCGCCCGAAGGCCGTACGGCCTTCTACTGCTACGTAGCAATCAGAGCATCTGGAGTGGACGGCGGCTTGGCTACGAGCTGGGGCTGAGGATCTGAATGGATGGGTGTCGTTGCTGGGAGCGCTGGCGTTACTGGTGATGATCACTTTGGGACTGGAATTTCCGCCTGCTAGCAAAAAGGCCTCCTGAGCTGCTGCTCAGGAGGCCTTTCGTTCAATCGCAAGCGAACGCACTAGTTATTCGCGGTCAAACGCTCGACGTCGTGGGCGATCATGTATTCCTCGTCGGTGGGGATGACCATGACCGTGACGGAAGAGCCGGCGGCGCTGATGACCTGCGGGCCGTTACCCACGGCCTCGCGGTTCTTGTTGTTGTCGATGCGCACGCCCAGCCACTCGAAGCAGTCGCAGAAAGCCTTGCGGATCGACCAGTCGTTCTCGCCAATGCCGGCGGTAAAGGTAATGGTGTCCACGCCCGCCATGGAGGCAATCATGGAGCCGGCCTGCTGCATGGCCTTGTAGGCGAACATATCGAAGGCGAGCAGGCAGCGCTCGTCGCCCTCGGAGGCGCGCGTGCGGATGTCACGGGCGTCGTTGGAGATGCCCGAGATGGCAAGCAGACCAGACTGCTTGTTCATCATGTCATCGACTTCCTGGTAGCTGTAGCCGCCCTCGCGCTGCAGGTAGCACACGGTAGCCGGGTCAATGGAACCACAACGGGTGCCCATCATCAGGCCGTCGAGCGGCGTGAGGCCCATCGTGGTATCGCGGCATACACCGTCCTCAATGGCGGCGAGTGAAGCGCCGTTGCCCAGATGACACGAAAGCAGACGGTGGCAGCGCGAACCCAGGATCTCCTTGGCCATCATCCACTCATAGCGGTGGCTTGTGCCGTGGGCGCCGTACTTGCGCACGTGATACTTGTCACACACGTCCTTGGGCAGGGCGTAGGTGTAGGCGACCTCGGGCATAGTCATGTGGAACGAGGTGTCGAAGACGGCCACGTTGGGCAGCTCCGGATACTTCTCGCGACAATACTCGATTGCCGCCGCCTCGCCGTAGTTGTGCAGCGGGGCAAGCGGTGCCACCTCGAGGATCTTAGCCATGACCTCATCGTCGACGACCGCGGAATCGTCAAAGTACCAGCCACCCTGAACAATACGATGCCCAATGCCATCGATCGTAAAGTCGGTCTTCTCGAGCTCCTCGAGCACACGTGCGATAGCCGAACGGTGGTCCGGGAAGGGGACCTCCTCGGTTTGCTTGGCGCCACCGTTCTCGGAGTGGCCAAAGATGCCCATGTCCGAACCGATACGTTCGCAGTTGCCCTTGGCGAAAACCTCGCGGGTATCGGTATCCAAAAGCTGATATTTAAGGCTCGAGCTGCCGGCGTTGACAACAAGTACGTTCATGAGACTCCTTCGTGATTACAGTACGGTCGGCAAACCTATAAGGTGGCCGTACACTTAATAAGAAGTTATCAGAATCCAATAAATATCTATTAAACTCTTCGCCCAAAGAGCGTAAAAGGGGGCTGAACGGCACAAGGCCATCCAGTCCCCTCCCCTTGCATCAATTACTTGCCGTTGACGATGCGCTCGACGTCGGAAGCGATCATGAACTCCTCGTCCGTGGGGATGACGAAAATCTTGACCTTGGAATCCTTGGCTGACAGGCACCAAGCGCCGTCACCACGCAGGGCGTTGCGGGCATGATCCATCTTGACGCCCATAAAGGCCAGGCGGTCGGCCACGCCGGCGCGGACGGCAGGAGCGTGCTCACCGATGCCGGCAGTGAAGACCAGGGTGTCCATACCGCACATGGAGGTGGCCATCTCGGCAGCCTTGGCGGCAATCTTGTAGACGAACATATCGAAGGCGAGCTGGGCCTCGGGGTCACCGGCAGCGGCGAGCTCCTCGACGTTGCGGCAGTCGTTGGTCTTGCCGCCGGTCACAGCCAAAAGGCCGGACTTCTTGTTCATCATCTCGTCGACCTCGTCGAAGGTGTAGCCGCCCTCGCGCTGCAGGTAGCACACGGTAGCCGGGTCGATGGAGCCGCAGCGGGTGCCCATCATAACGCCGTCGAGCGGCGTCAAGCCCATGGTGGTGTCCATGCACTTGCCGTCCTCGATGGCGCACAGGGAAGCGCCGGAGCCGATATGGCACACGACGACCTTGCGGGCCTCGCCGTTGGTCATCTCGGCGACCTTCTTGGAGATGTAACGGTAGCTGGTGCCGTGGGCGCCGTACTTACGGATGTGCAGCTTGTCGCAGACGTCCTTGGGCAGGGCGTAAGTCTTGGCGACCTCGGGCATGTTGAAGTGGAAAGCGGTGTCGTAAACCGTGACGTTGGGCAGGTCGGGATACTGCTCCAGGCAGTACTCGATAACGTTGGCCTCGGGGTTGTTGTGCAGCGGGGCGAGCGGAGCGACCTCGCGGATCTTGGCGAGGACATCCTCGTCGACGAGGGAGGAATCGCCAAAGTACCAACCGCCCTGAACGATACGGTGGCCGATACCCTCGATCTTGACGCCGTTGGCCTCGAGGTCCTTCAGGACAACCTCGATGGCGACCTTGTGGTCGGGGAACTCGATGTTCTCGGTCACCTTCTTGGAGCCGTTGGCAGCATGGGTGAAAGTGCCGCCGGTAAAGCAGACGCGCTCGCAGGAGCCCTTTGCGGACACCTTATGGGACTTGGTATCGATGACCTGATACTTAAGGGTCGAAGATCCTGCGTTGACGACCAGAACGTTCATGTGTCTCCCTACTAACAGGCGGTGTGGCGCCGCCAGGTTACATACGCTTCAATAATAAACCCAAACGCCCTCGCGCTCGGGTTTATTGCGTTGATATATAAGTTATCGGTGTCTAAATACCCATGTCCTTTGACTTGTAAGACGAAATAGCGCGGGGATATACACAAGGGAAGAAATCCCGAGCGCGACAAGCAATATGACTCGAATGCCCGCGATGCTGCTCAACACAGCATTGAACAGATAGAAAAGGATGGCGCCCACCGCCACCATCTGGCTTTGAACCGAAATCAGTGAACAGCGCATCGAAGAATCGGCTGCTTTTTGAAAAATTGAGTATTTAATTGGAGCAAATAACGAGTAAGCGACCATCTGCAGCACATAGAACACGGGCAGCAAATAAACCGGAGTTAAGGGAATCAAAAACAGAGCTGTCAGGAAAAGACGCACGATGCCGCAAATACGCGCAAAGCGGCCCTTGTCGACATGAGCAATCGCACAGGGCACAATAAGTCCCATGGAGGCCGAGGCAAGGAGCTGAACCGCAATGGTCACACCCGAAGCGACGGCATTCATTCCGCGACCCGCAAGCAGCAGTGAGAAAAAGTCTTCCAGGGCGACAAAAGCAAATGCCTGAGAACAGTCCATGATGAACGCTGAACGAAGAATGCCATTACCCGCAATAGCGGCACCGATCATCTTCGGGCTAATCCCATGTTCAAGTGTCGTCGCAGTGCCCCCTCTTCGCATCTCAGGAATGCAGACAACGACAAGCAACGTCAACACCATTGCGATGATATCTGCCGAAAGACCAATGAGATATGCACCGACAGACGAAATGAAACCGCCCACGCAAGCGGAGATGGCATAAGAGGCATAGAAAACAAATCGCTCAACGACATTAAGTCTTACGAGCTGGTCCTGAGAGACGCTGTCAATGTAAATCGCTTCGATGGATCCGCTCACACACGCAACGGCAAAACCCTTGAGAGCGAACGCACCGATTAAAAGCAGGGGAGAACGGACGAGAAGCAGGGCGGCGTAGTATCCAAGCATTCCCACGACGCCAACGAGACCGCTTGTCTTTCGTCCAAACCTATCAGCAATATAGCCAGTGGGAACTTCAAGGATGAACTTGCTCACTTGATATGCAATCATCATGCTAGAAATCGATACCATCGAAAGTCCGACGAACTCAAGGTAGACAGTTAGAAAATACAAGATGGTGCTGAAGTTCGACAGAAAAACGAACGTCATATAAAGCAAAACCGTACGGTTTTTCATGCTCCGCCCTCCCAGAGTCAGCAATCTAAATCGGAATCTTGGAAAAGCATGAGGACAAAGCTGTCAGCTATGTGTTACAAGGCGTCAATAATCACTTGACGTCTCGAAGCCAATTAATCTCACGAAGCAAGATGACGCAATAGGTGAAGAAATACCGTCTGGTGTCGATCGGTCCAGGTATTTTGTCGATAGCAAAAGTAGATGGGCAAGGCTACGTCACGCGATCCTTCAATGGAGCACTCACTCACTTCCAATACATCTGATGCGAGAGAAGAGCCAGAAAAACTCAATATCAATCCCCCGGCTTGAAGAAACTCAGTCTGCGCCCTGTTTCCGTATTCAACATCACGGAAGCGAAAATTGACGAGCTGGGCTTCGGGACATTGATTGATTGCATTGAGACAGGGTGACAAATTAATGGGAACAGCGAGCCTGCCGCCCAGTAACTCGCGAATGGTCATGGCGCCCACAGATTGATGACCCGCTGGGCATGAAAGAACCTTGAGCTCCTTTTCACCCAAATATTTTGAAGAAAGGACGCTGTCCCGTGGTTCCTCGAATGAGATAGCCGCATCCGAAATGCCAAGCACAAGTGATTCAAAGCATGTAGCCGTTGGCTGATGCCACACATCAAGGTGAATCTGAGGGTGCGAGCGTTCAAACGAGTCATACCAGCTTTCGGCAAAAAGGCGCCCCCGCCCATGAAGGCAGGGGGCGTAAAGACGAAAGTGGCCATCGGGCGAAACGCCGCCGCCCCTCGATTGAACGTACTTTTTGAGATCGTCGACTTGTGCCAGGATCATACGTGCGCGACGTGCGAGCTCTCTGCCCGCCGGAGACAAAACAGCCTCCCCCGCCGATCGGTCGAGCAAAACAATCTGATACTCAGATTCCAACTTTTTGATTGCCGACGAAACGGCCTGCGGACTCACATGAACGGCGCGAGCTGCTTTGCGCACGCCGCCATAGTTCGCTACCGCTTGAAGGTATTCGAGTTGAGAAAGCTGCATAGATTACTCCAAAGGCAGCCAAGTCGACGGGCCAAGCGCCCTCAGATGAGGTCCTCGCCCAAGTTTTTGCCGCCGAGAACGTGCATGTGGAAGTGCATGACGGTCTGGCCGGCGTTGACACCCTTGTTGGAGATGACGCGGAAACCGTCCTCCAGACCCTTGGCCTTGGCGACCTCTTGGATGGCGTGAGCCATGGCGCCCATGGTCTCGGCAGGTACGTTGTCGGCGATATCGCTGTAGTGCTTCTTGGGGATCACGAGCGTGTGGACCGGCGCCTGGGGGTTGAGGTCGTCGAAGGCGATGACCTGATCGTTCTCGTAGACAACGGTCGAGGGGATCTCGTGGTTGGCAATTTTGCAGAAGATGCAATCGCACATGGTTGGTTCCTTTCTCACAGACCAAGGTAATTATATTTGGTCGAGATGCTTAGAACGAAAGGTTATCATCGGTGTTGGCGGCCTCGCCGTCGGCGAGCACGTCGTTGCCGTCGACGTCCTTAAGGAGCACCGAGACCTTCTGCTCGGCATCGGACAGGCGGGTGCGCAGGCTTTTGAGGAGCTCGACGCCGCGGGTGTAGCTCTCGAGCGACTCCTCGAGCTCCATATCGCCCGACTCAAGGCTGCGGATGATGAGCTCCAGCTCCTGCGAGGCCTGCTTGTACGTAAGCTGCTCGACCGGGGTCTTCTCTGCCATATCTGTTTCCTTTCCTAAGGGTCTATCACTGCGAAACGCGGTCTACTCGACCGTATCGACCGTTGCTGCCACGTTGCCGTCTGCCATGCGCACGCGAATGGCGTCGCCAGGCTTAAAGGTCTTGGCACTCGTAGCCACACCATCATCGCTGTACGCGATGGAATAGCCGCGAGCAAGCACTTTGAGCGGCGACAGGGCATCGAGCGACGCGGCAGCTCTGCCCAGGTCGGACGCGGGTTTGCTGAGCATCGAACGTCCATGATGCTCCAGGCGGGAACTCGCAAGCGTGAGCGCATGGCGCTTACCATCGAGCCCCGAGGTGCTTGTAATCAGACGCTCGGGCAAGCGCTCAAAGTTGGAGCGGAATGTCCCGACCGAGCGTACTATGGCGCCCGACAGGCGATCGGCAGTCAGCGCAAGCTCCGATTCGCGACGCTCGACCATAAATGTGGGGTCGTTGAGGCACGGGCGACACGCAGCGGCATCGAGCGCATCACCCAAGCGAGCCGTATAGGTATCCCAGGCACGGCGACCGCGCTGATCGAGCATCTCCAGGTCGACCTGGGCCGACCCAATCATCGATGCCATCGCGGCACCCAGACGCTGATGGCGCGCCTCGAGCACATCGGCCAACTCCGTCATAGCCGGCGCCACCGATTCTGCCGCCGCCGTGGGCGTGGAGGCGCGTCGGTCGCTCACCATGTCGCAAATCGAGGTATCGGGCTCATGGCCAATGCCGGTCACCACGGGCACAGGACAAGCCGCCACCGCGCGGGCAAGCTCCTCGTCATTAAAGGTCATGAGGTCCTCAAAGGAACCGCCGCCGCGCACCAGCAAAATACAGTCGGGCGCCGGCGTAATGGAAGCGGCGCGGCGCAAGCCCTCAATGAGCCCGGCCGGCGCACCCTCGCCTTGAACCTTGGCACCCACGCAAACGAGCTCGACGAGCGGGTTGCGACGACGCAATGTACGCTTGACGTCGTCGATTACGGCACCCGAAAGCGAGGTGACGACCGCCACGCGCGAGCAAAACACCGGGATGCGGCGCTTGCGCGCTTCGTCCATCAGGCCCTCGCGGCGTAGCTTTTCGGCCAGTTGCGCCACTTGTTGACGCAGCAGACCCTCCCCCGCCAGCGAAAACGAGCGAGCGACAAAGCTCATGCGGCCCGTGGCCTTATAGAGATTGAAGCTGCCCTTAAAGCTTACCTGCATGCCGTCGCGCAAGTCGAAGGTGCGCTTAAGGTAGGCGCCCTTCCAGATGATGCAGTCAACGGCGGCCGAATCGTCCTTGATCTGGAAATAGCAGTGGCCGCTTCGGGCGTTTGGGCCACGAAAACCCGTGACCTCGCCCAGAACGCTCAGCTGCGGAATGGCATCGAGCGCACCGGCGGCGATCTCTACCGCCTGGCTCACGCTGAGCTCTTTACGCTCTTGCTCGTCCGAACCGTCGAACTCGGCGGAAACGGCATTGCCGGTTAGATTCCAGCCTGCCACGCAGCCTCCTTTCGTCATCGTGCACAAGGGCTCCGGCCCTGCGCAAATTCAAGTCCAACACATAGTACAGCGCCGCGGGGACACAAATCCCCGCGGCGCCCAGCGACCCAATTTGTTATCGGTTGGAGTTTCTGTTGTAGCGAGCCATAAGATAGAGCAGCTGAATAATCGAGGTGAGCGCCGCAGCCACATAGGTAAGCGCGGCGGCCGTCAGCACCTTCTTGGCACCGTTGACCTGTTTGGAGCTCATGCCCGACTGCTCGATATACGCCACGGCGCGGCGGCTGGCGTCAATCTCGACCGGCAGCGTAACGAGCTGGAACAGCACGCTAAACGAGAAGAAGATCAGCGCGAGGGTCGTGAGTCCCGCGATGTTCATAAACAGGCCCATGAGCAGCACGATGGTCCAGGTGTTCTGGGTAAAGTTGACGACCGGCACGAGGGCGGTACGTACCTTCATCATGGCATAGCCGCTTTGACGCTGCGCGGCATGGCCTGCCTCGTGACAAGCGACAGCAACGCTTGCGACCGAGCCGCCCGAACGGTTGGAATCCGACAGATACAGGTTGTTGTCCTGCGGGTTGTAATGGTCAGTGAGCTCACCGGCGACACCCTTGATACCCACGGCATTGCAGCCGTTGGCGTCGAGCATGCGGCGAGCGACCCTGGCGCCCGTGTCGCCGTCCGAGCGAACCTTGGACCACGTCTTGTACGTCGAATTGATATAGCTCTGCGCGGCAAGGCCAAGCACCGTGCAGACAAGAACAACCAGCAGGTACAGCGGGTCGATACCAAAGCCGTATCCATAGTAATAAGGCATGCGAATTCCTCCGAATCGAGTTACACGTTGGAGGCATTCTACCCACTCGACTGACCAGCAAATCAACATCGATGTTTTGGCAATGTCAGCGAAAACGGTCGAGAGCGAGCAAGGTGACGTGAAAGAGAAGCGTCGCGTACTTTGGTACGCGAGCGACGATTGAACGTCAGATTGCCGCTCTCGGCCGTTTGCAGCGTCGAGCTGTTACGCGGTTTGGTAAAACCGCGTAACTATATAACTATAACAACTCAATCTTTCCGTCCTTCACGGTGAGCCCCATATTGCCGGAAAGCAGATCGTCCAGGCGCGAACCCACAAGCTCAAAACGCCAGCCTTCGCGCAGGGGGCTTTGCTCAGGATGCTCGATGTAATCGGCCAGGTCATCGCGCGAGGCAATGACCGAGGTCGCCACCCCCGAGCGCTCGGCAACCAGGCGGATGAGCGCGTACATGAGATCCGTCACGCTCTCCAGCTCCGGAGAGATCTGGCGATGCCCGCGCACCATGAGCGGCAGGCGATCGTGCGGGCAGCTCGCACCGCGCTTGATGGCCATGAGCGCGCCGTCCACGTCGCGCTCCCCCAACTGGTCGGTACCGCGAATGCTACGGAACTCCTCAACGCGCACGGGATTGCGCTTAACGAGCGCCAGCAGCGTATCGTCGGACATGACCCACTTGCGCGGGATGTTGCGGCGCTCGGCGCGGTCCTCGCGCCAGGCGGCGAGCTCGCGCGCGATGCCCAACTGGTGACGGCTGCACGAATTGATGCGTTTGACCTTACGGAACGCCTCGTGGCGATCGGCGCGATAGTGCGACTCGTCAGCCAGCGGGCGCAGCTCGTCGAGCACCCAGTCCACGCGGCCCAGCTCGCGCAGGCGGCTCATCATCTCGGTATAGGCGACGATCAGGTACTTGACGTCATCGATCGCGTACTCGATCTGTTTGTCGGTCAGCGGGCGACGCGACCAGTCGGTCAGCGACTCGGTCTTGGGCAGCGAGACGCCGCAAAACGTCTGCACGAGCGCGCCGTAGGAAATCTGCTGGCGTTCGCCCAAAAAGGCGGCGGCCACCTGCGTGTCAAAAATCGGACGCGGCAGCACGCCCACGGTATGGAGCATAACCTCCATATCCTGCGAGCAGGCGTGGAAGACTTTGATCACGCTCTCGTCGGCCATAAGCTCGGCCAGCGGCGACAGGTCGTCGATCACCAGAGGGTCGACCGCAACGCTTTCGGCAGGGGTGGCAATCTGAACCAAACACAGGCGCGGATGGAACGTGCGCTCGCGCAAAAACTCGGTATCGACGGCAATCGCGTCAAACTCACGGGCGCGCTGGCAAAAGTCGAGTAGAGCCTGATGTGTGGAAATGTACATATCAACCCATCGAATAAGGTTAGGCCCGAAAAACACGGGTAGGATATCGGCATTGCCTTACAACTATACTCGGTTAGTCACAGAACGGGAACGTAAGTATGCGCTGCCTTATCATCCACAACCCGGCATCGGGCCCCAGCTCAGATGAAATCTACGCATTCACGCACGCCCTCGCGCAGGGCGGCGACGAGGTCGTGATGCGTTTTATCGGCGATGGCATGGAACCCGAAGACGCCGTGGCAGACGTGCGCGAGTTTGATCGCGTGGTGATTTCGGGCGGCGACGGCACCGTCTCCAACGTACTCGACCAAATGCGCGGATGCGGCGTCCCCACGCTCGTCTTCCCCTCCGGCACAGCCTGCCTGTTCTTTAACAACATCGGTAATGCCCCCGAGGCAGCGGCACTTGCCAAGGCCTGCCGTGCCGGTCGCACGGTCAAAGTGGACATGGGCGAGCTCTTTTGGCTCGACGAGAACGGCAACGAAAGGCGCCACGGCTTTATCATCATCGCCGGCTCGGGCTTCGACGCCGAGATCATGATGAAGGCCGCCCCTACCAAAAACGACATCGGCGAGATCGCCTACTTCCTCTCCGCGCTCGCCACGCCCAACCCCACGGTGGCGCACTTTACCATCGAGCATGACGGCATTGTCGAGGAGCTCGATGGCATCTGCTGCATGGCCGGCAACACCTCGGTCATCCAAAACGACATCAACCTGTTCCCCAACTGCCGCATGAACGACGGCATGGTCGACATTGCGGTCATCGAACCCGTGCGCACCGTGCAGCTGCTGCCTACCGTGATCACCGCTGCGCTTGACCCCGCCGGCAAGGTACTCGGGCGCCCACAGTTCAAGATCATCCAGACCAAGGAAGCCAAGATCACCTGCACCCCGTCGCTGGGCATGCAGTTCGATGGCGAGATTATCTCCAGCAATTCGGGCGTCTTTGGAGCCCGCGCGCTTCCGCAATGCCTCGACCTCATCGTCGACGAATTCTCCCCGCTCGGAAAATAGGAGGACCCTATGAACGACAATCCCCTGATCGGCTTTATTGTCATCGTCTTGGCCATGCTCGTCGGTTACGCCATCAACGTGATTCACCGCCGAAAGAAGTAAATCCACATTGGTATGATATTCATCCAGTTATCGACTCTCCCACTGTTTATGCATTCGTCAAACAGCGGGGGATTTTCATTTCGGGCATTCCCAGCTACTTTATTCGGCTACAGTAATTACAGGGCGTCTTTATTAAAGTAAAGCTGCAAACTGAGTACGATTAACCGTTCATCGCATATTTCATCACGCTTATCGAGTAAGTTTCTTTCATAGATGAATATTGTTTCCAGTTCGTTACGCTAATGAGGTGTCTTTATTGGCTGAAGCCCTCTGGCAACAGAGGGCTTTCGCACGCTGGGAGGGAAAATGAGGAAAACTCGCCCCGTCAACGCGCTCAAGAAGCTAGGCATAGGCCTCGCCTTTGGAGCTGCGACCATCATGTCCATGCCGACATCTGCGCTCGCCTGCACGCAGATGTACATGGGCAAAAACCTAACAGCCGACGGCAACACATATTATGGTCGCGCCGAGGACTTTGGCCCGCGCTACCTCAAGCACTTTGGCATTGAGCCGTCGCATGCCCCCGGGTATACCTACGGCTCAGACGAGTCCGACTTCTCATACAGGTCGACCAAGACTACATATCGTTATAGCTACGTGCGCGATCATCCTTCGCAGTGGCACGGGCGCTATGATGCCTACTCTGAGGCAGGCATCAACGAGAAGGGCGTGTCCTGCTCCGCAACGCTGACCACCAACATGAACGATAAAGCCGCCAAGGCAGACCCCCTGACCGACACTGGCATTGGCGAGTATAGCTACGGCAGCGTTATCTTAGGCGAAAGTGCCAAAGCACGTGAGGGTGTCGAACTCCTCGGCAAGATCATCGACGAGCAGGGCGCCAACGGCAACGATCAGATTATCATCGCCGACAGCAACGAGACTTGGCTGTTTGCCGCACTTTCCGGCCACCAGTGGATCGCCATGAAGCTCGCCGATGACGTCGCCTCACTCAACCCCAACATCGGCGGACTCAATTACGATGTCAATCTTGATGACGCCGAGAACTGCCTCCACTCCGAGGGCATCCAGACCATGCCCGAGAAAAATGGCTTCGCCGAGTACACCGACGGCAAGTTCGACGTTGCCAAGACCTATGGCAAAAGCGTCGCCGATTCCGGCGTTCATCAGTGGACTCGCTATGTCCAGGGCCGCGATTACTTCATGGCCCCGTTGACCAAGGGTGCGGATTACGACATCGTCACGGTTAAACCGGAAAAAGGCCCCGACCAAATCGGAGCCATGGTCAGCGAGATCCAGCCCCTGTTCTTCAAGCCCGGCAAGTCCGACTGGAACACCTTTGAGATGATCCGTGCATTTGGCAACCGCGGCGAAAATGTCCCCGGCCTCAACGCCAACACCGACGGTGTCTACGCCATCGGCACCGAAAGAAGCACCGAGACCAACCTCTTCCAGATCCGTCAGGGCATGGACCCCGAGATCGCGACCATTCAGTGGGAGATGCTCTCCCGCGCCGCCTACTCCGTCGCTATTCCTCTGTACTCTGCACTGCTCACCGAGGTCAGCCCCTACTTCAGCAATCAGGATGTCTCCTACGATCACTGCGAAGAGACGGACATCGTGAACAACGAGGAGCCCGAGAACTCCATCAACTACGTCCTCATGGACATTAGTTCCCTCTGCTACGAGCACCGCGAGCAGCTCGGCACCGGCGTTCGCGCCTACCTCGACGCTCTCCAGAACGAGCTCATCGAGCAGAACCTTGAGGTCGATGCTGCTATGCAGGCCGAGACCACCACTGAGGGCCGCACCGCCCTGGCAAACAAGGCCGGCAAGGCTGCCACTGAGAACACCTACGTCAAGTGCAAGGCCCTTCTCCAGGAGATGCGCGCTTATCTGAAGGCTGAGGATTTCAGCACGCCCTTCACCCCGAGCGACCTGAACACTGAGACCAACGGCCTCAAGGTGTCCATCACCTATGCCAAGGACACTCTTGCCACCGACCCGGTGACCCCGGATCAGCCCGGAACTCCCGAACAGCCCGGTACCCCCGAGCAGCCCGCTAAGCCCGAACAGCCCGCTAAGCCCGAGCAGCCCACCACCAAGCCCGAGAAGCCCGGCAAGTCGGACACCACGACCACGGTAACCACCAACAAGACGAACACCAAGGGCGGCCTGCCCACCACTGGCGATCGTTTTGATGGCCGCATGGTGGCTGCATTCGCCATCGCTGGCGTTGCCGTCATCTCCGCGGGCGGTTACTTCCTCTACCGTCGCAATAAGGAGTAACGTCTTAGCTGAGCGGGCGGGGCACATGAGTCACCACGCCCACTTAACCCGCCTTTTTGACCGACGGGAAACCCGCCTGAAATCTTTTTAAAAAAGATTTCCCCGCACACACTTCGCTGTGCTATAGTGCAGCGCAACAGCAACTAGGTGCGACCGCGCCACGGCATCACGAAAGGAGCCACCAACATGAAGAACACGATGAAGTCTCTCAACAACTGGTGGTGGCGTGATGCGAATACGATCGGTCGACAGTGAGTCCCTCACGCCTGTTTTTGCGCTCTAGGTGATTGGAAGGCCTCCGGTTTCGACCGGGGGCCTTTTTCTATCTCGAGCCCGATCGCATTCGCATCACGCGCCTCCGCTTTTCTCTTGCAATCCCCTTCCGAAAGGATTTTCACCATGTCTCAGAACACCACCGCCACCCAGCCCCGCACCGTCCAGACCGCCGATCGCGGCAAACTCGATGTCCGCGCCCTCGTCCTGCTCGCCATCCTGCTCGCCGCCGGCTTCATCCTCAACTTCACCGTCGGCAAGGCAATCTCGGGCATCTCGGGCGGCATGATCAGCCCCGAGTTCATCATCTCGGCCTTCTGCCTCACCATCCTGGTCGTTCGCCCCAACATCGGCCAGGCGCTCGTCATTGGCCTCATCTCGGCTGCCGTGATCCAGATCACCACCACTTCGCCGTTCGTCGATTTTGCCGCCGAGGGCATCGCCGCCATGCTCATGGCCGGCATCGTCAACGCCGCCGGCAAGAACGGTCAGGTTAAGCCTGCCGTCGCCATCGTCGCTACCTTCGTGACCACCTTTGTCTCCGGCGTCATCTTCATGGTTATCAAGATGGCCATGCTTGGCGTGGTCGGCGAGCTCGCCGCCGCTATGTTGCCCGTCGTCGCCATGACCGCCGTCTTTAACGCCATTCTGGTCGGCGCCCTCTACCTGCCCATCCAGAAGGCCCTGAAGCTCAACTAACCCACAGTGACCCATCGGTAAAGACCGTCCCAAACAACTAGCTCTTGGGGACGTTCTTAAACGACTAGTCATTAAAGAACGTCCCCAATGACTATGAAAGGTATCCATGGAAACGATCATCAACGTCGACGATGTCTCGTTCTCCTATGGCACGCAGACCGAGCGGGCGCTCAGCCACATCTCGCTCAGCGTGAACAAGGGAGATTTCATCGGCATCATCGGGCCCTCGGGCGCCGGCAAGTCCACGCTTGCCGCCTGCCTGTCGGGTGCCGTGCCCCACCACTACACCGGCACGTTCTTTGGGGCCGTCATGGTAGACGGCCACGACACCTGCGAAGCCTCGCTCACCGACGTGTCGCAAATCGTCGGCAGTGTGCTGCAGGATATCGACACGCAGATGGTCGCTTCGGTCGTCGAGGACGAGATGCTCTTTGGCCTCGAGAACTTTGGCGTTCCCCACGACCAGATCGAGCGGCGCGTGAGTGAAACGCTCGAGACCGTCGGCATCAGCGACCTGCGTGACCGCGAGATCGCCACCCTCTCGGGCGGACAGAAGCAAAAGGTGGCCATCGCTGCCATCCTCGCCATGCGTCCGCGCGTCTTGGTTCTCGACGAGCCCACCGCGGCACTCGACCCCGCCAGCTCCACGTTGGTCTTCGAGACGCTGCGTGAGGCAAACCGCGCGCTTGGAATCACCATCGTCGTCGTTGAGCAAAAGGTCGCCCTACTCTCGGAGTACTGCAACCGCGTGCTCGTGCTCAACCATGGCGAAATCGCGCTGCAGGGCGAGCCACACGAGGTCTTCGCGCATACCGACGAGCTCCGTGCCATCGGCGTCGACTGCCCTCGCGTCACGCGTATCTTCAATAGCCTCGAGGCCGATGGCCTGGTAAGCGGTACCCCTTGCTTGGATGTCGATGAGGCCGAGCGCCTGATTTCGGGCATCGTCGACCCCGCACACGCAAGCAGCGACATTCAGGCACCCGCCGGCTCACCGCACGCACCGTCGTTGCGCCCGCACGCCAAGGACGCCGAGCCCGTGCTCACCTTCGACCATGTTGAGTTTGCCTATCCCAATGGCGGCGCCGCCGTCCACGACCTCAACCTGACCCTCTATCCCGGCGAGCTCGTGGGCATCGTCGGCCAGAACGGTGCCGGCAAGACCACGCTCACCAAGCTGCTCACAGGCCTGCTTAAGCCCGCCTCGGGCAGCGTGCGCGTTACGGGGCTGGATACCGCCGCGGTCCCCACGAGCCGCATTGCCCGCGAGGTCGCAACGCTCTTCCAAAACCCCGACCGCCAGATCTGCAAGGATACCGTACTCGACGAGGTCGCTTTTGGCCTGGAACTTGGCGGCATGGACCGCGCCGAGGCTCTGCGTCGTGCTCGACTTGTTATCGACCGCTTTGGCCTGCCTGCCGATGAGGCACCTTTCTCGCTTTCGCGCGGCCAGCGACAAATGGTGGCGCTTGCCTCCGTCGTAGTGGTTGAGCCCAAGATCGTCGTGCTCGACGAGCCCACGAGCGGCCTTGATTACCGCGAGTGCATGACCGTCATGGAAACAGTGCGCACCATGGCCGAGCGCGGTTGCGCCGTGATTATGGTCTGCCACGATATGGAAGTTGTTTCCGACTTTGCCGAGCGTATCGTAGTAATGGCCGACGGTCACATCCTCGACCGCGGCCGCACGCACGAGCTATTCTCGAACATCGATCTCATGCGGCGTGCCTACGTGGAGCCTCCCCAGGTTATTCAACTCTCGCGCCGTCTGGCATCCTCCGTCTCTCCCGTCTTTGCACAGGTGAGCGAGGTCACCGATGTCGTTCGAATTACCAAGGAGATGGTCCACCGTGGTTAACGTCATCGACTACATGCCGGGCGATACGCTACTGCATCGCCTGAACCCCGTCGTCAAACTGGGCCTCGCCGCCGCCATCATCGTCGGCATCTTCTTGTCCGACACCTACGTAGCGCTGCTGGGCTTTTTGGCACTCACCCTTGCACTGGGTGCCTATGCCGGCGTCGTCGACCGTCTGCTCTCGCTGCTCGAGTTGCTGATTCCGCTCGCGCTTATCATGCTGGTGCTCCAGCTGGCCTTTATGCGCGACGGCAACATAGTGTGGGGCTTTATCACCGACACGGGCCTCATTACCGGATCGAAGGCCTGCCTACGCCTGTTGGGCGTGGCGCTGCCACTCATCCTCATGCTCATGGTGACCAAGCTCAACGACCTCGCCAACGCCTGCGTCGAGGTGCTGCACGTGCCGTATCGCTATGCCTTCACCTTTACCACGGCGCTACGCTTTGTGCCGGTGTTTGGTCAGGAGATGAACGCCATCATGGAGGCGCAGACCGCACGCGGCGTCGAGTACGACACCAAGAACCCCATCAAGAAGCTTAAGCTCATGCTGCCACTGTGCGTGCCACTGCTCATCTCGAGCGTGGGCAAGACCGATGCCACAGCCTTGGCGGCAGAACAGCGCGGCTTCTATCTGCGTACACGCGCCAGCTCGTACAAGCGCTACCCCATCAAGGTCCTGGACATCGCCGTGCTCATCGTCAGCATCGCCCTCATCGCCATCGGCTTCCTGTTCTAGTTCACGACCGGCAGCAACCGCCCAACGCAAAAGGCCTCGGCTCGCACCAAACGAGCCGAGGCCTTTACTGTTTCACCAGATAAAACCTACCAAAATAAACCTGTCCCTTTTTGGCAGGTCGGAAGCTAGAGGCGGTAGGGGGCGCCGCTGCGGATGATGGATTCGCGCACCAGGACATCCATGGCATCGAGGGTGATCTCGGGCATCTCTCGATACTTCTGCAGCACCGATAGCTCGGTGCAGGCCAGAATGACGCGGTCGCAGCCGCTACGGGCGAACTCCCACATCACGCGGTCGAACTTATCCATATCGGGCTCACGTCCGGCCTTCACATCATCGTAGATAAGCGACATCACATCGTTCTGACGTTTCTCGCTGGGATAGACGACCTCAACACCCGCGGCCTCGCATTCGCGGCCGTAGACGCCCGCGCCCACGGTTCCGTCGGTGCCCATGATGCCAATCTTGCGCACCGGCTCGGCCGGCATACTCAGGTTGGGGTCGAACTCGCACTCCCCCATCACCGCACCCGCAAGGGCATAGCGCACCGACTCACGCGGCATGTGGATAATCGGCACCTTCGTAAACGACTGGATCTGGTCGTAGAAGTAGTGTGACGTGTTGCAGGGAATGGCAATGTGCGCACAGCCCAGCGACTCGAGTGCCTGGGCACACTCTTTCATGGTCGCCAGCAGCTTGGCATGCTCGCCGGTCTTAATGGCAAGCGTGCGGTCGGGCATGGTCGACTTGGAGAGCACCACCATGTCGATATGTTCCTGATCGCAGGCAGCAGCCGTATGGCGCACCACCTGGTCGTAGTAATACGACGTGGCCTCGGCGCCCATGCCGCCGATAACTCCCAGCTTTTCCATCGCCGCCTCCTTGGTGACGCTTGCGCAATTGCGCGTATCATACCCGCGCCCGCCCGATGTAAACCGGACGGGCGCCGCACTCATCTACTTGTAATACGTCTTGAACAGCTTAAAGTGGCGCAGCTTGGTGTGCCACATGCGCAGCCAGCGGTTAAAGACAAAGTCGCCCTTCATAAACGAAGGGTCGGCGCCCTTGCCTTCCTTGTCCAGGCGATGCACCTTAGCGCGCAGCTCGGGATCCTTGACGTACTTGTCGACGACGCCCATGGGAACGACCATCCACAGCGCCTCGTCCTGCGCCGTCACAAACTCCGGCTCAAACGGGCGGTTGAACACATACTCGTCCACCACATACTTGGCAACGTTAAAGCCGCTGTTAGTGACGTAGTAGTTGCTGCGACCTTGGCGCGTGTTGAAATCGAAGAACTTAAACGAGCCGTCGCGTTCGTCGTACTTAACGTCAAAGTTGGAATAACCCACAAAGTGAAGGTCCTCGAGCAACTTGCGCACGCCGCCCATGAGCTCGTCATTGGGCTCGGTGATGATACAGGCGTGGTTGCCGACACCGTGAGGCTGATGCTCCTCGAGCAGCACGTGGCCCAGGCACATCATGCGGACCTTGCCGTTGCGGTCGGAATAGCTGGTGAGCACGCGCATATACTCGTCGTTGCCGGGCACGCGATCCTGCAAGATCAGGTCGTCGGTGTAGCCGCTGGCATACGAGTCGCGAATGACCTGTTCCAGCTCGGCACGGTCGGCAATCTCATAGGCCTTTTTCTGGCCCTCGAACTCGTGCTGCCACCACATGATGCCGTCGGAAGGCTTCAGGATCATCGGGTAAGGAAAATCGATCTGGTCGAGCACTTCGGCAGGTGCCTCGCCTTGGGCATTCAGCATCGCCATGGTGAAGGTAAAGGTATGCGGATAGGGCACGCCGTGCTTCTCGCACAGCTCGTAGAAGATCTCCTTCTTCTGACACTGCTCAAGCATGCTGTAGGGAGCGTAAGGCGCGACGATGTTATCCGCCAGCTCATGGGCATCCTTGGCCTGAGCCACGAGGGCAACATAGTTATCGCCACAGCCCACAAGGACAATCGTCTTGTCGGCATGCGCTTGGGCAATGCCGTTGACGGTTTTGAGCATCACGGGCATGGTGTCGATATCCACGTTAGGCGTGTAGTCGATAATCTGGCTGCGATACGCAGGGCCCGTCTGATACTTGCCAAAGACCAGGCTCTTGACCTGATACTCCTCGTAGAAGGCGCGCGCCACCGAATAGGCGTTGATGTCGCCTCCGAGCAGCACGGGAATGAACTCGCGCTCTGTAAACTGCAATGCCATGGAAACTTCCTATCATGAACTGCCCACACAACGGGCGGTCTTTGCGCAACTGATTTATTCTAGCGTGCCAAGCCGCCGGCGCCCAAAGCTCCACCGTATCTATGGCAATCGACGTGATCGTCCAGCATAAAGCCGCACTCACCGCGATGGGGCCTTGTAGCCGCAAACCCCCTGTTGAGATAGCTTTCACGACCGAAAGCCCGTCCGCAAACAGGCCCCCGTAACGTTAAAGTTGAACTCTATGGTTTCTCAACAATTCATCATAACTGCAGGTCAAAGCCAAAGCCTCAAGTTCAACTTGACCCTTTGGAACCTTTAAGGTTCAAGTTGAGGTCGAAAGCAGTAGTAGAATACCGTTCGAACCATAACCTACGATTGA
>CAUAWV010000035.1 GCA_958433005.1 uncultured Collinsella sp. | reverse complement strand
GGGCGCCGCTGACCGGTGGACGGCACCGAGCCGTCGCAAGACTTGAAGAAGGGGGGAGGCCTCGCGGCCTCCCCCTTTTTTGTATCTCGGGCAATTTGTCTCACATAGTAGCTGTGTTTTATAACCCTCGTTTGTCGCATCTTCTGTGAACGGGCTACAATAACTTAGTCTGTGCGATATGGAGGTGAACATGGCTGAAGCTGGTATCGGCGTTGATATCGTCGAGATTTCCCGCATGAAATCAATTCTTGAAAAGACGCCGTCGTTTGCTCGGCGTGTGTTTACCGAAGAAGAGCGTGCGTATTGCGATGCATCATCGCGTCCCGCTGCTCACTATGCGAGCCGCTTTGCTTCGCGCGAGGCGGTGCTTAAAGCTCTCGGCACGGGTTTTAGTCAAGGCGTGGGTCGCAAGGATGTTTCGGTAACGCGTGATAAACTCGGCAAACCGAAGGCGCTGCTTTCGGGCCGTGCTCTCGAGATCGCTCAAGAACTGGGCGTTGTTGAGGTCGCTCTTTCCATTACGCTTACGGGAGACTTGGCCGTTGCGAATGCCATCGCGATTACCGAAGATGCTCGGCCTAAGCCAAAAGATGAAAAGGTGAGCACCAAGAAACGCGTTGCGCAGACATTTAAAGAGGCTCGCTCTGTATTAGATGAGCTCGAGCAGCTGCAGAATTCAGCATTGACGGAGCACCTGGGCGATGCTTCGCAAGATACGCTAGGAGCATAGATGAAACCGGTTTTGAGTACCGAAGAAGTCGTTCGTCTCGAGGATATCATCGAACGCGAAGGGACTTCGAAGGCCGAGCTTATGGAGCTAGCGGGTGAGTTTGCCGCTAACGAGGTCTTGAAGCTCAATCCCGATCGGGTTCTCGTTTTGGTCGGTTTTGGTAATAATGGCGGCGACGGTTGGGTTGCCGCCGATATCCTGAGCCATAAGGGTGTGGACGTGGATATCGTTTCTCCGGTTGAACCGGATGAGATTCCTGCTGCTCTGGCACGTCATGTTGCTCGTCGTACTGCCGGCCGCGATGTGCACGTTTGCGTCGGCCCCTCGCGTGATGAACTCGAGGTTTTGATCGATAAGGCCGATGTTGTTGTCGATGCCATTTTTGGTACCGGTTTCCACGGGAATCTGCGTGCGCCGTTCTCCATTTGGATTCCTACGGTCAATGAATGCGCCGATTGTGTCGTATCCATTGATGTCCCCTCGGGCCTGAATGCAGAGACGGGCGTTGTTGATGACGACTGCATTCGTGCCGAGCGCACGGTGACGATGATTGCGCCCAAGATTGGTCTGTATAGCGCTGATGGTCCTGAGTATGCTGGCGATTTGATCTGCGGCAATCTTTACGACCGTCTTGACGAGGTCATCGATGATGTCGACCACGCCGCCGAGATTGTCGAGCCCGGTGACTTAGTTGATTACTTTGCTCCGCTACCATCGAATATCGATAAGTATTCCCGTGGCTCCGTGCTTATTGTCGCCGGATCTGCGCAATATCCTGGTGCTGCCATTATGGCGGCCAAGTCTGCAGCTCGCGCGGGTGCTGGTTACGTGGCAGTCGCGGCTCCTGACGCCTGCGCCAATCTCATTCGCATGGCACTTCCTTCGATTCCGGTCTTTGCTATTCCGTCTGATTCCCGCGGCTCCTTTGGCGCCGCTGCGCGCATGACGGTGTGCGAGATCGCAAAGAAGTACAGCTGCGTGCTGTGCGGTCCCGGTATGACGACGTCTGCCGGCGCTATGCAGGTGGTTTCGGGCTTGCTCGAGCTTGATGTACCGCTAATTTTGGACGCCGATGCACTCAACTGCCTTGCTAAGATTGCCATTGACGGTATTGATAGTAACCCCGAGATGTATCGCCGCGAGCAGCCGTTGGTTATGACGCCGCACTATCGTGAGCTTTCGCGCCTGGTTGCCGGTGACGAGGTGAACGACCTTGGTACCGCGATTGCGGCCGCGCAGAAGGTTGTCTGGGCTGCAGGCTCCGACAATCTGGTGGTCATTGCCAAGGGGCCGACGACGGCTATCTGTGGCGTTGAGCGTGTGCTGCTGCCGCTCTCGGGTCCGGCTTCTCTGGCAACTGCCGGTTCGGGTGATGTTCTCGCGGGTATTTTGGCCGGCACGCTTGCCACCATGCGCGACGAGATGGATCGTTGGGAGTTGCTGTATTCGTACGCCGTCGCACTTCACAGCTACGCCGGTTTTGCCGCGGCGACGGAGTATGGTGAGAAGAGCGTCATCGCGACCGATCTTATCGACTTGATCGGTCCTGCCATGGAGCTGGCGGCAAAGGATGCGCTCGAAGATCTGGGAATCATGGACGAAGGGTCGGATGACTAATCATGAATAAAGCCGATTTGACGCGCTGGTCCTGGGTCGAGATCGACCGCGGGGCGCTCCGTCGCAACACGAGGGCCTATAAGAACTTGCTGAATCCACGTCAGCGCCTGTGCTGTGTGGTCAAGGCCGATGCTTATGGTCATGGAGCTGTTGAGTGCGCCAAGATCATGTATTCGGCCGGTGCCGACATGTTTGCCGTGGCGACGGTTAACGAGGGCGTTGGGCTCCGTCAGGGCGGGATTACTAAGCCCGTCCTGATTCTAAGCGAGCCGCCTATCGAGGCTATTCCGACGTTGCTCGAGTTTGATATCATGCCCTCGGTCTATACGTCTGACTTTGCTCTTGCGTATGGCGAATGTGCCGTCGCGGCGGGCAAGGTGGGCAAGTATCATCTCGCCATCGAGACGGGCATGAACCGCATTGGCGTACATTACACGCAGGTGCTCGACTTTGTCCGCGGTATTAATTTCCATCGCGGTATTCAGTGCGACGGCGTATTTACGCACTTCGCCACGGCCGATGAACCTTCGGGCTGGGACTACAAACTGCAGTGTCAGCGCTTTACCGAGGCCGTTCAGGCCATTAAGGATGCGGGCTTTGAGTGCGGTATCGTGCACTGCGCCAATACGCCGTCCTCGATGCTCGACCCCTCGATGCATTTTGATATGATTCGCGCCGGCGTCGGCTTGTATGGCATGCAGCCGTGCGAGCTGAGTGGCCGCGTGATGCAGCTTGATCCCGTTATGAGCGTCCATGCGCGCGTGACGCGCGTGGCACACCCTGCGATGGGCGAGGGCGTGGGCTACGGTTTTACCTACCGCGTACCGCGTACGCGCGTTCAGATCTGCACGCTGCCGATCGGTTATGCCGATGGCCTATCGCGTACGCTTTCCAATCGTATGGATGTGCTGTATCGCGGCGAGCGCGTGCATCAGGTTGGCAATATCTGCATGGACCAGTTTATGGTCGCCATTCAGTCCAACCCGGCACACGAGATTCCCGAGGCCGAATATGGTGACGAGATGATTATTGTCGGCCGCGATGGCGATGCCGAGATCACTATGGACGAGATGGCCCGACTGCGCGGCACGATTAACTACGAGGTCGCCTGCGGCTTTGGCATGCGCCTCGACAAGGTCTACGTGTAGGAGTCGCCATGGGCGTCATGCACATTCCCGGCCATACCCATCAGGCGCCACGTGAGGTCGCACTCGAGGAAATTGAGGCCGTTCTGGGCGATTGTCACCTCTGCCAGCTCTACCAGTCGCGCCATAACATCGTGTTTGGCGTGGGAAACCCCCACGCTCGCGTGATGTTTATTGGCGAGGCGCCGGGCCGCAATGAGGATTTGCAGGGCGAGCCCTTTGTGGGGGCGGCAGGCGAGGACCTCAACGGCATTTTGTCGCTGGCGGGGCTCAAACGCGAAGACGTCTACATTGCCAACGTGCTTAAGTGCCGCCCGCCGGGAAACCGCAATCCGCGTCCCGAGGAAGTGCTGGCTTGCTCGCCGTTTTTGCGTGAGCAGATTCGAAGCATCTGGCCCGATATTATTGTGACGCTCGGCAACCCCGCGACGCACTTTGTGCTCAAGACCGAGATTGGCATTACTAAGCTGCGCGGCAGGTTCCACCAGATGGGGCATTTTGTGGTAATGCCCACGTTCCATCCGGCAGCAGCGCTGCGCAATCCGGCGTGGCAGGAGCTGCTGGAGGAAGACTTTAAGATGCTGGGCGACTATCTGGAGCGACATCCCGCGCCAGAGGACGCCTCGGAATAATAAGGAGCATATATGTCCCTGGAGCGCCTGGGGGTAGGTACTTACAAAACGACTTGCGCTGCCGATACGGAGTACTTTGGCGAGCTAATTGCACCGTGCCTTGAGGACGGCGATGTGCTTATCCTGACCGGTGGCCTGGGAGTGGGCAAAACTCACTTTACCAAGGGCGTCTCGCGCGGGCTGGGCGATGGGCATATGGTTACGAGCCCTACGTTTGCGCTCATGGCCGTTCACGATCAAGGTCGTATTCCGCTGTTTCACTTTGATCTATACCGCCTGGAGCATGCCTACGAGCTCGAGGATACGGGCATTTTCGATGTGCTGGGCTATGAGGGTGCTTGCCTGCTGGAATGGGGCGAACAATTCCAAGACGAGCTGACGGATGAGTATCTTTCGGTGACGCTCAAGCGTGATGAGGGCGACAGCGATGTGCGAACGATAACGCTCGAGGCGCACGGTGACCGCGCAATGGAGCTTTCCCATTTGATTGATAAGGCTGTACAAGATGAGCTTGCATAACGACAACGCGCTGGTGGTGGCGCTCGATACCTCGACCGACATGCTTGCCTGCGCGGCAAGATGGATTGATGGGCAGACGGGCGAGACGAAGCTCGTGAGTGGCGATCACATGTGTCGCCGTCACGCCAACGTTGAGCTCGTGAATACCGTTGATGGCGTGCTGGCTCAAGCCGGTCTGGATCGCAGCGATGTTGGTTGCTACGTGGTCGGCCGCGGCCCGGGGTCGTTTACGGGCGTGCGCATCGGCATCTCCACTGCCAAGGGCCTCGCGCGTGGTGCCAATGTTCCGCTACTGGGCGTGTCGACGCTCGATGCTTGCGCTTGGACGGCGTGGAAGGCTGGCGTGCGCGGCAAGCTTGGTATCTTGGCCGATGCTATGCGCGGCGAGGTATATCCGGCGCTGTATATGCTGGTCGATGAGGGACCCGAGCGTCAATTTGAGCGCGAACACGTGGTCAAGGCCGCCGTGGCGCTCGATGAGTGGCGCCGAGCAGCGGACTGGGATCAGGTTCAGCTGACCGGTGACGGTCTCGTGCGCTATGGCAAGCTGCTGGGTGAGGACGAGACCGCCCGCTGCGTGGAGCGAGACCTGTGGTGGCCTTCGGGCGAGGGCTTGCTGCTCGCGCACGCTGCGGGTGACGGCGATCCGGCTCGCGTCCTGCCGATTTACACGCGCCTTTCGGATGCCGAGGAAAACGAGCGCAAGCGTCTTGGTCTTGCTGAGAGTGCACAGAGCGAAATTACGGGCGTTGCCGATGAGCTCGCCGGTCGTCATCTGCAGTTCCGTCCCATGGGCGCGGCGGATGCCGAGGGCGCGAGCGCGCTAGAGGCTGCCTGCTTTGAAGGTGCCGGACACGAGGCGTGGACGCCGGGCATGTTCCTGTCCGAACTGGGCGAGGACGTCGCTGCGCCGCGTAGTTGGTGGGTGGCACACGACGACGGCAAGCTGCTGGGCCTTGCCGGCGGTATGGTCGTGGACGGTGATGTGCAGATTCTGGATGTCGCCGTCGACCCGGCACATCGCCGTGAGGGCATTGCCCGCAAGCTGCTGTCGCATGTGAGCTATGATGCCCAGATGCTCGGCTGCACCACGGCTTCGCTCGAGGTCGAGGACGACAACAAGGGAGCGATCGCGCTTTATAACGCTCTGGGCTTTACCGAGGCAGGATGGCGCCGCGGCTATTATGGTGCCGGCAAGGACGCCATCGTCATGACGGCCCCACTTCCCCTCGTGCTTCCGGTCGATAACGCCTCGCCCGAGCCGACGGCGGCAGAGCAGCGCGTATGGCCGCTGCCTGCGCCTGGGCGCTCCGAGGGGGAGCGTGCCGAAATTGAGCGCCGCCGCCTAGTGCTCGCTATCGAGAGCTCCTGCGACGAGACGGCCGTGGCGATTATCGATGCGGATGGCAATATGCTGGCCAACCAGGTGTCGACACAGATTGATTTTCACGCCCGCTTTGGCGGCGTGGTGCCCGAGATCGCCTCGCGCAAACACGTTGAGGTGATTGTGAGTGTCGTGGATGCGGCGCTCGAGGATGCCGCAGCATCGCTTGGTCTTGAGGGCGGAGCCATCGCGCCGAGCGAACTCGCCGCTGTTGGCGTGACACAGGGTCCGGGCCTGGTGGGTGCTCTGGTAGTGGGCGTCGCCTTCGCCAAGGGCTTTGCCTATGCCGCCGGTAAACCGCTCGTGTGCGTCAACCATCTGGAGGGCCATCTGTTCGCCAATCTGCTGGCGCAGCCCGATCTCAGGCCGCCGTTTATCTTCACGCTCGTCTCGGGCGGTCATACCATGCTCGTGCACGTGAAGGCATGGGGCGACTACGAGGTGCTTGGTGAGACACTCGACGATGCTGTGGGCGAGGCCTTCGACAAGGTAGCCAAGGCGTTGGGTCTGGGCTATCCCGGTGGCCCCATCATCTCCAAGCTGGCCGAGACGGGCAACCCCAAGGCGATCGATTTTCCTCGCGCGCTTAACAGCAGGGGAGACTATCGTTTCTCGCTTTCGGGTCTTAAAACGGCCGTGACGCTCTACATCGAGCAGGAGACCAAGGCCGGGCGCACGATTCACCTGCCCGATCTGGCGGCTTCGTTTGAGGCAGCCGTCTTTGACGTTCAGTACAAGAAGGCCAAAAACGCCCTGCATGCCACCGGATGCAAGGAATACTGCATCGGCGGCGGCGTCTCGGCTAATCCGCATCTGCGCGAGATGATGATCAAGAAGCTTGGGCGTCAGGGGATCCGCGTGACGGTACCGCCGCTTTCGGCGTGCACCGATAACGCTGCCATGATCGCGGAGGTCGCCCGCCGTAAATTCGACCGAGGTGAAATCTCGCCGTTCGACGTCGACGCCGATCCAAACATGACGCTGTAGCCGCAAAGGTGCGATCCCCGGCGCTGCCCGGGCGCCAACGGCCGCATATGAACTTTCCTGCTCTACAGTCCTGCTCACGACGGAGGCCACATTAAGTGGCCTCCTGTTCGTGCGGAACTCGCGATAAACCTAAGCCGGTGTCCCCGCTCTCCCGGGGCCTGTCGTGGCTTGGCCGTTGCATGCGGCTCGCTTTTCGGAACGGGGCTGACGGACACGTTCCGAAATCTACCACCGTCGCTGTGCAGGGTGTCTATAAAGAGCCGTGGCCAAAAAACATCAAATATGAGTACTGATACTCTTTTAGTAGCAGTAATTTTGACCACATTTAAGGTGATTTGACGTGTCGATCGAGCAGATAAGCTGCCGTATCTCCTCAAGTGTTCATTAAAGGAAGACCTTGATGCGAATAAATCTCATTAAGATCTTCTTTTATTAACGAAAATAATGTAGCTACAACGGTAACAGTACTCATATTTGCCGTTTTTTGGCCACAGTCCTTCGGAGGGTCCTCGAAAATAGTCCCGAGCCGGCACTTGGGGACGTTCCTATAATGCCGGCACTTAGGAGCGCCCCCAGGTGCCGGCACCGCGTCTGCCTGCGGCGGCCGCGCCCCGCTGCGTCGCTTCGCTCCCTTGCGGGTTCGAATCCCTCCGCTTGGCGGCGTTGGCTCGATTTGCTTGACGTGAGGGGCTCTTGGCTGGTGTGGGACGGAGGGATTCCGCGTCCGCCTGGTCGGCGGCCGCGCCCCGCTGCGTCGCTTCGCTCCTTGCGTGCTGCGCTGGAAAACGCTTCGCGTTTCCTCAGCTCCGCACCCTTGCGGGCTCGAATTCCTCCGCTTGCCCACAAGAAAGCGCCCTGGGCCGTTATGGGCTTAGGGCGCTCAGTTTTAATGGCTGGGACGGAGGGATTCGAACCCCCAACAGCCGGCACCAAAAACCGGAGTTCTACCGTTGAACTACGTCCCAATGTGTGGTGTTGCCCAAAAGCAACTCGTCTAGTTTACCTAATCTGCGAGGGCATCGCAAACGCCATCGAGTAGGCGTACGGCGAGCGTCTGCGCGTCGCTGGCCGTGAAGGTGCCGTTGTAGCGCGTCATGCCCGTGAGCTCAATGCGAATGCGAGCCGGCTTCTGCTGCACGGCGACATTGGCGGTGCGGATGCGCTGGGCCAGGTTGTGGCACTCGGCGAGGGCAATCGTGGCGCGTGGCGCGGCGTCGGCGGGCAGCTCGTCGCTTGCGATCTCGAGCACCAGGTCAACGTCGGTTGGGACCTCGGAGTCGCAGAGCATCATGCCGCTGTTGTCGGTCGTTGCCGTGGCGATGTTCCACATGCGCGAAGCAACGCTGCGTGCGATGGGGTCCTCACCGATAACGGCGATCTGGAAGCGCTCGAGCACGTTGGCGGCGCGAGCAAAACCGATGCGGGACTCGGCTTCGGTGACCGAGGGCTTGCCCTCCCACACATGGTGCAGGCGGTTGATGTAGGCGTAGGTGTCCTGGAAGGCCATGCCGTCGGCAAACAGGCCGACATTTTCCTGGAACTGCTGCAGGGCGGCCTCGGTATGCGGACCAAAGTAGCCGTCGTCTTCGCCACAGGCAAAGCCCAAAACGTTGAGAGCGCGCTGCAGGGCCTGCACATCGGCGCCATGGAAATTGGGCATGCGAAGATACAGGGTGCGGTCGCCCAGCTTATACGAGGCGTCGACCAGGGCGCTCCAACAGGGGATATCGACGGCATGACCGGCAGCAAGGCCGCTGTCGAGCCTGAAGGTGCTGACGGCCTGCTCGGTGGTGGTGCCAAAGCGCTTGTCGACAACCTCGGCGTCATCGATTGTATAGCCGAGCTGCAGAAGGCGGGACTGGACGTCCTCGACGGCTGCTCCCTGCATGCCTGTGGTAATAGGTTCCATGAACGAACCCCTTTCGGCGTACCATTCGTACTATTTTGAGCGTGTGTCGGATAGACAACGCGAGACAATTTATAAACATGCACTCAATAGTGTAGCAACTTGTACCCAAACTCGCTGCCCACAGGTTTTATGACCCCCGCTAGTTAAGACGCTCCACAAAGAAATCTGCCATTGAGAGGAAGAGCTCGCGCGCATGCGGGTCGAGCTCGACGCCTTCGATAGCGGCCTTGGCCTTAGCGGTCAGGTCGAGCGCATAGGTGTGGGCGTAATCGATGGAGCCGGTCTCCTGGAAGATCTCCACGGCGCGTGCGAGCTGCGCAGGGTCCTCGGTGCCCGAGGAAAGGATTGCCTCGATCTCGTCGTGATAGCGCTTGTCTGACAGGGCATGCACGGCAACGAGGGTGCGCTTGCCCTCGGTGATATCGGTGCGGAAGTCCTTGTTGGCGGCCTCCTTGGTGCCGATCAAGTTGAGCAGGTCGTCTTGAATCTGGAAGGCAAGGCCCGTGTGCAGCCCAAAGGCGCGCAGTGCCTCAATCTGCTCTTCGCTGCCGCCGCCGATAATGGCTCCGGCGGCAAGCGGCGTCGCTCCGCTGTAGTACGCGGTCTTGTGCGTCGCCATGTCCAGATAATCGTCGACCGAAATGTCAAAGCGCTCGTCGCGGACCCAGCCCAGGTCGAGCGCTTGGCCCTCGATGGTACGGACGATCATCTCGGTAAGCTCGTGGAGCACGTGAAGCTTCACGTCTGCGTTGAGTGTGGGGTCGTCGAGAACCGTCTTGGTGACCATGGTGAGCGCCAGGTCACCGCAGTTGATGGCAAGACCGGTGCCCTCGGTAAGGTGCATGCAGGGCTTGCCGCGACGAATCTGCCCGTTGTCGGCGATGTCGTCGTGGATGAGTGCGCCCGACTGAAAGTGCTCGATGGCCGCCGCTGCGCTGCGGGCGCTCTCAAAGCTGCCGCCTACCGCAGTGGCGGCGAGCATGCAGATGAGCGGGCGGTGGCGCTTGCCAGCGTTTGCCGTAAATGCCGAGAGCGGGGTATACAGGTAGCGCTCGATATCGGCGGAAGTCGCCTGTCCGTCAAAGAACGTGGCCAGATAGTCGTTAATCTGGTCAAAGTGCTGGGCTAAAAAGCTGGTAAACGGACTGGACACGGGTTCTCGCATTCTTTGATAGGTTGCATCGTTGCATTATGCAGACAACATATTGCCACATTAGGGCGTCGAGCGCGGCGGTTGAAGACGATTGGTCCATGCGGCCGCAAGTGCGGTAGGGGCTTGGCTAGATAAGCCCAAAGTGTTCGAGCGCGGTGACGACGCCGTCGTGGTCGATGCTGTCGGTGACATAGTCGGCCTTTTCCTTGAGGAAGTCCGGCGCATTGCCCATGGCGATACCGACATCGACGGCGTTCATCAGCGAGACGTCATTGCTGGCGTCGCCGATGCCGTATACGGTTCCGTGGTGGGGATCGAGGGCGTCGAGTACGGACTGGATACCCTCGCGCTTGGTGCATTCGCGAGGCGAAATCTCGGTCACTTCGAGCTCGAGCTCGTTAAAGCAGAGCAGCGGCTCAAACGCTTGATCCTGAGCGATGCGGTTGGCAAGCGACGTGGACATTAAGATCTTGTAGGCGCTGTAATGTTGCAGCTGCGTAATTGCATCGCCCACGGTGCGGGCGTATCCCGGAGCGTCGGGCGCATCGGCACTCATGCGAACGACGCCATTGAGTCCCTCAAAACGAATCACTTCGTCCGATTGCTCAAGAATGGGAGCAAGGCGCTGCAGCATGCCGGGCGTCATCGCCAAATCGCGAATCACGTGTCCCTCAAGTTCGACATAGCCACCCGCGAGGCAGACGATGCCGGTCCAGGGCAGCTCGAGCAGCTTTGGATGGATGCAGCTCAGCGTGCGCCCTGTGCAGATAAACGCCATATTGCCCTTGGCGACAAAATCACGGATGGCTTGCGAGACCGCTTCATTGGGATAGGGGGAGAGGTCTCGCTCGCTCTCGGGAAGCTCTTGTGCCACTCGAGGGTCTTGCCAGGCGAGTGTTCCGTCGATATCGAAGAAGCAGATATCGCCGCGCTTATGGGCTGCGCTGACGGCAGGGGAGGCCGAGGTGGTGGACACAAATCCCGGCTCGAGGCCCATGATCTGGTCAAAATGCTCTTTGACGCGGGGAACGGAGATGCCAATAATCACCTGGGCGGTCTTGCCCGTAATGATGAGGCCCTTGGCGCCCACCGCGACAAACGACGCATTATCTGCAACGATGGAAGGGTCTGCGACCTCGACGCGCAGGCGCGTGGCGCAGTTGGTTGCGCCCACGATATTGCCAACGCCACCTAAAAGCTGAATTACCCGCTCGGCGAGGACGTGATCTTGATCGGATTGAATACTGACCTCGCCATTGGGAGATTGCTCTTTGGCAAAGCCGCTTCCCGTTAAACGATCGATTGCCGCGCGATTGGAGACATGATCCTCGCGGCCCGGCGTCTTAAGGTCATAGACCAAGATGAGTGCTCGAAAACTAACAAAAAAGATGAGGCTAAAGGCAAGACCGATACCGAGCGCCAAAAGGTAGGAGCCGGCATGCATTCGCATGAGTGGGATGAAGTTGAAGGCCGTCATTTCCATGAGACCGCCCGAGAAGATGCCGACGATGCCAAAGAAGTTCATGGTCATGGCAAGGCAGGAGGATAGGACGGCGTAGAGCAAAAAGAGTCCAGGATAGGTGAACATAAAGAGAAACTCGAGCGGCTCGGTGACACCGCAGACCACCGAGGCGACGATGGCGGGCAAAAGGATGACCTTAAGGCCGGCGCGGCGTTCGGGTTTGGCGGTGAAATAGAATGCTGCCGCGATGGCGGGAAGGCCAAAGAGCTTGCCCCAGCCGGTGGCGGTAAAACCTGCCCAGGGCGCAAGTTCATTTAAAGGGCGCGTGCTATGGGAGAGAATGGGGAGCAGGTTGGTCCACGTGGCGTAAATACCGTCGTGAATGACCAGATTGTCGTAATAGATGGGCATATAGAGCAGATGGTGCAGCCCCATGGGCTCGAGTGCTCGCTCCAAAAACACAAAGATGCCCACGCCGAAGGGGCCGACGCCCGCAAGTGCGTGGCGCAGCGTTTCGGTCACAGCGTATGCGAAGGGCACGATGGCGGCCGAGATGGCGGCAAGGGCAAACACGGCAAAAAAGCTGATGAGGTAGACCAGCGAGGAACCCGAGAAGGTGCCGAGCCAATCGGGAACCTTGGCATCGTAGAAGCGGTCATGGATGGCGACGACGGTTGCCGATACCGCCAGCGGGCCGATAATGCCGGTGTCGAGCGTCTTGATGCCGTCGATGACGGTGATACCGCTGGCGGGGGTCAAAGATGATGGGTACTTAAGCCCAAGGTTGTCTCCGCTCAGCTTAATGATCTCGCTCAAAAAGAAGCAATAGGCAAAATAGGCCACGAGTGCCTCGAGGCAGCAGCGTGCCGGTTGCTTTTGGGCAAGACCGATAGGCAGCGCTACGGCAAAAAGGAGCGGGAGACGTTTAAAGACCGTCCACGAGCCGCGCTGGATGATGGTCCAGAAAACGTACCAAGGGGTTCCGTATACGGCGAGGTCGCCGACGATGTCTACGGTCGTGGCGAGGGCGGAGATGCCGACCATGAGGCCTGATATAGAAAACAGCATGGCGGGCGCGAACATGGCCCCGCCAAAGCGTTGGATTTTTTGCAGCATATTCTGCCTCTCGACCATAAGCCCGCCGTGTCTGCGGTGGAACGTTTAAACAATGAGTTAATTGTAGGGGAGTGAGCGTTCGCCGCATTGTTGGTTTTGATTCGAATCGATTGGAGCATCACGGGCGCCGTTGACAGTTAATAATCGGTGCTTTGCCGATAGACGGTTTAAACAACCCAAAGAAATGCTATCGTGCCTAGCCATACATATTCATTAGAGGTGAAATCATGCCAAAAGCGATTTACGAAGGAATCTACCGCGAGATCCGTTCGCGCATCATCAACGGGACCTATGCGTTTCAGGAGATGCTGCCAACCGAAGCCGAGCTGACCGCGGAGTTTGGCTGCACGCGCAATACCGTTCGACGTGCCTTGAGCATGCTGGCCGACCAGATGTTTGTGCAGCCTATACACGGTAAGGGCGTGCGCGTTATTTGGCTTAAGGGCGAAACCGACATGCTGGGCGCACTCGAAGAGGTTGAGTCGTTTGGCGAGTTCGCAAAACGCAACAATGCCGTCGCATCGACCGAGGTCAAGTCTTTTGAACATTTGATTTGCACTGAGCAACTGTCGCGCCGCCTTGGCTTTAAGGTGGGCGAGGAGCTGATTCGCGTCGTGCGTGTCCGAAGCCTCAACGGCAGCGCGCGCCAGGTGGACCACGGCTACTTTTTGGAGTCGATCGCCAAGGGCCTGACCCCCGAGATCGCGGCGGATTCTATCTACGGCTATCTGGAGCACAAGCGCGGCGTCAAAGTGATGGCGAGCCGTCGTACGGTGAGTGTCGAGCTCGCCAACGATGAGGACTGCAGCTACTTGGACCTTGGCAAGTACAACTGCGTCGCCGTTATGGAGAGCCAGTCGTACACCTCGGACGGCATCTTGTTCGAGGTCACGCATGCCCGCACGCATCCCGAGATCTTCCACTACCGCGTCAACTCCAAGCGATAGCCGGCTAGCTCGCAGCCTGACGAGACTCATGTCCTCAAAGAGAAAACGCCCGGTCAAACCGACGATGCATCGGCTTGACCGGGCGTTTTCTCTGCATTCGATAACAAGTAATTGTTTATACAAAACTTGTCAAGTATCAAGTTGAAATTACCGTTCACCGAAGTTTTTCTACCGCTCTAGTAATACTTGTTCAAACAACTAGCCAAATAGCGTATTGTACAAATCAGCAAAAGGGGCAAAGTCCCCGAGCCAATCTCCGAAGGCGGCGGCAAAGGGTGCCGCCACGGTGTGAAAGGGTGGATTGTAATGAAGAACGAAATGAGCAGAAGGCAGTTCCTGGGCTTCGCTGGCTCCGCGGCTGCGGTTCTTGGTCTGGGTCTCGTGGGCTGTGGTGGTTCTGCCGGCTCCGGCTCCTCTGCTTCTGGTGACGCTGCCGAGGTCTACTTCCTCCAATTTAAGCCTGAGGTCGACAAGGAGTGGAAGGAGATCGCCAAGGCGTACAAGAAGGAGAAGGGCGTCGAGGTCAAGATCGTGACCGCCGCCTCCAACACCTACGAGGAGAAGCTCAAGTCCGAGATGTCCAAGAGCTCCGCTCCGACGCTGTTCCAGGTCAACGGCCCCACCGGCCTTAAGAACTGGAAGGACTACTGCGCCGATCTTTCCGACACCAAGCTCCGCGGCGAGCTCATCGACGACTCCCTGGCGCTGCAGTCCGACGGCAAGGATCTGGGTATCGACTGGGTTCAGGAGAGCTACGGCATCATCTACAACAAGGAGCTCCTCGAGAAGGCCGGCTACAAGGCCGAGGACATCAACTCCTTCGACAAGCTGAAGGCTTGCGCCGATGACATCCAGGCCCGCAAGGACGAGCTCGGCATTGACGGTGCCTTCACTTCCGCCGGTATGGATGACTCCTCCAGCTGGCGCTACACCACCCACCTCGCCAACCTCCCGCTCTACTACGAGTTCGAGAAGGAGCACAACCAGGAGGACGACGAGATCAAGGGCGAGTATCTCGACAACTTTAAGCAGATCTTCGACCTGTACATCACTGACTCCACCTGCGATCCTTCGCAGCTTGCCTCCAAGACCGGCGACGACGCCACCAACGAGTTCGCAACCGGCAAGACCGTCTTCTACCAGAACGGCTCTTGGGCCTATGCCGACCTCACCAAGGCTGGCATGACCGACGACCAGCTCGGCATGCTGCCGATCTACATCGGCGTCGATGGCGAGGAGAACCAGGGCCTGTGCTCCGGCGGCGAGAACTACTGGTGCGTGAGCTCCCAGGCTTCCGAGGATGCCCAGAAGGCCACCGAGGACTTCATGTACTGGTGCGTCACCTCTGACACCGCCACCTCGATTATCGCCGACAAGATGGGTCTGACCGCCCCGTTCAAGAGCGCCAAGGACACCAACAACGTCTTCTCGCAGCAGGCCGTTGCCATGGCCAAGGACGGCAAGAAGACCGTCGCTTGGGACTTCGTCTACATCCCCTCTGAGGAGTGGAAGAAGAACCTCAAGCAGGCTCTGATTGCCTACGCTGCCGACAACAGCAAGTGGGACGACGTTAAGAATGCCTTCGTCGACGGCTGGAAGACCGAGAAGGCTGCTTCCGAGTAAGCAGTTGCTGCCCGAGATATCTGATTAGCGACAGGGGGGCGGGCAGACGTTGGTTTGCCCGCCCCCTGCATATTGAAAGGACCCTTCTATGGGCAAAGCACTCAAGCGCTGGTGGCCGCTCTTTATGTTGCCCACGTGCCTGGCGTTTATGATCGGGTTCGTGATTCCCTTTATCCAGGGTTTCTATCTCTCGTTCTGCCAGTTTATTACCATCAATAACACGCACTTCGTCGGTATCGAGAATTATGTGCGCGCATTGACGGACCCGCAGTTCTCCACGTCGTTCTTCTTTACCGTGGCGTTTGCTTTCCTGTCGACGGTGCTCATCAACGTGATCGCCCTCGCCATCGCGCAGGCGCTCACCCGCAAGGCACTCAAGGGAACCAACATTTTCCGTACGATCTTCTTCATGCCTAACCTGATCGGCGGCATTGTGCTGGGTTACATCTGGCAGATTCTGATCAACTGCCTGCTCTCCAACGTGGGTGCCCAGCTCATCGCCCTTAACTCTGCCGCTGGCTTCTGGGGCCTTATCATCCTGACCCTGTGGCAACAGGTCGGCTACATGATGATTATCTACATCGCCGGTCTGCAGTCCATTCCGTCCGACTACATCGAGGCCGCCAAGGTCGACGGCGCTACGGCATGGCAGACGTTTTGGAAGGTTAAGATCCCTAACCTGATGCCGACGATTACTATCTGCCTGTTCCTGTCCATTACCAACGGCTTTAAGCTGTTCGACCAGAACCTCGCCCTTACCGGTGGTGCCCCTGCGCACTCCACCGAGATGCTCGCCCTGAACATCTACAACACGTTCTATTCGCGCGCTGGCATCGCGTGGCAGGGCATTGGCCAGGCCAAGGCAGTCATCTTCTGCATCCTGGTCGTCGCTATTTCCATGATCCAGCTTAAGGCCACGAGGTCCAAGGAGGTGCAGCAGTAATGAAACGCGATAAGGCTATCAACCGCGCTCTCTCGATTTTCTTTACGATCCTGTCGCTCGCGTGGATCTACCCCGTGTTCATGATTGCACTCAATTCCTTTAAGAAGGGGACTGCAATCAGCACCACCACGGCGTTCGATCTGCTCACGCCCGAGACGTTTAACGGCCTTGCAAACTACGTGCACGCCCTGAACGAGCAGGGCTTTGCTTCGGCGTTTATGTATTCGCTCATCATCACGGTCACGTCGGTCGTACTGATTTTGGTGTGCTGCTCCATGTGCGCTTGGTACGTGGTGCGCGTCAACAGCAAGATTTCGAACTTCTTCTATTACCTGTTCGTTTTCTCGATGGTCGTGCCCTTCCAGATGCTCATGTTCACGCTGTCCAACCTCGCGGACCGCATCGGCTTTAACACGCCGTTCAACATCTGCTTCATCTATCTGGGCTTTGGTGCGGGCCTGGCGGTCTTTATGTTCGCCGGCTTTGTCAAGAACATCCCGCTCGAGATTGAAGAAGCGGCCATGATCGACGGCTGCAACCCGGTCCAGGTGTTCTTTAAGATCGTCCTTCCCATCATGAAGCCCACCTATCTTTCGGTCGGCATCCTCGAGACCATGTGGGTCTGGAACGACTACCTGCTGCCCTACCTTACGCTCGACTCCACCAAGTACAAGACCATTCCTATCTTGATCCAGTACTTCCGTGGCGGCTATGGCCATGTCGAGCTTGGCCCCATGATGGCCTGCATCATGATGGTCGTCATCCCCATCGTCATCATGTACATCTTCTGCCAGAAGTACATCATCGACGGTGTGGTGGCAGGTGCCGTCAAGGGCTGATGCCGTAACTGTTTTGCAAGTTTTGGCGGCGCCCCTCATCGCGGCGCCGCGTATCGAAAGGTAAAGACATGGCCGAGATCGTTCTCAAACATGTTCAGAAGGTGTATCCCAACAACGAGTCAAAAAAGAAGGGCTTCTTTGGCAAAAAGAAGAAGACCGGGGAGAAGAAGCACAACCTCAAGGTTACCGAGGACGGTGTGCTCGCTGTAGAGGACTTTAACCTCACCGTTCACGACCAGGAGTTCATCGTCCTCGTTGGCCCCTCTGGCTGCGGTAAGTCCACGACGATGCGCATGGTCGCCGGCCTGGAGGACATCACCTCGGGTGACGTGCTCATCGACGGCAAGCGCGTCAACGACGTCGCTCCCAAGGATCGCGACATCGCCATGGTGTTCCAGAGCTACGCTCTGTACCCCAACATGACGGTGTACGAGAACATGGCGTTTACGCTTGAGCTCAAGAAAGTCCCCAAGGACGAGATCGACCGCAAGGTCCGCTCCGCTGCCGAGATCCTGGGTATTACCGAGTACCTCGACCGTAAGCCCAAGGCGCTTTCGGGCGGTCAGCGTCAGCGCGTCGCCATCGGCCGAGCCATCGTGCGTGACCCCAAGGTCTTCCTGATGGACGAGCCGCTGTCCAACCTGGACGCCAAGTTGCGTAACCAGATGCGCGCCGAGCTCATTAAGCTGCGTCACGAGATCAAGGGTACCTTCATCTACGTTACCCACGACCAGACCGAGGCTATGACCCTCGGCGACCGTATCGTGGTCATGAAGGACGGCGTCGTCCAGCAGATCGCCACGCCGCAGGAGGTCTTCAACCATCCCGCGAACATCTTCGTCGCCGGCTTCATCGGCGTGCCGCAGATGAACTTCTTCGATGCCCAGCTGGTGCGCTCGGGCAACGGCTTTACCGTCAAGACCGAGGATATGAACGTGGCGCTCGCCCCCGAGACTTGCGCACGGCTTGCCCTCAACTGGGACGGCGGCGACGTGAAGGAGATTACGGCCGGCGTGCGTCCCGAGCAGATCCTGCTTGCCGACAAGGGCGAGGAGGGTGCGCTCCAGGGCACCGTCGAGGTGACCGAGCTCATGGGCTCGACCGAGCATGTCCACGTGACCGCTCCCGACGGCCAGTTTGTCCTGATTATCCCCGTCGTCGACCTCGAGGCCAAGGGCGCGCTCAAGGCGGGCGACCCCATCTGGTTCAAGTTCGAGAAGAACGCGACCCACCTCTTCGATAAGGTCTCTGGCAAGAACCTTATCTAGGCCCGGTGCATCCAGACCCTCCCTTTGGGCGACTGCGGTATTGCCATCCTTTTGCCGCGGTCACATATAAGGCTTCCCTCCCGTCCACTGGGCGAGAGGGGAGCCTTTCTTTGTGTTGGGGCTGTCTGGCCGGTCGTTTGTCTCGATCTGTAACAGGTGGGGCCGATTTCGGACGTTAGATGTTACAGATCGAGACGGTTCCGCTGAGCTAACCATTTCATCTAAATCTGTAACACCAAAGACGAATTTCAGCTGCTAGATGTTACAGATTGAGATATTGCTGCGGGACGATTCCGTTTGTCTCGATCTGTAACAGGAAGAACCAATTTTAGGTGCCAGATGTTACAGATTGAGATGAACTCAGATGGACGGTTTTGATTGTCTCGTTCTGTAACGGGCGGTGCCAATTCTGCTGGCTAGTTGTTACAGATCGAGATTGTTTGGCAGAGTCGGGTCACAGGGTAACGTGCGGGCACAAAAAACGGAGCCGTGTTGCCACGACTCCGTTTCTCAAGAGGATGGGTAAGGGGAATGAGCTAGCTCAGGTGCCAGATCTCGTCGTTGTACTGGGAGATCGTACGGTCGGACGAGAAGGTGCCGGCGTTGGCGATATTGATGAGCGCCTTGCGCATCCAAGCGTCCTGGTCCTCGTAGTCGGCCAGCACGCGCTCCTTGGTCTGGATGTACTCCTCAATGTCGAGTAGGGCCATGAACCAGTCCTTGCCCTTGATGTCGTCGTGCAGACGCTGCAGGCGCTCCGCGTTGCCGGTCGCCATAAAGGCGGGGTTGGTGATGAAGTCCACCAGCAGTTTGATGCCGGGCTTGCGGTAGAGTGCGCCGGCATCGTAGGTGCCGTCGGCGTAGAGCTGCTCGACCTGCTTGGACGAGGCGCCAAAGGTGTAGATGTTCTCGTCGCCCACGAGCTCGGCAATCTCCACGTTGGCACCGTCGAGCGTGCACAGGGTTAGGGCGCCGTTGAGCATGAACTTCATGTTGGAGGTGCCGCTTGCCTCCTTGGAGGCCAGGCTGATCTGCTCGGAGATGTCAGCGGCGGGGATCACGCGCTCGGCGGCGGTGACGTTATAGTTCTCGATCATGACAACCTGCAGGTAGGGAGCCACGTCGGGGTCGTTTGCAATCCACTGCGACAGCGTCAGGATCAGGTGAATGATGTCCTGGGCGATGGTGTAGGCAGGTGCCGCCTTGCCGCCAAAGATGATGGTGACGGGGTGAGCGGGCTTGTTGCCGTTCTTGATGTCGAGATACTTCCAGATGATGTAGAGCGCGAGCATCTGCTGGCGCTTGTACTCGTGGATGCGCTTGACCTGAACATCGATGATGGCGTTGGAGGGAATGGTCGCGCCCTGCTCGAGCGCCATGAACTGGCGCATGATGCTCTTGGCCTCGACTTTGGTGGCAGCCAGGCGCTCAAGAACGTCCTTGTCGTCGGCGAATTCGGCGAGCTTGCTCAGATCGCCGGTGCTGCGCCAATCGGTGCCGATCACATCGTCGAGCAGGCTGGCGAGCGCGGGGTTGGCACCATGGATCCAGCGGCGGAAGGTGATGCCGTTGGTCTTGTTGGAGAACTTCTCGGGATAGATCTCGTAGAACGGATGAAGCTCGGTGTCCTCAAGTATCTTGGTGTGGAGGGCGGCTACGCCGTTGATGGAGAAGCCAAAGTGGATGTCCATGTGGGCCATGTGGACGGTGTTGTATTCGTCGATGATGGCGACGCGCGGGTCATCGTGCTCGGCCTTCGCGATCTCATCGAGCTTGACGATAATGTCGGCGATGGCAGGGGAGACCTTCTGCAGGCTGGCGAGCGGCCACTTCTCGAGGGCCTCGGCAAGAATCGTGTGGTTAGTGTAGGCGACCATGGAACGTACGATGGTCACGGCCTCGTCAAACTCGATGCCATGCTCGGTGGTGAGCAAGCGAACGAGCTCGGGAATGACCATGGTGGGATGCGTATCGTTGATCTGGACCACGGCGTAGTCGGCCAGATCGTGCAGGTTACTGCCGCGCTCGACAGCCTCGTCGATCAGGAGCTGGGCAGCGTTACTCACCATGAAGTACTCCTGGTAGATGCGAAGCAGACGGCCCTGCTCGTCGGAATCATCCGGATAGAGGAACAGGGTGAGGTTCTTGGCGATCTCGGTCTTATCGAAGTCGATGGAGCTGCCGGGGACCAGGCCATCGTCGACACTTGCCAGGTCAAACAGGCGCAGGCGGTTCTTGGTGGGCTGGCCGTAACCAGGCACATCGATGTTGACGAGCTTGGAGGTGACGGCAAAATCGTCAAACTCAACGGTGTAGGAGCGGTCGTCATCGACCAGGATGTCCTGCTCGCCAAGCCACTCATCGGGGACGGCCTTCTGCTGCTTATCGACAAAGCGCTGGCGGAACAGGCCGTAATGGTAGTTGAGGCCCACACCGTCTCCGGTAAGGCCCAGCGTGGCGATGGAATCCAGGAAGCATGCGGCCAGACGGCCCAGGCCACCGTTGCCCAGCGACGGCTCGACCTCAAACTCCTCGATCTTGTTGAGGTCGTGACCGGCGGCAGTGAGCTGATCCTTAACCTCGTCGTAGATGCCAAGGTCGATCATGTTGTTGATGAGCAGCTTGCCAATCAAAAACTCGGCAGAGATGTAGTAGAGCTTTTTCTTGCCATTGTTGAGCGGGCAGGCGGAAGAGCGCTCCTGCACGAGCTTGACCAGCAGCTTGTAAATGCGACGGTCGTCGAGCTGCTCGAGCGAGGTGCCAAAAGACTGCTCGGCGAGTTCCATGAGGTTTATTTGGGGCATGTTTCCTCCTGTGATGGGTTGTTTCATGTCTGCAATTCATAAGAAGCCCGCGCGAGGGGATTGGGGTGGCCTCGCGCGGGAAAAGCAAGCGCGTCCGCACGGTGGGGAGGGGTCGGGCGCGGTAGCTCCTATTGAGGAAGCTCGATTTCAGCTTCCGACGGGATGCGGAAGTAGGTTTCGGTCCAGTCGGTGAGTTTGTGCTCGAGCTCGCGGGTGATGGCGCCGTCGAGCATGCGCCAAGTCCAGTTGCCGCCCAGCGTGGCAGGGGTGTTGATGCGCGCCTCATTGCCCAAGTTGAGCAGGTCCTGCATGGTGTAGATGCACGTGTCGCTTACGCTGGCGGCGATGGTGCGATTGAGTGCATCTGCCATGGGTTCGCCGGCCTGCTGATGGGCGTACAGGGCTGCCTGCTCGCGCTGACGCGGGGTGGCCGTTCCCTCAAACCAACCACGCGCCGTTTCGTTGTCGTGGGTGCCCACGTAGGCGACGGTGTTGGCAATGTAGTTGTGCGGCAGGTAGTACGAGTTGGTGCCCTCAAAGGCAAACTGCAGGATCTTCATGCCAGGGAAGCCCGAGTTGTCGCGCATGTCGATGACACCGGGAGTGAGGAAGCCCAAGTCCTCGGCGATGATGGGCAGCGTGCCGAGCTTTTCCTCGAGCGCTTTGAAGAGCTTGAGGCCGGGACCCTGCGTCCACGAACCGTGGGACGAATCGGGCGAGGAGAACGGCACCTCCCAATATGCCTCGAAGCCGCGGAAGTGATCCAGGCGGATGACGTCGTACATGTCGAGGGCAGCGCGAATGCGGCCCTCCCACCAGGAGAAGCCGTCGGACTCCATGGCGTCCCAGTCGTAGATGGGGTTGCCCCAGTACTGGCCGGTGGCCGAGAACTGGTCGGGCGGCGTGCCGGCGACGCTCACGGGATTGCCGGCGGCGTCGATCTTAAAGAGCTCAGGTGTCGCCCACATCTCGACGGAGTCGCGCGAGACATAAATGGGCAGGTCGCCGATGATGAGAATGTCGCGCTCGTTGGCATAGGCCTTGAGGCGGCTCCACTGGCGATTGAAGAAGTACTGCGTCATCTGGTGGTAGAGCATGCGCGCCGGATGGTCGGCGCAGACCTTGGCGGAAGACTCGCCGCGGGTGCGGAGCTCCGCGGGCCACTCCCAAAACGCCTTGAGACCGCACTCCTCTTTGACGGTCATGAACTCACAGTAGGGGATGAGCCAGTCCTCGTTGGCCTGGATAAAGTCATCGAAATCTGCCGGCTTATCGGCGGCAAAGCGCTCGGCGGCGCGGTCGAGAATCTGACGGCGGCCGCCAAAGATAGCACCGTAGTCGACATTGCTGGGGTCGGATCCCAGATACACGCCATCGATATCGCGCTGCTCAAGATACCCTGCCTCGATAAGTTCGGCAAAGTCGATGAAGTTGGGGTTGCCCGCGCGGGCCGAGAACGACTGATAGGGCGAATCGCCATAGCTGGTCGTCGTAAGGGGCAGAATCTGCCAGTAATGTTGTTTGCACGAGGCGAGAAAATCGACGAAGTCGTAGGCATTCCAGCCAAAGCCGCCGATTCCGTATGGTCCGGGCAGAGATGAGACGGGCATGAGGACGCCGCTTGCACGCTCCATGAATGCGCTCACCAACCTTCTTGTTGTGGGGTCGGCCTGCCAATGGGTGTGCAGTCCGCCTCCGGTGTTCTGATTCGATATGCCTATTGTAAAACATGTTGTTTAAACATGTATAGGTAAGATAAAAAAGTTGGTCGATTTTCGGCGAATGGCTATATGCCATGAAAAAAGCCCCGACCTCACAACGTGAAATCGGGGCAAGAGCGGTATGTAGGTTTTTGCTACTCGGCGTCGGCGAAGCCGTTGGGGTTGTGGCTCTGCCAGTTCCAGCTATCGCGGCACATGTCCGCGATGTCGTACTGGGCCTTCCAGCCCATCATGCGCTCGGCCTTGGAGGCATCGCACCAGTTGGCGGCGATGTCGCCGGCGCGGCGCTCGCGGATCACGTAGGGTAGCTCCTTGCCACAAGCCTTGGAGAAGGCGGCGACGACCTCGAGTACCGAGGTGCCGGTGCCGGTGCCCAGGTTAAAGATCTCGACGCCGGTCTTGCCGTTCATCCAGTTAAGGGCGGCAACGTGACCAGAGGCCAGATCGCACACGTGGATGTAGTCGCGCACGCCGGTGCCGTCGGGGGTGGGGTAGTCGTTGCCGAAGACCTGAACGGCCTCGAGCTTGCCCACGGCGACCTGGGCGACATAGGGCACCAGGTTGTTGGGGATGCCCTTGGGGTCCTCGCCGATCAGGCCCGACGGATGAGCGCCGATGGGGTTGAAGTAACGGAGCAGCACGACGTCCCACTCGGGGTCGGCGGTGTGGACGTCCATAAGGATCTGCTCGATCATCCACTTAGTCCAACCATAGGGGTTGGTCGCGGGCTTCTTAGGATCCTCCTCGGTGACGGGCGGGTTGTCCGGGTCGCCGTAGACGGTCGAGGAGCTCGAGAAGATGATGGACTTGCAGCCATGGTTGCGCATGACGTCGATGAGCACCAGGGTGTTCTCGATGTTGTTGTGGTAGTACTCAACGGGCTTGCTCACCGACTCGCCGACGGCCTTAAAGCCGGCAAAGTGGATGACGCGGTCAATCTGATGGGTATCGAAGATCTTGTTCATCGCATCGCGGTCGAGCACGTTGGCCTCGTAGAAGGTGAGGTTCTTGGCGGCCTCGTCGCCCACGATGGTCTTGACGCGGTCGACGGCGACGGCGCTGGAGTTGGAGAGATCATCGACGATGACGACCTGGTAGCCACCCTCGAGCAGCTGAACGACGGTGTGCGAGCCGATAAAGCCGGCGCCACCGGTAACGAGGACGCAGGTGTCTTTGGGGTCGAGTGCTTTGGACATGTAGTCTCCTATCGAATCAGGAACACTTCTTCAGGGGAGTATAGCGCAGACAGTTGTTCCAAAAACGTACGCGGCAGGAAAAGCAGAGGATTATGTTAACGTACTCATACAAGAGCTTGCGTACGCATAACCTGATCTTTGGCATTTGCTTACGAGCCGTCGACCTTGCAGTTTCCTGCCGTTCGTGGAAATCGTTGGGACGCGCCATATGTACGCTAATATGTATGAGTTGAGCGACATATAAATAAGCATGTAACGGAGTACATATGTCACCAAACAGCGATCCCATCCTTTCCCAGGAGCTCTCGCGCCGCACTGTCCTCAAGGCCCTGTTCGGCGCCGCTTCTGCGGCAGTTCTTTTTGGCTTGCCCACTCGCGCCCATGCGGCGGAGGCTTCCAAAGAAACCACCGATAAACTGAATGCCGCCCAGGCCCAGCTCGACGAGGTTCAGGCCCAGCTCGACAGCATCGCAAATGAATACGCGGCGCTGGCCAGCAAGAATGCCCAGACCCTCAACGATATCGAGGGCGTACAGGGCCAGATCGACGACACGCAGGCGCAGATTGACGAGAAGAAGGCCGAGCTCAAAAAGAAACGCGGCGATCTTTCCGATCGCGTTGCCGCCAGCTACAAGTCCGGCGGCACGAACATCCTGTCGCTGCTGCTGGCCTCAGGCTCGTTTGAGGAACTCGTCGCCAACGCGCATTACGTTGAGAAGATTAACAAGAGCGACCGCGATGCCATCGAGGATATCCAGACGATTCAGGCTGAGCTCGACGCACAGAAGACCGAGCTCGAAGCACAAAAGGCCGACTTGGAGAAGCTCAAGGACCAGCAGACGGCTCAGATGCAGGATATGCAGGCCAAGCAGCAAGAAGTCCAGACCGTGCTGAACGGTCTTTCCGACGACGTCAAGGAGCTCATGGCTCAGCGCGATTCCGAGATCCTCGCTGCCGCCCAGGCCGAGGAGGCTGCCAGGAAGGCCGCCGCCGCTGCCGCCGCCGCGAACAAGAACAATTCCTACTCGGGCGGTTCGAGCTCGGGTGGCGGATCGTATGCTCCCGGAACTCCGCAGCAGAATGCCGGATCGGGCAAGCAGCAGGCCGTCGTCAACGCGTGCTACTCCACGCCTTCCCCGGGTCAGAACTGGTGCGCAGCGTGGGTTACCAACGTCTTCCGCAACGCCGGCGTTGGCTACTTTGGCGGTAACGCGTGCGATATGTTTAACGCCTGGTGCTATAGCTCCGACCGCTCGGCGCTGCAGGTGGGCATGATCGTTGCCGATTCCTCGCACAGCGGCACGGGTGCTCCGGGTCTTATCTACGGTCATGTGGGTATCTACGTTGGCGGCGG
>CAUAWV010000034.1 GCA_958433005.1 uncultured Collinsella sp. | reverse complement strand
GAGAGCACTTAATGTGCTCTCCGTGCGAGCAGGACTGTCCGAGCAGGCGACCAAACCCCGCGCCCCGTCCCGGCGAGCGCTCGGGGACCGGTAGCTTACAGGTGGCTGATGATCAGTTCCATCTTGCCTTCGAGGTCGATGGAGCTGACGGTGCTCGGGGCTAGCAGGTGGCTTCCCTTGTGGACGGGGTTGCCGCAGACGGTGCCTTCGCCGTCGATGACTGACAGGCACATGAAGGGCCAGCGCTGCTCCAAGGTCTTGCTGCCGTTGACGCGCACGCGATCGACGGTGTAGCAGGGGTTGGACTCGAGCTCGGTTACGCCATCGACCTCGCGCGCGGTTACGGTACCGTCGGTCGGTGCCTGCGCGTTAAAGTTGATGCAATCCAGGCTCTGCTCAATGTGAAGTGGGCGCAGCTTTCCGTCGGTGCCGGGACGATCGTAGTCGTATAGACGATACGTCACGTCGCTCGACTGCTGCGTCTCTAAAATGAGCGTGCCGGTCTTGATGGCGTGCACGGTACCGGAATCAATCTGGAAAAAGTCGCCCTTGTGAATCGGCAGTACGTTGAGCATGTCGTCCCAACGGCCTTCCTCGATCATCTGTGCGGCCTCGGCGCGGTCCTTGGCACGCTGGCCGACGATGATCGTGGAGCCGGGCTCGCAGTCCAGCACATACCAGCACTCGGTTTTGCCCAAGCTACCGTTCTCGTGCTCGGCGGCGTACTCGTCGTTGGGATGGATTTGGATCGAAAGGTCGTCCTTGGCGTCCAGAATCTTAATGAGCAGCGGGAACTCCTTGCCCTCGCAGTTGCCAAAGAGCTCGCGGTGCTCGGCCCACAGCCATGACAGCGTGTGACCGGCGTACGGGCCCTCAGCGATCTGGCAGTCGCCGTTGGGGTGTGCCGAGATGGCCCAGCACTCGCCGATGGGACCCTCGGGAATGTCATAACCAAATACGGTTTCGAGCTGGCGGCCGCCCCAGATCTTCTCGTGAAAGATCGGCGTCAGTTTAATCAAATCGGACATGTTCATACCCCCATGGTGTTGCGCGGCCGCCCACTCTAAACGAGCCGTAACGAGCGCCCGCATGACTACAAAAACCTATGCCAACGTTACGTTGTGCAGCTCAAAGCGGTCACCAACGTTGCGCGAGATCGAATGCTCAAAGGCGGTGCCGCTATCCAAAAAGCCAATCTGGTTGAGCTCGAGCAGGGGAGAGCCGGGTTTGGTGTTCAGGCGCTCAGCCTCTTCCTCGGTTGCCGCTACGGCGCGAATGGTGCGGTGGAAGCTCGAAATCTTCAGCCCGCATTGCTTGCGGATGAAGCTGTAGACCGATCCATACAGGTCTTTCTTTTTAAGGCCCGGAATCAGCTCGAGGGGCATGTAGGTGTACTCGATAACGATGGGCTTCTCGTCGACCTGGCGCACGCGCACGATGTGATAGGCAAAGTCGTCCTCGGCAATTCCCAGCTGGGCAGCGACGTCTGCTGGCGGATTGACAATCGAGAAATCGTAGACCACCGAGGTCACCTTCTCCCCGCGGTGCTCATACGAAAAGCCCTGGGAGCGATCGTTCTTGCCCTGGAAAAACGCCTGGCCGGGAAGCCCCGCCGTGTCCTTAACGTAGGTGCCCGATCCGCGCCGGCTGGTAACAAGACCTTCATCGGTAATCTGCTCAATAGCTCGTTTGACGGTGATTTTGGAAACGCTATAGAGCTCGCAGAACTCAACGACGGTGGGCAGCTTGTCGCCCGGCTTTAGAGCGCCGTCCTCGATGCTTCGACGGATATCTGCAGCTATTGCCTCATATTTGGGAATCATGGAACCTCCTTTCCGGCTTGATTGAGTACAAACGAAAGTATAGTTCACGCCTAAGCATCCCTATTGCGTTTTTGAAAAGTTCGAGAAAGATATAATCAAAAAACGCTTTCTATATCAACTAGAGCGCTCTAAATGAATATGCATTCGAATAATGTGGTATTGAGCAAATTGATCGGCTCGAAGATGGGGTTGGGCCGTTTTGCCGCCCAGCGAACCGAATCTCATGCCTTGCGTTTTCCCAGATAAAACCTGCCAAAACAAACCTGTCCCTTTTTGACAGGTTTTTGCCTGGGGAGCGGTACCATACAGGCAATGTTTAAACGAGAAAGGTGGCTCCCATGGAACCTAAGCAGTACTACATCGGCATTGATGTCGGCGGCACTTCGGTTAAGGAGGGCCTGTTCGATGAGGACGGCAACCTGCTTGCCAAGGCCAGCGTGCCCACGCCTCCCATCGTTGATGCTGCGGGCTTTGCCGCGGTGACCGAGGCGATCGACCAGGTGGTCGCCAAGGCGCAGATTCCGCGCGCCTTTGTGGCGGGCATTGGCCTGGCTGTTCCGTGCCCCATCCCGGCTTCGGGCGATGCTAAGGTCAAGGCCAACATTGCCATTAACCTGCCCGAGCTTAGGATCGCCATTCAGGAGCACTGCCCCGACGCGGTCGTTAAGTACGAGAACGATGCCAACGCCGCTGCCATGGGCGAGGCCTGGCTCGGCTCTGCCAAGGGCGTACAGAACGTGGTGATGGTCACCATCGGTACCGGCGTGGGCGGCGGCGTCATCGTCAACGGCGACGTGGTGTCGGGCGTTGTGGGCGCCGGCGGCGAGATTGGCCACATGTGCCTGAATCCCGACGAGGAGCGCACCTGCGGCTGTGGCGGCCATGGCCACCTGGAGCAGTATTCCAGCGCTACCGGTGTGGTGAGCAACTACCTTGCCGAGTGCAAGAAGGCGGGCGTCGAGCCCATCGAGCTCACCGGCCCCTCCGATTCCAAGGACGTGTTCCAGGCCTGCCGCGAGGGTGACAAGCTCGCGCTGGCCGCGGCCGATACCATGGCCGATTATCTCGGTCGTGCTCTGGCGCTTATCGCCAACGTGGTCGACCCCGAGATGTTCCTGATCGGCGGCGGTGCCTCTGCCTCGGCCGACGTCTACCTCGACGCGGTTCGCGAGCACTTCCAGCACTATGCGCTTTCCGCCTCGCGCGAGACGCCTATCGAGGTCGCCTCGCTCGGCAACGACGCCGGCATCATCGGTGCCGCCTACGTAGCCCTGCGCGCCGCCGGCAAATAGCTGGTGCAAGGGGGACAGGTTACTTTGCGCCAACATGGTGCAAGGGGGACAGACTTCCCCCAACGCTTGCCCCAAATTGCGTCGCGGCCCTTCCATCGTCTAGGGTTCGGCGTCAGCGTGCTACCATAGCTACGTCCAAGTACACATATCAAGTGGAGGATATCCATGGCAAACGTTCTTGTCTTTGGTCACCAGAACCCCGATAACGACGCCATCATGAGCGCCGTCGTCCTGTCCCAGCTGCTCAACCAGGTTGAGTATGCCGGCAACACCTACGAGGCTTGCGCCCTTGGTCAGCTTCCGGCAGAGTCTGCCAAGCTGCTCGCCGACGCCGGCATTGCCGAGCCCCGCGTGATTGATTCCGTCGAGGCCGGTCAGCTCGTCGTCCTCACCGACCACAACGAGTCTGCCCAGTCTGTCGCCGGCCTTAAGGACGCCACGGTCTTTGGCGTTGTCGATCATCACCGCATCGGCGACTTCGAGACCGCCGGCCCGCTGCACTACATCTGCCTGCCCTGGGGCTCCAGCTGCACCATCGTCACCAAGCTCGCCGACGTGCTCGGCGTTGAGCTTTCCGACGTCCAGGCTAAGCTGCTGCTCTCGGCTATGATGACCGATACGCTCATGCTCAAGAGCCCCACCACCACCGCCGCCGACCGCGTCGTCGCCGCTAAGCTCGGCGAGCAGGTGGGCGTCGACCCGGTCAAGTTTGGCATGGAGGTCTTCCTCACCCGTCCGTCCGGCTCCTTCACTGCAGCCGAGATGGTCGGCAACGACATCAAGATGTTCGAGCCCGCCGGCAAGAAGCTGCTCATCGGCCAGTACGAGACCGTCGACAAGACCCGCGCACTCGGCATGATTGACGAGATTCGCGAGGCCATGCGCGCCTACGCCGCCGAGAAGGGTGCTGACGGCATTGTCCTGTGCATCACCGACATCATGGAGGAGGGTTCGCAGGTCCTGCTCGAGGGCGAGACCGAGGCTGCTCAGAAGGGCCTGGGCATTGCCGACGAGCACGACGGCGTCTGGATGCCGGGCGTCCTCTCCCGTAAGAAGCAGGTCGCTGCCCCCATCATGGCCGCCTGCTAGTTTTTGTAACCTGCTCACGACCGGATCGCGGACGCTCCGCGCTCCGGTCGTTTTTTTGTGCGCGGGATCGCGTCGCCTATTGAACGGGGGCGCTCGCACCGTTGAGCAAATAATGTTCAACCTGTGGTTCCGCTTTTCGGCCGCGCTTGTGCGCTTGTCGCGCAGGGTAGGCTAGATGCAAGCGTAATACGTTGGAGCGCGGCGCCGCCATTTGGGCGGGCCGTGCTTTTTTAAGACGGGAGCCTTCCCGTGAAAGGAGCCGCCCATGGCAGCACCCGAGCAGCTGTTTAACGTTCGTGAGCGCAAGCGTTTTGAGCGTCACGACATTTGGGAGCGCATTGCCGAGAACGGCACGATTTCCGCCGCCGTCATGGTGATCGCTGCCATCGCCGCAGTCATCTGTGCCAACACCGATGCCTACGAGGCCATTCATCACTTTTTGGAGACCCCGCTGTATGTGGGTCTTGGCAGCCTTACGGCCGGCCTCACCGTCGAGGTCTTTGTCAACGACTTTCTCATGGCGATCTTCTTTTTGCTGGTGGGCATCGAGCTTAAGTACGAGATGACGGTCGGTGAGCTTAAGAACCCGCGTCAGGCCATGCTTCCAATGTTGGCGGCCGTGGGCGGCGTCGTCGTTCCCGCCTGCATCTACCTGATCTTTAACCATGCCGGCGCGCACAACGGCTGGGCTATTCCCATGGCAACCGATATCGCCTTTGCGCTGGGCGTGCTATCGCTTTTGGGCAACCGCGTGCCCAACGGCGTGCGCGTGTTCTTCTCGACGCTCGCCATCGCCGACGATCTCATCTCCATCGCCGCCATCGCCATTTTCTACGGTCAGAGTCCCAACCCGTTTTGGTTGGGCGCCGCCGCGGTTGTGACCTGCGCGCTCGTGTGGCTCAACAAGACGCAGCATTACCGCCTTGCCCCGTATTCGGTGCTGGGTCTGCTGCTGTGGTTCTGCATGTTCAAGAGCGGCGTGCACGCCACGCTTGCTGGCGTCATCTTGGCCTTTACCATTCCTGCCAAGTGCGGCGTGAAGCTCGATAGCCTGACCGACTGGCTGGGCGAGTGCCTGCCGTTGCTCGACGACCGCTACGACGACGAGGCACACATCCTGGGTCAGCACGACTTTACCGTCTCGACCACCAGAGTCGAGCGCGTCATGCACCGCGTGACCCCGCCGCTCATTCGCATGGAGCGCCTGATCTCCACGCCGGTCAACTTTGTGATCCTGCCGATCTTTGCATTTGTCAACGCGCAGGTTCGCCTGGTGGGCGTGGATATGGGCACGCTGCTGACCGACCCGGTGACGCTCGGCGTGTATTTTGGCATGCTGCTGGGCAAGCCGATTGGCATCTTTGGCATGACGTTTGCCCTGGTTAAGCTCAAGATCTCCGAGCTGCCGCGCAACGTTAACTGGCACATGATTGCCGGCGTGGGCATTCTGGGCGGCATTGGCTTTACCATGTCGATTCTCATCAGCGGCCTCGCCTTCCCGACGGCCCAGTTTGAGGTCCTGGCCGCAAAGGCCGCCATTCTTGCCGGTTCGGTCACCGCGGCCGTGCTGGGCATGATCTACATGAGCGTGGTCTGCAAACACCCTGCGCCCAAGGACGAGTAAGAGCACATACAAGTTTGAAAACGCCGCCTGTGAACACCATCACAGGCGGCGTTTTAGTCACTGGGTAGTCGTTGGGGACAGACTTAAATGACTGCCCAAGTGCCGGCAGGTTGGGACTACTCATTTAAGTCTGTCCCCAATGAGTGGTTCTATTCCACGGTGCCGTAGACGGCGCCCCAGCCGTGGGCGGCTAAGGCGGAGTTCAGCTGGTCGCAAAGTGACTGGCGGTCGTAATAGCCGGGCGGCAAAAGGTTCACGATCTCCATAAGGTCGGGCGCCAGGTCCAAGATTTCGGCCTGCACGATTAGGTCCAGGCGGTCGATGGCGTGGCGGTCGTAAAACAGCCCGTCGATCAGGCGCTGCAGGTCGCCGAATTCCTCAGCCCTAAACGAACCGTATTCCATAATGCCTCCTTAGGCGCCCCACGCCGGCATGTGCGGCGATGTCGTAATTCATTGCGATGAACTTAATCTATCACGGCTTCATACCGTTGCGGCGGTGGCGGTCTATACTTAGACGAACTGCAACGTCCCGCTTCGCGAAAGGTCGCACCCATGCAGACGATCTACCAGAAGATGGAAACCACCGAACTCGATGCCGCCATCGAGGCGCTCAAAGCCGAGGTCGCCGAGGTCAAGGCCAAGGGCCTGGCGCTCGACATGGCCCGCGGCAAGCCGTCGCCCTCCCAGGTGGACATCTCGCGCCCCATGCTCGATATCCTCAATGCCGAGGTCGATCTGCACGACGGCAACGTCGACTGCTCCAACTACGGCTGCTTCGAGGGCATTCCCTCGGCACGCAAGTTGGCAGGGGAGTTCCTGGGCTGCCCCGCCGAGCAGACGCTCGTGCTGGGTTCGTCGAGCCTTTTGATCGAGCACGACATCGCCGGCATGTTCTGGCGCTGTGGTTCGTGCGGCAGCGAGCCCTGGGATGCCTACGAGGCCGCGCACGACGGCAAGAAGGTCAAGTTCCTGTGCCCCGTTCCCGGCTACGATCGCCACTTTGGCATCACCGCCGACTTGGGCATCGAGAACGTCCCCGTTGCGATGACCGAGGCCGGCCCCGACATGGACGAGATCGAGCGCCTCGTTGCCGCCGACGATTCCATCAAGGGTATCTGGTGCGTGCCCAAGTATTCCAACCCCACGGGCATCACCTTTAGCGAGGACACCGTGCGCCGCCTGGTCGAGATGCCCACGGCCGCGCCCGATTTCCGCATCTTCTGGGACAACGCCTACTGCGTGCACGACCTGTACGACGAGACCGACGAGCTTGCCAATATCTTTGACCTCGCTCGCGCGGCGGGCACCGAGGACCGCGTGGTGGCCTTTGCCTCGACGTCCAAGATTACCTTCCCGGGCGCCGGCATCGGCTTTATAGGCGCGAGCCCTGCGGTCATCGCGGAGTTCTCCAAGCGCCTCAAGGCCGGCCTTATCAGCGCCGACAAACTCAACCAGCTGCGTCACGTGCGTTTCCTTCCCACCATCGAGGCGGTCAAGGAGCATATGAAAAAGCATGCCGAATTTTTGCGCCCGCGCTTTGAGGCCGTTGAGCGCAAGCTCACCGAGGGTCTGGGCAACACGGGTTGCGCCACTTGGACGCATCCCCGCGGCGGCTACTTTGTGAGCTTCGATGGTCCTGAGGGCTCGGCCCAAAAGGTCGCCGCGCTTTGTGCCGATCTGGGCGTTAAGCTCACGCCGGCTGGTGCCACCTGGCCCTATGGCAAGGACCCGCGCGACACCAACATCCGCATCGCGCCGAGTTATCCCACGGTCGAGGACCTGGAGGCCGCGCTCGACGTACTGGTGCTGGCCGTCAAGCTCGTCGCTGCCGAGATCACGCGTGCCGAGCGCGCCTAGCGCGCAGAGCTCTGCAAGTCCGCGCCGCGTACTTTTCCGCACTTTCGATACGCAAAGGAGCGTATACATGGATTTGGGTATTTCCACCAACCCCACGCCGGAGCTCTACACCATTAAGGTGACCGGCGAAATCGATATCTCTAACGCCGACAGTTTGCGTAACGCCATCGACTTGGCGCTTGAGCAGCCCACCGAGGCCGTTGAGCTCGACTTTGCCCAGGTGAGCTATATCGACTCGACGGGCATTGGCGTGCTTGTGGGCGCCGCGCACCACGCAGTCGATCATGGCAAGCGTTTTAGCTGCGCCAACGTGCAACCCCCGGTGATGCGCGTGGTTCAGCTGTTGGGTGTCGACCAGGAGATTTCGATCACGGCCGCATAAGCCCTGTCCCAAAAGGGGCGTGCCGTTTGGCATATGTTTGTGATGCGCTCGAACGTTTTGGCGTCCGGGCGCTATACTTGACCGAATGAATAGACGAGTTCCGGCCGAATGGCGCGGTGCGGGCTCGACTCACATCGAGCCTTGGAGGTATGTGTGTTTGGTATTGGAGAGGGTGAGCTCGCAATCATCGTGGTCTTCGGCTTTTTGCTGTTTGGCCCGGATAAGCTCCCGCAGATGGGCCGCACGATCGGCCGTGCCATCCGTCAGTTCCGCGAGACGCAGGAAAAGATGACGGCAGTTGTTCAGTCCGAGATTATCGATCCGGTGAGCGAGGCCGCTTCGGCGCCGGTCAAGCCCAAGAAGGCTGCTGTCGATGACGATTCCGATGCGGATGAGGATGCCATCGAGACGGCCGCGCCCGCAAAGAAGGAGACCTTTGCCGAGCGCCGTGCGCGCCTTGCCGCCGAGAAGGCTGCGAGTGAGGGTGCTGCTGAGGACGAGAATACTGCCGAGGAGCCTGCGACCGAGGGCGCCGATGCCGCCGCCGAGTCTGCTTCCGCTGCAGAGCCGGAGCCCGAGCCCGAGCCGGCAGAGCCCACGACGGCCGACCTCTACGCCCGTCGTCCCCGCAAGCGCAAGGCCGTCGTCGACCAGCTCGCTCGTGAGCTCGAGGCCGAGGACGAAGCCGCTGCCGCCGACGCCCCGAAGGGAGGCGATGAGTAATGCCTATCGGACCTGCGCGCATGCCGCTCTTCGATCACCTGGGAGAGCTCCGTCGCCGCCTGACCATCGTGGTCGTATCGGTGTTTGCCGCCGCCATCGTGCTGTATTTCGCCACGCCCGTGGTGCTCGACATCCTGGAAGACCCCATCCGCTCCTTTGTGCCGGACGGTAAGTTCTACATCACCACCACGCTCGGCGGCTTTGGCCTGCGTTTCTCGCTGGCCATCAAGATGGCTGTGGTCATGTGCACGCCCATGATCATCTGGCAGATTCTGGCATTTTTCCTGCCGGCACTGCGTCCCAACGAGCGCAAGTGGGTCGTACCCACGGTGCTCGCCTCGACGGTACTGTTCTTCCTGGGCGCCATCTTCTGCTACTTCATCATCATTCCTGCGGGCTTTGAGTGGCTCATCGGCGAGACCTCTGCCGTCGCAACTGCGCTGCCCGATCTGGAGAACTACGTCAACATGGAGCTGCTCTTTATGATCGGCTTTGGTGTGGCGTTTGAGCTGCCGCTCATCATTTTCTACCTGTCCGTTTTCCACATCGTGTCCTACGCGGCTTTCCGCGGCGCCTGGCGCTACGTGTACGTGGGCCTGCTCGTGGGCTCGGCTGTGATCACGCCCGACGGCTCGCCCGTCACGCTGGGCCTTATGTACGGTGCCCTGCTTTCGCTCTACGAGATTTCGCTCGCCATCGCTCGCGTGGTCATTACTGCGCGCGAGGGCAAGGAGGGCCTGTTCGTGAGCCGTCTGGACCTGTTTTCGGACGACGAGGACGACGAGGAGTAAATCGGTATGCACGAGGTTGGCATTGTCAACGGCATACTCGATACAGTGATTCGCGCGGCGCGTGGGGCGGGGGCCTCGCGCGCCGTTTTGGTAACGCTGCGTATCGGGGATATGACCGAGGTGGTGCGCGAGGCGCTCGACTTTGCGTGGGAGACGTTTCGCGACGAGGACCCGCTCACGCGAGGCTGCGAGCTTTCCGTGGAGGAAGTCCATCCACAAAGCGAGTGCCTGGACTGCGGCGACGTCTTCGACCACGATCGCTTCCACTGTCGCTGTCCCCAGTGTGGTGGTGCCAACGTGCGCCTACTGCACGGCCGCGAACTCGACATCGCAAGTATCGAAATCGAAACCCCCGACGATTAGCCGTCACCAAATGGCAGAAGTAAGGAGTGCCGAGTATGGCCGAGAAAACGATTGATATCGCATCGCCGATCCTGTCGCGCAACGAGCGTCTGGCAGACCAGCTGCGTCAGCGATTTAATGAGGCAGGCACCTATGTGATCAATGTGCTGTCGAGCCCCGGTTCGGGCAAGACCACCACGATCCTGGGCACCAACGAGCGCCTGCGTGACAAAGCCGGCCTGCGCTGTGCCGTCATCGAGGGCGATATCGCCTCGGACGTCGACGCCATCATCATGAAGGAAGCCGGCATGCCCGCCATCCAGATCAACACGGGTGGTCTGTGCCACCTCGAGGGCAACATGATCATGGAGGCCGTCGACGCCTTCGACCAAGCGGTGGGCCTTCAAAACATCGATGTCATCTTTATCGAAAACGTGGGCAACCTGGTCTGCCCGGTCGACTTTGACCTGGGCGAGAACCTGTCCATCATGATTCTCTCGGTGCCTGAGGGCGACGACAAGCCCATCAAGTACCCGGGCATCTTCCAGCACGCCGGCGCGCAGCTGCTCAATAAGGTCGACGTGGCCCCGGCTTTCGATTTTGACATGGATAGGTATACTAAGACACTCGATGACCTCAATCCGCAGGCGCCGCGGTTTGCCGTGAGCGCGCGCAAGGGCGAGGGCATGGATGCCTGGTGCGATTGGCTCATCGGGCAGATCGAGCAAGCAAGGGCGTAAGTCGGCCGCCATAAGCGCGGGCGCAGCCGCAGAGACATGAGATAGGAGCCTCTTTTGAAGCTCATCATCGCCGAGAAAAACGACGCCGCGCGCCAGATCGCCGAGCGTCTGTCCACGGGCAAGCCCAAAAAGGACAAGGTGTACAACACCGCCATCTACCGTTTTGAGTGGAAGGGCGAGGAGTGCGTGACCATCGGCCTGGCCGGTCACATCCTTGCGCCCGATTTTTGCGACAGCGTGCTGTTCGATAAAAAGCTGGGCTGGTATTCGGTTACCGAGGACGGTGAGATGCTACCGGCCGACATGCCCGATGGCCTGGCACGCCCGCCCTACGACACCAAGCGCAAGCCGTTTCTTGCCGACGGCATCTCCATCAAGGGCTGGAAGCTCGAGAGTCTGCCGTATCTCACCTGGGCACCCGTCATTAAGCTGCCGGCCGAGAAGGAACTCATCCGCTCGCTCAAGAACCTCGCCAAAAAGTCCGACAGTGTCATCATCGCCACGGACTTCGATCGCGAGGGCGAGCTGATCGGTTCGGACGCCCTCAACAAGGTGCGCGAGGTGGCGCCCGACTTGCCGGTCGCCCGCGCCCAGTATTCTTCGTTTACCAAGGCCGAGATCACGCAGGCCTTCGATAACCTTGTCTCGCTCGACCAGAACCTGGCCGACGCCGGCGAGAGCCGTCAGCACATCGACCTCATTTGGGGTGCGGTGCTCACGCGCTACCTGACGCTCGCCAAGTTTGGCGGCTTTGGCAACGTGCGTTCCGCCGGCCGCGTGCAGACGCCGACGCTTGCCCTGGTGGTCGAGCGCGAGCGCGAGCGCATGGCGTTTGTGCCCGAGGACTATTGGCAGATTCGCGGCATGGGCGCCGCGCAAGGCGCTGCCGAGGACGATCGCTTTAAGATCGCGCACAAGACGGCGCGCTTTACCGACAAGGATGCTGCTGAGACGGCGTACGGTCACGTTGACGGCGCTACGACGGCAACCGTCGCCGCGGTGACCAAGCGCTCGCGTAAGCAGCAGCCGCCCACGCCGTTTGCGACGACCTCGCTGCAGGCTGCCGCCGCGGCCGAGGGCATCTCACCTGCGCGTACCATGCGCATCGCCGAGTCCCTCTACATGGCCGGTCTCATCAGCTACCCGCGTGTCGACAACACCGTGTATCCCGCGACGCTCGATCTGGGCGCCGTGGTGAGCGACCTGGCAAAGATCAACCCGGCGCTGGCGCCCGTGTGCAAAAAGGTGCTCGCCGGCCCCATGAAGCCCACGCGCGGCAAGGTCGAGACCACCGACCACCCGCCTATCTACCCCACGGGCGAGGGCGATCCGTCCACGCTCGATGGCGGCCAGCGCAAGCTCTACGACCTCATCGCCCGTCGCTTCCTGGCGACGCTCATGGGTCCCGCGACTATCGAGAACACCAAGCTCGAGCTCGATGTGAACGGTGAGCCGTTCGTGGCCTCGGGCGACGTGCTCGTGACCCCGGGTTTCCGCGAGGCGTACCCGTACGGTCTTAAGCGCGATGAGCAGATGCCGCCGCTTGAGCAGGGCGACACGGTCGACGTGTTCGACATTAAGCTTGAGGCCAAGCAGACCGAGCCGCCCGCGCGCTACAGCCAGGGCAAGCTCGTGCAGGAGATGGAAAAGCGCGGCCTGGGCACCAAGTCCACGCGCGCGAGTATCATCGAGCGCCTGTACGCCGTGCGCTACCTCAAAAACGATCCCGTGGAGCCGAGCCAGCTGGGCATCGCCATCATTGACGCGCTGACGCAGTTTGCCCCGCGCATCACGAGCCCCGATATGACCAGCGAGCTCGACGGCGACATGACTCGCGTCGAGCGCGGCGAGGACACCGAAGAGCATGTCGTGACGCACTCGCGTGCGCTGCTGGCCGGCGTGCTCGACGAGCTGCTCAAGCATACGCAGGAGCTGGGCGACGCCATCAGCGACGCCGTCACGGCCGATGCGCGCGTGGGCGCCTGCCCCAAGTGCGGCAAGGACCTGGTTATGAAGACGAGCGCCAAGACCCGCGGCAGCTTTATCGGCTGCATGGGTTGGCCCGACTGCGACGTGACCTATCCGGTGCCGAGTGGCGTCAAGGTGAGCCCGCTCGAGGGCGAGGCCGCCGTGTGCCCCGAGTGCGGCGCGCCGCGCATCAAGTGCCAGCCATTCCGCCAGAAGGCCTTCGAGATCTGCGTGAACCCCACGTGCCCCACCAACTACGAGCCCGATCTTAAGGTGGGCGAGTGCAAGGTGTGTGCCGAGGCCGGACGTCACGGCGACCTGATCGCGCACAAGAGCGAGAAGAGCGGCAAGCGCTTTATCCGCTGCACCAACTACGATGACTGCGGCGTGAGCTATCCGCTGCCGGCGCGCGGCAAGCTCGAGGCGACGGGCGAGACCTGCCCCGAGTGCGGCGCCCCCATCGTGGTGGTCAACACGGCGCGCGGTCCGTGGCGTATCTGCGTCAACATGGACTGCCCGACCAAGGAGAAGAAGCCCGCCCGCGGTCGCAAGACCACAACCAAGGCGAGCGCGGCAAAGAAGACGACGGCTAAGAAAGCCACTGCCGCCAAGAAGACGACCGCGAAGAAGTCGACTGCCAAGAAAGCAGCCGCCGACAAGTAACGGCGCAGTCGAAACATTGCCCAAAAAAACGAGCGAGGACCCCGCGATCCTCGCTCGTTTTTTTGACCGGCAGTTAGGGACGTTCCTTTTCTGCCGGCAGTTTAGGAACGTCCCTAACTGCCGGCTCGGGAACGACAAAGCGCTAGTTCACCTCGACAGGCTTGGCGCCGGGATAGCGCTCCTCAAAGTCTAGGCGGTACTTATTGTCATTGGTGCCCGCCACGTTGTCGCGCGACAGCGGCGCCACGATCTCATTCTTGTGGTCCGCAGGCTTGGCGTATTTCAGGCTGATCTCCCAGGCATCACAGATTGCGTCAATGCGGTGATCCAGGTCGTCGTACAGGGCGATGATATCCTTCCAGGAGCTGTAGTTCTTGGAGCTCGTCGGGACGTCCAGGTCCTCGACGATGTCGTAATACTGCTCGATGGTGTCCTCCGTGCGCTCGGCGACGTCGGCGAGATTTTGACGGGTGGTTCGATCCTCTTCCAGATAGTTGCCGTTGAAGTTCTGCGCGCAGCCACGGACCTGGCTGTCGAGATCTTCGAGCAGGTCGTAGTATTCGCTCAGGCGACGGTAGAGGTTCTGCTCGGAGAGCGTTGCTTCGCCGCCATCCTCGTCGTCATCGTCGTACAGGCTGTTGGGATTGCCGAGAGGCTTTAGGTCATCGTCGTCGACGTCATGGTGCAGCTTAGCTACCTCGGCAGTCGTCTGCGTGGCGGCGTTGTCGAACGGTCTGATCGCAAAGAAGATGACCAGGGCGATGATGATCGCCACCAGCACAACGATAACGGCGATAAGCGGCCCGGTGCCGCTCTTTTTGGGAGCGGGGGTCTGTGGCGAAGCGGGCGCGTATGCGGGAGCCGGCTGCTGTTGGGGCGAGCCGCTCGCGACGGGTATGCGCTGCGTGGTCTCGACGGCCTCGGTCCTTGCGGCGGGGTCGGGGCTATAGGCGAGGGGGTCGTCCGCCTTGGCTTGCGGCGTATCAAGGGAGCCGGTCTGCTCAAAAGCGGGCTGGCTATCGCTCGCGGCTGTTTGCTCAACGGGTGCACCGCACGAGGTGCAGAACTTGGCATTATCTTCAAGAAGCTTGCCGCACGAGGCGCAATACCGAGACATTGCCACTCCTTTCGCCACATTTCAATGCAATACGACGATTATACCCAGCATCCAAAATTCCCCATCATACGTTGCGGTGAAATAGGGACTGTTTGGCGGTCTCAGAGCTTCAATCAGTCCCTATTTCACCGCAACTTTGGAAAGGCGCCTTTAGCCATTGGGGACGCGCCGAGCACTGGGGTATCATGGCTTGGTTGATATATCTGCATTTACGCGCCTTGTAGGAAGGGGCTGCGCCCATGGCTTTTGAGCCCGCTCAACATAGCTTCATTACGCTCGAGGGCGTCGATGGCGCCGGCAAGTCCACGCAGGCGCGCCTGCTTGCCCGCGCGCTCGAACTCGCTGGCTATCAGGTTGTGAGCCTGCGCGAGCCGGGCGGCACTGCCATCAGCGAAAAGATTCGCGCCCTGCTGCTCGACCCTGCCAACACGACGATGGGCGATACCTGCGAGCTGTTGCTCTACGAGGCTGCGCGTGCCCAGCTGGTGCACGAGGTCATCGCGCCCGCCCTCGCTGCCGGCAAGGTGGTCCTGTGCGATCGCTTCTACGATTCCACGACCTGCTACCAGGCATTTGCCGATGGGCTCGACCGCCAGATGGTGCGCGACGCCAACAACCTGGCCGTCGCGGGAACGCACCCGGCGCTCACACTCGTCTACCACATCACGCCCGAGCAGGCGGCGCTGCGCATGGCAGCCCGTGGCGCGGCAGATCGCATGGAGGCTAAGGGCATGGCATTCCAGGAGCGTGTCTACGAGGGGTTTTGCGCAATTGCTGCCGAGGAGCCAGACCGCGTAAAGCTCATCGACGCCACTACGACCGTCGAGGAAGTCTTCGAGAAGACGGTCGAGCAGGTTCGCGCGTACGGTCTCGACATTCCGCAGGAAGCCGTCGCCGCCGCGCTTGCCAAGGAGGCCGAGTAACATGGCCCCTGCTCAGGCAAGCCTGCTGACCAAGCTCGACACCCAAGAGCGCGTGCGTGACTTTTTGACCAATGCCGTCGCTAGCGGTCGCGCATCGCACGCCTACCTGTTTTTGGGCGCTCCCGGCGCGGGCAAGCTCGACGCCGCGTGGGCGCTCGCCCAAGCCTTCCTGTGCGAGCAGGATGGCTGCGGCTCATGCGATAGCTGCGTGCGCGTCGCCCGCCATACGCACCCCGACGTGCACTATTACACGCCCGAGAGCGCCACGGGTTACCTCATTGCCCAGACCCGCGAGCTGCTCGATGACGTGCCTCTGGCGCCCATTCGCGCCAAGGCCAAGGTCTACATCATCGACCGTGCCGAGCGGCTGCGCGCTAACACCGCCAACGCACTGCTCAAAACACTCGAGGAGCCGCCCGATGGCGTTATGTTTATCTTGCTGGGCACCTCGGCAGACGTGATGTTGCCCACCATCGTGAGCCGCTGCCAGTGCGTGCCGTTTCGGCTGGTATCGCCCGCCGTCGCCGCGCAGGCCGTGAGCCGCGCCACCGGTCAGGACCCTGCGCGTTGCCGCATGGCGGTCGCCGTGGCGGGAAGCCCCACACGCGGCATCGAGTTTCTTAAGAGCGCCGAGCGCCAGGACGCCCGTCGTCAGATGGTCCGTGCCATCGACTCACTCATTGCCGCCGACGAGGCCGACGTGCTCAGTCGCGCCAAGTCGCTCATCGTCGCCGTCAAGGCGCCGCTTGCCGAGGTCAAGTCCACGCAGGAAAAGGTACTCGAGCAAAACGCCGACTACCTGTCGCGTGGAGCATTGAAGCAGCTTGAGGACCGCAACAAGCGCGAACTCAACGCGCGCGAGCGTTCGGGTATCATGGAAGCGCTGGCGAGCGCGCGGACGCTCATGCGCGACGTGCTGCTGACACTTCAGGACGAGGCAGCCGACGTGGTGAACGAGGACGTGCGCGACACGATCGGTCGGCTTGCCGCCGCGACCAATGTTGCGGGTGCCACCCAGGCGCTCGAGGCGGTCGCGACCGCCGAGCGCAACATCGCCAGAAACGTTACTCCCCAGCTGGCCATCGAGGTCATGCTGTTCGATATCAGGAAGGCACTGAAATGCCGTTAGTCGTACCCGTTAAGTTTACCTACGCCTCGCGCGACCTGTGGTTTGACCCGCAGGACCTGGATATCCTCGAGGCCGATTATGCCATTTGCTCCACCGAGCGCGGAACCGAGATCGGCTTGGTTACGGCCGATCCCTTCGAGGTGCCGCAAGACGAGATCGGTCAGCCGCTCAAGCCCGTACTGCGCGTGGCGAGCGACATTGACCTGCAGCTTGCCGACGATCTTGCCATCCAGGGCGACGAGGCCATGGTCGATTTCCGCCGTCTGGTCAAAGAACTCGACCTCGAGATGAAGCCGGTCGGCGTCGAGTACCTGTTTGGCGGCGAGAAGGCCGTGTTCTACTTTGCGGCCGAGGAGCGCGTCGATTTTCGCCAGCTCGTCAAGGATCTGTCCTCGACGCTGCACATTCGCGTCGACATGCGCCAGATCGGCGTGCGCGACGAGACTCGCCTGGTGGGCGGCTATGCCCAGTGCGGCCAGGAGCTCTGTTGCACGCGCTTTGGCGGACAGTTTGAGCCCGTCTCGATCCGCATGGCAAAAGAGCAGGACCTGCCGCTCAATTCCTCCAAGATCAGCGGCGTTTGCGGCCGCCTGATGTGCTGCCTGCGCTATGAGTTCGAAGCGTACAAGGACTTTAAGAGCCGTGCGCCCAAAAAGAAGACGCTCATCGATACGCCGCTCGGCAAGGCGCGTATTCAGGAATATGACACGCCGCGTGAGCAGCTGGTGCTGCGCCTGGAGAACGGCAAGGTCTTTAAGGTCAACCTGGCCGATATGACCTGCTCGGAGGGCTGCAAAAAGAAGGCCGCCGAGCAGGGCTGCAACTGCCGCCCCGACTGCGTGACGCGCGACGTGCTCGAGCGCATCGAGTCGCCCGAGATGCGCCTGGCGCTCATGGAGCTCGACCGCGAGAACGGCGTCGACGTGGGCGATGGCCTGTCGAGCGCCGACCGTCTGGCCGGTACGTCGATGCCCAAGCGCCGTCGTCGCGATGCCGATTCCGATGCTCGCGCCGGTCAGGGGCAGGGCGAGGGCCGTGGCCGCGGAAAGGGCCGTGGCAATGCCGCAACGCCTGAGGCCGAGGAGGCCGCCGGTGGCCGTCGTCGTCGCAAGCGCGCGGGCTCGGGCGATGTCGGCGAGGCTGCAGCTGCAGGCAAGAACGCCTCTCGCGAGCGCGAGGTTCAGCAGCCCCAGCAGCAGAATCGCGGCGGTGGTATGAACCCCACGCGTCGCCGCCGCCGTCACCTGTCGAGCGAGGAGCGCGAGGATGTCTTCCGCGCCGCAGCTGCTCGCGAGGCTGGTGCCGCTTCCAAGGGCGCCTCGGCCTCCGATGCGCCTGCCGACAAGGGCGGCAAGTCACGTGGCGAGGATGAGCGCGCGCCGCGTCCGCGCCGTCGCCATTCCTCGGGCACGCAACAGAAGCCCTCAGTGCCCTCCGTTGCCGATCAGGTCTCGGATGGCGAGGTCAAGGTCACGCGCCGTCGTCCCGGAGATGGCGGGGGAGCGGCTGCTAAGGCTTCGCGTGGCGCCGCTCGCGACGAGCGCGAGCCGCGCGAGGATCGCGGTGGCGAGGGCTCGGCCGACCAGGGTCAAAAGCGCCGTCGCCGTCGCCGTTCCCGCAAGCCGCGCCAGGATGGTGGCGAGGGCTCGACCCTGTCTTCGTCTGCACCACAACCGCCCGCCGGCGAATAACGCCCGCGAGCGGATTTAGCTCGCCTTGCCCCGAGCGCATCGGGGTATCATAGCGCTGAATCAACAACCCTCCCTGCGACCGAACGTAGGGAGGGTTGTGTCTTGAAGAGCCATCTGAACATATTGAGCCGTCTGCAGGGTGCCGGCGCCCTACCGTTTGCGGACGAATTGCTACCGTTTGCCGAGCGGGTGGCACGCGAGGCGCTCGAGGCATTGTCGCCAACACGATGTGCCGGCTGCGAGCGCGCCGGTGCGCTTATTTGCCAAGACTGCCTGGCTGCGCTCACGCTCATCGACCCACGTCATAGCTGCACCCGATGCGGCGCCCCGTTTGGGGATTTGCTGTGCACTGAATGTTCGGTCGAGGGCACGTCCTCGGCAATGTCGGAGGCGCTCGACCGCTGCCTGGCGTGCGCCGTCTACTCGCATCCGCTGCCGCGCATCATTAAAGCGTACAAGGATGCGGGCGAGCGGCGTCTGGCTCCGTATCTGGCGGAGCTGCTTTACGACACCGCCCTGCATGCCCAGGTCGTAGCGCCCGAACGCTTAGGAGGTGTGCTGTCCGGTGCGGATGCGGTGGTGTTTGTGCCTGCGACGGCGGCAGCGTTTCGGCGGCGTGGTTTTGATCATATGGAGGCTATTGCGCGCCCATTTTGCGAGCTGTCGGGTGTTCCCCTGCTCGATGCTCTCGTCAAGTACGGGCATGGCGACCAGCGCGAACTCGGTCGTGAGGAGCGCCGCGAGCGTGCCCAAGGCATGTACGAGACGGTTGAGGACGTGCACGGCCGCCGCCTGCTGCTGATCGATGACGTTATCACCACGGGCGCGACGATGGCCACGGCTTCGGCGGAACTCAAGCGCGCCGGCGCTGCGGCAGTCGATGGCATTGCTATCGCACGTGTTTGGTAGGGGTGGTTTTGTGGCAGTGAAGATGGCGCGTGCGGCCCGTCCTGACCTGCGAAATCTGTACTCGCGATGCGAATGACGCCCCTAACCTTAAACTTTAGCTTGAACTTAGCTATAATGCGCTACGTTCCTACCAGGCTGTGGTTGCGGACGGACGAAATGCCCGTCCTAGTCCAAGACAGACGCGGTCAAAGGGATCCACGTAAGCGACCGCGTGCGCGCGGCGCGATCATGGCGCGTCCTAGATGTAAGCCGCACCGTCCGTTCTACTTTCTTTGGGGCAATACCGCCTCGCGGGCGAGCGGGCCAGTCGTGAAGGTGGCTGCGGCCTCCCGAGCAAACGCCCCGGTGCGCAAGTGTGGGGTCAAATACCAGGTCAGCTGGTGGGAACAACCTGATATTCCGCGCAACGCACGGATCGTATACGACACAGAAGGCAGGGTAGTGGACATGGTGAGGGGCAGCTTGATGCACGCGGCTCGGTTAGGTGCTGGGACCGCAGCGGTCATCGCCGTTTTGGGCCTGAGCGGATGCGCGTTCAACCCGCTGTCTACGTTCACGACTCCCACGATCGACCAGATCGAGTACGAGACCGTCACGCCGGCGGTGTCGGACGATGCTCTGGTCACTCCCGGAACCCTGACGGTTGCCCTCGATACCTCCGATGCGCCGCAGGCCATGCAGGACGCCGACGGCGAGCTCACGGGGTATGCGGTTGACGCCGCCCGCGCCCTTGCAAGCCGCATGGGCCTTAAGGTCGCCTTTGTCGATGCGTCCTCGGCAGGTTCCGCGCTCGGCGACAAAAAGGCTGATATCTTTATCGGCGAGATCAACTCCACGGACGGGGACGTTAGCTCGCTCGGCACCTGCCTGTACGATGCCGCTTCCGTGTTCGGTAAAACCAGCGATGGTGGGTCGCTAAGCGTTTCCACCGATACCCTTAACACGTCTACTCTGGGTGTCCAGATGTCCTCGGCCTCGCAGGAGGCGCTTGCTAAGCAGAGCATCGCCGCCAACCAAAAGACTTACTCCAACATCAACGAGTGCTTTGAGGCACTCGAGTCCGGCGAGGTCGACTATGTAATCTGCGACTCCACGGCCGGCGGCTACCTTGCACGCCTGATGAGCGAGGTCTCCTATGCCGGTTCGCTCGAGGCGCCCTCGACGCTTGGTGTTGCGGGCCTCTCGTCCAATGACGAACTGTGCCGTGCCGTGAGCGATGCCCTCGACGGTATTACGGCCGACGGCACGCTCGAGGCGGTCCACTCTGTCTGGTATGGCAGGATGCCCTACGACCTCACCACTAAGACGGTTTCGGGCGCTAACGTGCAGCCGGGTGACTCTGAGTCCAGTGAGACCACGTCTTCCGGCAGCGAGTCCTCCGATTCCAACAATGAGACCGCATCCTCCGAGGACAAATCGTCCAGCCAGGAAGGCACCATCACCGACGACGACATTAACAAACTTAATAGCTAGTTATTGCTAGGGGTGGTGTCTCCTATACGTTGGAAAGGACGCCTCTTCACGGTTTCAACACGCACTGCCGGGCTTCCCCAATAGGGGAGCCCGGCTTTTTCATCCCTATAAAACCAGCAGGTCAAAGCCAATTTTCGGGACCAAATACAAAGCCGTCGGCTCCCTTCTATAGCGCACTTTGCCACGGAAAAGTGCGAGACTTCGGTATGCGGTATCAAGCAATCGTTATTCGGGTCTTTAGGAATCCGCGTGATTAAATGCACGGCAATGGGTACATAGCCAGTACAGTAAGTCCCCGAGGCAGATTGGAGCCACGTATGGATATCAAGGTTTCTGGACGCAAGACGACGGTAACCGATGCTCTGCGTGCGCATGTGGATGAGAAGATCGGCGAGGCGCTCAAGGTTTTCGATATCGAGCCCATGACGGTCGACGTTGTACTTCGCTATGAGAAGAACCCCTCGAACCCCAACCCGGCAATCGTCGAGGTTACGGTTCGCGCCCGCGGTTCGGTGATTCGCGTTGCCGAGCACGGTGCAGATATGTACGCCGCCATCGACCTCTCCGCCGATAAGGTCACCCGCCAGCTGCGTAAGTTCAAGACCAAGGTCGTGGACAACCGCCAGGGCGGTGCCAGCGCCGCGGATGTCGCGCCGGTCGAGCGCGTCGAGGATCTGGCCGACCTGCTGCTGCCCGAGGAGGAGGACGACCTGCTCGTCCGCGAGAAGGTTATCGACGTCACCCCGATGACTGAGGAGCAGGCGCTGGTGCAGACCGATCTGCTGGGCCACGACTTCTACGTGTTCGAGAACGCGACGACCGGTCTCATCAATGTGGTGTATCACCGTAAGAATGGTGGATATGGCATCATCAAGCCCCGCATCGAAACACTTGACGAGTAAAATACGTTAACTTGCATGAGTTAACGGTTGGCGGCCATCCCATGCGGGTGGCCGCCTTTTTACGTAAGGAGTCGCTTTGATGGACAAGGCCGCATCCGCCGGTCATTCTAACCGTTGCCGCATCGTCGTCGATACCTGCTGCGACTTTAGCCCCGAGGTCGCCGCGAACCTCGATGTCGATATCCTGGGCTTTCCCTTCATTATCGATGGCGAGGAGCGTACGGACGACATCTGGTCGAGCATCACGTCCAAGGAGTTCTACGACCGCATGCGCGCCGGTGCCCGCGTGTCCACCTCGGCTGTGTCGCTCGGTCGCTATATCGAGTTCTTTACCGAGTGCGCCAAAGAGGGCACGCCCACGGTCTACCTGTGCTTTACCTCGGCGCTGTCGTCGAGCTACAACTCCGCGTGCCAGGCGGCAGATGCCGTGCGCGCCGAGTATCCCGACTTTGAGCTCTACGTGGTCGACAACGCCCTACCCTGCGCGACCGGCGAGCTCTTGGCGCTCGAGGCCGTGCGCCAGCGCTCGGCGGGATTGACCGCTAAGCAGCTGGTCGACTGGGCAAACGAGGCCAAGACCTACGTGCACGGCTACTTTACGCTCGAGAGCTTTGACGCGCTGGCTGCCGGCGGCCGCATTCCGCCCGCGGCGGCACAGCTCACGGCAAAGCTCGACGTCAAACCCGAGCTGTCCTACGACCTGGCCGGCTCGCTGTCGCTGATCGGCGTCAACCGCGGTCGCAAGAAGGCGCTCAAGTCCATTCTCAAGTCGTTCCGCGAGAACTATGTGCCCGATCGCACCATGCCCATCGCCATTATGACGGCCGATGCCGAAAAGGACGGCGACTGGCTCGAAGCCGCCATCCGCAAGGAGGAGGGTTGCGCCGACGTCACGATCATTCGCAGCTCCGTGGGTCCCACCATTGGCTCGCACGTGGGCCCCGGCATGGTGGCCTGCGCGTTTTGGGGTAAGAACCGCGCCGACAAGGCGTCGCTTTCCGACCGCATCGCCCGCCGCGTGCGCGGTCAGTAGGCAAGTAACGCGGCCGTAATCGATCCCAACTCACAGCCCAAACGCTGGCACCGAGTATTCAACCTGGTAATAACACCCAACCCAAAAGGAAAGGTTTCATGGCAAACAAGCTCTCTGTCGCATTTATCGGCACCGGAATCATGGGTGCCCCCATCGCCGGCCACATTCTGGACGCCGGCTATCCCGTCACGGTCAACAACCGCACTAAGTCCAAGGCGGCGGCGCTTATCGAGCACGGCGCAGTCTGGGCCGATACGCCGGCGGATGCCGTGGCGAACGCCGACGTCGTCTTTACCATGGTGGGTTATCCCTCCGAGGTCGAGGAGCTCTACCTGGCGGGCGACGGCCTGCTCGCGTGCACCAAGCCGGGCGCGGTCTTGATCGACCTCACCACGAGCTCGCCCGAGCTCGCCCGTGACATTGCCGAGGCCGCCCAGGTTTCTGGTCGCATGGCGTTTGACTGCCCCGTCACCGGCGGCGAGTCGGGCGCTATCGCCGGTACGCTCACGGCTATCGTGGGCGCTACCGAGAACGACATCGCGCCGGTCCGCGACATCCTTGCCACCTTTGCGGCCAACATCTGCTGCTTCGACGGCGCCGGCAAGGGCCAGGCTGCCAAGCTCGCCAACCAGGTGTCGCTGGGCGCCTGCATGGTCGGCATGGCAGACGCCATGGCATTTGCCGAGCTGAGCGGCCTTGACCTGGAGAAGACCCGCCAGATGATTCTGGGCGGCACCGGCAAGTCCGGCGCCATGGAGAGCCTGGCCCCCAAGGCGCTCGACGGCGACTACAAGCCCGGCTTTATGGTCGAGCATTTCATTAAGGACCTGCGCTTGGCGCTCGCCTATGCCGACGACCGCGAGCTTGCGCTGCCCGGCGCCGACGTGGCCTTTACGCTCTACGACATGCTCGACGCCATCGGTGGTGCCAAGCTGGGCACCCAGGCCATCACGGTCCTCTATAAGGAGGAGGCCGACGCCATCGCCGCCGGTCTGGACTGGTCGAAGTATCGTCCCGAGGAACACGGTGCTCACGAGGAAGGCTGCGGTTGCGGCGAGCATGGTGACGACCACGAGTGCGGTTGCGGACACCACCACGGCGAGGACCACGAGTGCTGCGGCGGCCATGCCCATGACGACGGTCACGAGTGCTGCTGCGGCCACCATCACGGGGAGTAGCGCCCATGAGCTGGACGTTCGTGGTGCTTGCGCTGGTGCTCTTTCTCTTTGCGATATACATCGGCTTTCTGTGCGGCCAGTGGGCGTGCGAAAAGCGCGTCATCACCAAGCGCGACTACTGGATCGCCAACTTTGCGGGAGCGGCGGCAGTCGTCCTGCTGACCTGGGTGTTCTCGCTGTTCCCGCTGGTGCAGTTTGCGCCGATCGGCTGGCTCGGCGGCTTTATCGCCGGCCTTAAGATGAGCTTTGGCGAGTCCGTCGGCCCGTGGCGCAAGCACGACGAGGTCTTTAACGTCAACAAGGCTCACCGCGCCGCCGCCGACGCGGGCGATGCCGAGGAACGCCGCCGTGCACGTCGCAATGGCGCGGCCGACCGACAGCTCATCTCGGTCACCGATGACAGCAAGGGTGCTGGCAAGCATGCTAAGAAATAGTAAGAAGAGGTAACTATGGCAGAAAATAAAGACGAACAGCTCACCGACGAGGAGCTGGCACAGCTCCAGCTGGCAGAGGAGAACGAGAACGCCGTCGACCGCCTGGTCCAGGAGCTCGGCTGCCCCACGCGCCGCATCCGCCAGTTTGCCGCCCGCGTGCTGCACCTGCTTGCCGAGCGCGATCCGCAGCGCGTCGTGCCCTGCGTACCCGCGCTGATCGAGGCGCTCGACCGCCCCGAGGCGCAGACCCGCTGGGAGGCCCTCGATGCCCTGACGGCGCTCGCCACCACCTGCCCCGAGCAGTTGGGCGATGCCTTTGAGGGCGCCGAGACCGCACTGTTCGACGAGATCTCCTCCACGCTGCGCTATGCCGCCTTCCGCCTGCTGTGCGTGTGGGGCGCCACGAGTGTCGAGCGTTCGCGCGAGGCTTGGCCCATCCTGGACGAGGCCATCCAGTGCTACCACGGCGACCTTGAGTATCGCGATATGCTCGGTTGCCTGTACGAGTTTTGCCAGGGCGAGATCGACGCCGAGGTTGCCGAGAAGCTTGCGCTGCGCCTTAAGTTCGATGCCGAGAACGGCAAGGGCAGCTATCTCAAGGCGCGTTCGAGCGAGATTTGCGAAATGCTTGTTAAACGTTTTGGCCTGGATCTCTCCAAAAAGAAGAAGCGTGCTAGCGTTAAAAAATCTGACGACGCCGAAGACGAGGAGTAACAGATTATGGCGCACGATGTAGTCCTGATTCCCGGTGACGGCATCGGTCCCGAGATTACGCAGGCCATGCGCCGCGTGGTCGAGGCCACCGGTGTCCAGATCAACTGGAACGTCCAGGAGGCCGGTGCCGGCGTCATGGACGAGTTTGGCACGCCGCTGCCCCAACATGTGCTCGATGCGGTCGCCGAGACCAAGGTTGCCATCAAGGGCCCCATCACCACGCCGGTCGGCACGGGCTTCCGCAGCGTTAACGTCGCCCTGCGCAAGCACTTCGACCTGTACGCCTGCGTGCGCCCCTGCCTGTCGCAGCCGGGCGACGGCTCGCGCTTCCGCGACGTCGACCTGGTTATCGTGCGCGAGAACACCGAGGACCTCTACGCCGGCATCGAGTTCGATGAGGGTGCTGCCGAGGTCGAGGAGCTCTCGCAGCTCGTTGAGCGTTCGGGCCAAAAGACCTTCGCCGCTGATTCCGCCATCTCGATCAAGCCCATCTCCATCGCCAAGAGTCGCCGCATTGTGGAGTACGCCTTTGAGTATGCCCGCCGCTGCGGCCGCAAAAAGGTGACGGCCGTGCACAAGGACAACATCATTAAAGCGACCGACGGCCTGTTCCTGCGCTTGGCACGCGAGGTGGCCGCCAACTATCCCGATCACGAGTTCAACGACAAGAT
>CAUAWV010000033.1 GCA_958433005.1 uncultured Collinsella sp. | reverse complement strand
CCCTTCCCGTGACTTTTTTTCCGGGGCGGGGTATAAAAAAACTTTGTGACCCTATTGATTTTTAAACCCCCGTCCCAGAAAACTCATTGGGTGGGCGGAAAAGTAGTCAAAAAAGCCCCGTCCCAAATTAGCTGCCCTGCAGTTGACGGCATCTAAAAGAAACGAGCCCGCATCCCTTGGGGACACGGGCCCGTAAACAATACGTGGTAGGGGCGGTGGGACGTCTGCGTATTTGCTGCGCAAATCCGCACCGGCTTCGGCCGCCTGCCGGCGCCCTCGCCGGCTCGCTGCGGACGCTGCGCGTCCGCTTGACGCTCGCCCCCTCGCGGGTTCGAGCCCCACCGGCGTGCAAAAGAAACGGGCCCGCATCTCTGGGAGATACGGGCCCGTAAAAGCCAATGGTAGGGGCGGTGGGACTCGAACCCACAATCCTTGCGGCGAGAGATTTTAAGTCTCCTGCGTATGCCAATTCCGCCACGCCCCCGTGAGACTAGAAGTCTAGCACAAGCCGTCCGTTACGCGTTGACGGCCATCGAGTGTTGGCCCGACTTCTCCAGGAACTCCTGGAACTTGGCTTCGTCGCCCTTGTTCTTGTACTGCAGGGCCAGCAGGTACTCCAGGCGGCAGCGCTTGACCGGGTCGTCGCCGACATCCTCGAGCATGCGCTCCAGTCCGGGAATGTCGTTGTGGCGCTTGAGGATCATCGTGTCGTACATCAGCTGACACTCGTGCGCGACTGCCTCGGCCTGACCGCCCTCAAAGCCCTTGATCTCGTGCAGCAACTCCTTGGACTTTTTGCGGTCCTCCTGGCCAACGTAGTAGTTAAAGGCCTTAATTACCAGGTCGACGCGCTGCATCTTGGGCAGGTTGAGCCCCAGCAGCAGGTCGAACATTTCGCCAGCGCGCTCGTGGTCCTCGCGCAGCAGATAGGAGTTCAGGCGCAGGTAGTCGCGGTTGTAGCGCGGGTACAGCATGCTGGTGAGTTTGCCGTCGAGCAAACGATCGAACTCGTCCCACTGCTTGGCGGCCATAAGCTGCTGCAGGCGTTTAAACGTGGTGCGTTTTTTAACGCTAAAGAACACCGACACGGCGATACAAATAATGACGACGGCGGTCCAGAGTGTGCGGGAATCGGGCATATTGAGCTCCTCGGTCGCTCATAAAACAGGCGGTATGACAACACGTACTAGATGTATTATACGCAGCGCGCAGGCAAACTGGTACAAAAGTGCATCGAGGCCGAGCACCATCGCTCGCTGCGGTACACTTACCTAAAGTAAACCATGAAGGGAGACATTACCTATGAAGAAGATCGTTTTGGCTTGCGGTGCTGGCGCTGCTACTTCCACGCTCGTTGCCCAGAAGGTCGCTACCATGCTCGACGCCAACGGTTATGCCGGCAAGTATGAGATCATGCAGTGCGCCATCTCCGAGGCTAAGGACGCTTGCGACGAAGGCGCCGACCTGCTGATCGCCACCACCGTTGCCCCCGAGGGCCTCACCTGCCCGTACGTGAGCGGCGTGCCCTTCATGACCGGCATGAACCGCGTTGCTGCCGAGAAGGCCGTTCTCGACGTCATGGCTCAGTAGGCGCTGCCTGTATGAATGAGCAGAACGCCAATCCGGTCGAGCTCTTTGGCATGCGCGTCGCCCATGTGGGCATCAACGCCGCCGACCCGGCAGACGCCTTGGAGATCGCGGAGCTGTTCTCGACGATGATGGGCTTGCCCGTTATCGAGACCCCGGTTTCGTACTTTAACGATTCGCTGATCGAGGTCATGAAGCAGAACGGTCGTGGCACCAAGGGCCACATCGGCTTTGCCGTCAACGACATCGATGCGGCCGAGAAGTGGTTTGCCGAGCGCGGGCTCGAGGTTAACGAGGAGTCGCGCGCGCTGCTGCCCGACGGTTCTACCAAGCTCGTGTACTTTAAGCGCGAGTTCGCCGGCTTCGCCGTGCATCTGTGCCGCGAGTAGCGCACAAACTGCCATAACGAACAAAAGGGATAGGGCCGCATGGCCTTATCCCTTTTTTACGCCGAGGGGCTTCCTACCGTGGCAGACGAATCGTAAAGCGGCTGCCGACGCCTTCGACCGAGGTCACGCCAATAACGCCGCCATGGCTATCGACAATCCACTTGGCAATGGCAAGCCCCAGACCCGAGCCCTGCGCGCCGGCATCGCGTGCGTTGTCGGCACGGTAGAACCGTTCAAACGCGTGAGCTGCGGATTCCTGATTCATGCCGATACCCTCGTCCTCAACACTTATGTCGATCGCGCCCGTGCCCGTATCCTGCGCTACGCCAAAGGTGATGGACGTGCCCGCGTCCGAATACTTGGCGGCGTTTTGCACGATCACGCGCAGGGCCTGCTTCACGAGCGCCACGTCGACAGAAGCATCGCAGCGCGGGTCGCTGGCGAGCGCAGTGTCGTACGCCAGCCGATACGTGTGCGCGGCATCGATCATCTGCGATTCCTCGCATACCTCGCCGACCAGTGCGGCCAGGTTGGTGTCCACGCGCCTCAGTACGGTGCGGCCGGCATCGCCGCGCGCCAAAAACAGCAGCTGCTCCACGAGCTCTTGCATGTGCTCGCTTTCGGCCTTGAGGGACGCGATGGATTCTGTCAGCACGTCCGGGTCGTCTTTGCCCCAGCGGTCGAGCATGTTCACGTAGCCCTGAATCACCGCGATGGGCGTGCGCAGCTCGTGGCTCGCATCGTTGACAAAGCGCATCTGCTGTAGCTTGGCCTCTTGCATCTGGCGCAGCAGGCGGTTGAGCGCGACCTCGATGCTCGCCAGGTCGGCGTCGCCGGTGGTGACGCTCGGCGAGTCGACACTCGCGCGTTCGATTGCCTGCTCCAGCGTTTCCATCTTGCCGCCGGAGAGCTGCATGCGGCCGAGCTCGTCCACGCGCAGGGCCAGGTCGTTGAGCGGTGCCATGGTGCGGCGCACGCGGCGAGCGCCGCTGAGCATGTTGAGCACGCTGATGACTTGCCCGCCCGCAACGACAAGATAGAGGGGCCACAGCGCGATGAGGTCCTGCGCGAGGGGGAAGGTCTTGGTGGTGCGCGCAAGCTCGACGGTATAGGTGAGCGTGGCCAGGTCCAAGCCGCGCGCGGGGGCGAACGACATGCCGTGAACGGTGGCGCCGGGGATCCAGCCTGCGGTAAACGCGCCGTCGGGCAGCGTCTGGTTGTAGCCATAGACTAGGATCGCCGCCGCAACAACCAGCAGCCACAGATCGAGCCAGACGTAGCTCATCAGGCGGCGCCACATGTAGCTCCAGTTGATGGCGCGGGCAATGGAGGTGACGCGCTTGGTCTCGGCGTTATGCGCGGCAGACATAGCCCACCCCGCGCACGGTCTGGATGATGCGGGCGCCGCCGGCGTCTTCAATCTTGGCGCGTAGGTGCGCGATGTGCACGTCGACGTTGTTGGTGTCGCCTACGTATTCGTAGCCCAGCGCCTCGTGCGCGATGCGCTCGCGCGTGAGCACGGTGCCGGCATGCGCCATAAGCAGGGCGAGGACGTCGAACTCTCGGGCCGTGAGTACGATGGTTGAACTACCAACGATGACTTCGCGGCGGTCGGGATCGAGCGCAACCGAGCCCACGGTGAGCACGGCGGGGGAGGGCACGGCAGAGGTTTTGGCCGAGTCGCTAGCCGGGGACGTCGCGGCGGTACCGGCACCCGTAGCGCCCTCCCCGGTCCCAGCGCCGCCAACGCCCGAAGCCGCCCGCACGGCCTCCGAGCGCTTCAACGCCACGCGGATCCGTGCGAACAGCTCCTCAATCGCAAACGGCTTGGTCAGGTAATCGTCGGCGCCGGCGTCGAGCCCGGCTACCTTGTCCATCACGGCATCGCGCGCGGTGACCATGATCACCGGCACATCCTTGTGCTTGCGCACGCGCCGCAGCACCTCCATACCGTTGAGCTGTGGCAGCAGCACGTCGAGCAGAATCAGATCGTAGTCGCGCTCCAGCGCCAGGTCGACGGCGGTGCGGCCGTCGGCGGCGTGCTCCACCTGGTAGCCCTCGTGCTCCAGCTCGAGCGTCACAAAGCGGGCGATTTTCTCCTCGTCCTCTACGATCAGGATTCGTGCCATGCGTTCCCCCGTCTGCGATTACTTGTCGTCGTTCAGATTTTGCTTGATATCGTCTGCGGCATCGGCGGCGTGATTCATCAGGTTGTTGATGCTGCCGGGCACGTCGCCGTCGCTATCGATGCGGTAACGCATGCCAAAGAACAGACCGATCAGCATCAGCCATATCGTGGCGCCCCAGGCAAACAAGGCGACGATGGGAATCAGGATGGGGATGTTGAGGATGATCGCATCGCGGCGCGTGGCGATAAACTTGGTGTCCAGGCTCAGGCGGAAGAGCTTTTTGAGGTACTCCCACACGCTGTCCATCTTCTTGGAGAAGTCGGTCTTTTCGCTCGACTTCTCGTAGGCGGCCTGCGCGGCGACCATCTCGGCCGAGGGCTCATCTACCGGCTCGGACTCGGTGGCGGCGTGCGCCGACGTGGTCTGGGTCTTGCCTTGCGACTCGAGCCAAATGATGGCGTCCAAAACGTTGCCGTCGGCGGCATCGAGTGCTGCCTTGGCATCGGTGTAACTCACGTTGCACTTGGTGCGGATGGTTTCAACTTTTTCGAGGTCGTCCATGACCTGTCCTTTCGTTCGATGGGCGCGACGCCGGGCGATTTGCCCGGGCGCGAGCGTTGCGTTCGGCGGCCGGCGTCGCGCGGCGCCGCCCCGCCCTCTGTCGAACTCTATAGTGCAGGTTATAGATTAAGCGATTCTTGAGCCAAGATTAATGTTGGATGAGTTTTTGGGTGACGCGGAGGCGGCCTTTGAGGCAAGCGCAGGCCGAGCGGCTAGAGCCCAAGGGTAAATTTGTGTCCGCACGGCGAGATATACTTATTGTCAACGTTGAGGGCGCGTCAGGGCAAAGCTGCCTGGCGCCCGCGAAATCAGAGGGGCCGCCGTGCCGCATGGCGCAAACGAGTGGGGTCCCGACGCAAACAGGGGGTCATACGTGCATATCTACGCTATGAGCGACATTCACGGGTGCTTGGACGCCTTTAAGGCATCGCTTTCCACCGTCGACCTCGATGCCGAGGATTCCAAGCTGGTTTTGCTTGGCGACTACTGCGACCGAGGCCCCGATTCACTCGGGGTCTTCGAGCTCGTCATGGACCTGCAAAAGCGCTACGGCGATCGCGTCGTGGCGCTGCGCGGCAACCACGAGGAGATGTTCCTCGAGTACATTGACGAGGTGAATGACCCCAATTTCACGCAGGCATGGATACTTGCCGACAGCAATCTGGCAACGGCCAAGAGCTTCTTAGACGCCGAGGCATTCAAGCACGTTAAGCACCTTTTGAGGCTCAGGGAGTTCGAGGAGGCCTACGCCTTTACGGTTGAGCGCATAAAGGCCGAGCACGCGGACATCATCGCGTGGGTTCGCAAGCTCCCTTACTTTTACGAGAGCCCCTTCGGCCAGGTCTTTGTGCACGCCGGCGTTGACGAGGAAGCCGGGGAGGATTGGAAGCTTGGCACGGCTGTCGAGTCGTTAACCATGATGCTGCCCGATTACGTGGGGCGCGAGTTCTATCTGGATGTTATCGCCGGGCATATCAACACCGAGGTTGTTTCGGGCATTGCGGGCTATCGCGGCATCTGGCATGACGGGGCTAGCCACTACTACTTCGACGGGAACGTCATGAAGAACGGCGAGGTCGCCGTGTTGAGCTACGACTCGGAGACGGGGAAGTACAGCGGCCAAGGGCTGGAGTAGGTTGGTGGGCGATTAGTTCTCCTACGGCCTGCACAGCGCTACCCTAAGCCATTCGTTCATCGCCGAAGAGGGCTGCCGTTGCCAATTTTTACCCTTTGATCTAAGTTGAAGTTCAATGGTGCCGGAGGCATAACGGCTGAATCGCAGTTCCAGGGCGTTCAAGTCACCTTTGTCCCAGTCTTTAATGTGCTGGTATAGGCAATGGCATTCGTGCCACTCGTTGCTTAGGGCATGGGCGACGTCACGGAACGCAAGCAGGGAGATGAGCACATGCCACTGCTGATCTAAAACAGTCGTATTGTCCTTGAAAGGATTAAAGGCATCGATTTCTGCAACCGAATCTTTGTCGAAGTAAAAGCGGTAATGCCCTTGGCTGTCGGTGCGGTGTTTAAGCGCAAGGTAGAAAACAGCATCTTCCGGTGATGCTTTTATACCATTGTTTTTAAGCCATTCATTCCACCTGCCTTCTTTCAGGGCAGATTTCATCTCCATAAGCCTGTCTTCATTAAGGCAATTTAGGCTGCGTACGGTTTGACCAAGCACATTGGCCTGGTCATCTACTGTCCTATTGGAATCATTTTTGTAGGGATTGTTGTACCAACCAATAAAGTCTTTGACGCCTATCGGCTCGACAGAGGGCCTGTCGACACGGTTGAAAAAGTCCTGGATTTCGTTCAAATCGGCGAGCCTGGCTTCGTTCATAGCTGGATTCCTTTCTCATTAGGAAACATGTCTCATTATAGGCATGCCTGCGGTCGCAGCGGCTAGGGGTGCCAGTGCTAGTGAGGGTTCCAGAGAAGGAAGCGCCGCACCCTCGGGGCAGCAAAGAATCAAGGTCTAATACTTTTCCGGAGAAGTGAACGAGCTAAATCGGACCGCCGAAGCATCGACACTTTGAGCGTGTCGTTTCCTGCGGTTTCGGTGCTGAAATCCTGCGATTTTGCGGCCGAAAAATGCGGATGTTTCAGGGGTCCAAAATCAGCCGTTCACTTCTCGGGAAAAGTATTAGACCTCGATAGCGGGGGATGGGGTGCCGGTGCAAAACGGCGTCAAGGGTTGGTCGAGCAGGCGGTTTCTTCATTGATGTCCGCACGACATGTGACACTTACCCTGTCGCCCTGCTCTGCCGTGGCGGCATGTACCTGAACAACGACCCTCTAAGGAGCTCGATAGTAATGAGTGACAACACCAAGCATCTCGCAAAGAAGTACGTCAAGGACGCGGGGCCGTGCCTCGTGCTGTGCCTTGCCGGCGCAGCGGTCGCGCTGCTGGCTGTTCTGGGGCCGTTCGACGTGCTCCGAAGTGCCGTCTCTCTACACATTTGCATGGCCCTTGCCGGCGCCATGATGACCGGCAGCGCGCTCGATCTGGTTTTTTGGGTGCTTGACCCGTTTGGATGGAAGAACGAGGGGTAAGCCCTAAGGGATGGAAGGGCTGGAACGGTTGGCTTAGTGATCGTGCAGAATGCGGGCTAGCGACTTACAGGGAAGTGGTGATCCGATGACGGTCTATGTGACGGGCGATATTCACGGCGGCGTCGACATGCAAAAGCTGCGCGACTGGGATCTTGGGGATAGTTTGACGAGCGACGACTATCTCATCATCGCGGGCGACTTTGGCTTTCTGTGGGATTTCTCTGCCGAGGAATGCGCCGACATCGCTTGGCTGGAGTCGCGCCCCTATACCGTGCTGTTCATCGACGGCAACCACGAGCGTTTCGATCACTGGGCGGAGCGACCCATGGAGTTGTGGCACGGTGGGCTGACGCAGCGCCTGTCGGATACCTCTCCCGTACGGCGCCTGACGCGCGGCGAGGTTTTTGAACTCGATGGCTCAACGATCTTTACCATGGGCGGTGCCACGAGTGTTGACAAGGAATACTGCATACCGTATTCCAGCTGGTGGCCGCAGGAGCTGCCGGACGAGCGCAACTTTGAGGAGGCACGGACAAAGCTCGGCAGCGTGGGCTGGAAGGTCGACTACGTAATCACCCACACTGCTCCACGCGCATGCTTTCGTCCACGTTCTATCCGGCGTCCGGCTGGAATTACCCCGCCGTTGATCGGCTTACGGCATTTTTCGATGAGCTGGAAGATCGCTTGGACTACAAGCGCTGGTATTACGGGCATTTCCATCGGGATGCCAGCCCGGCCGAGCGCCATACCGTGCTCTACGACTGCATCGTTCGCCTGGGCGACGAACTCCAGCCCTGGGATGTTGCGTAGGGGTGGGAATAGCGAGAACTTCATACGATACCTTGGGTAGTTACCCTACATTTCAGTAGTAATCTTTATTTGTAGGGTAACTTAGGGCATACTGGGAGCTGGAGGAGATGTCGCCCGACGATCTAAAGTTTCAGCGCCATTCGGTTGGTGCCCGGTAGGGTGGCGAAGCCAAAATGTTCATAGAATGCTGCCGCCTCATCATCTACTGGATCGACAACTAAAGCTCGCGCTCCTGCTAGGGCAGAAATTTTCAAGGCGTTCTCGATGGCATCTTTGAGCAGTGAAGCTCCAAGACCAAGCCCCTTGAACTTCTCATCGACCCCCATCATTCCAAGCAGCACTGTGGGGACTTGGGAGGGGGAGTTTCGCACGAACCATCCTCCATCAACATTTTCGCGAGCCACGGAGTGCGTGCACAACGTATAAAACCCAGCGACTGCGCCGTCGCAATACGATGCGTATATAACTGCTGATCCTCTTCTTCGCGCCGAGGCTGATCTGTTTTTAGCCCATCCGTCTACAAGAGTATTTCCGCAGTGGAAAGCCTCGATGCCTTGGTCAACGGGGAGTTGAACGGGCTTGGTAAATGTGCTCATTCCCAAACCGCTTTACGGTCAAGCAGCGCTTTTGCGGCTTGGGGCATGGGGGAATCGAGCATTTCGCAAAATGCATCGAAACCATCAGGAGAAAGATAGGTTGTTGATGCCTCGGCGATATCACGTGCGGAGCTCTCGTCAAGGTGGGCTGTGGCCCATTGGGTGAGAGTTTGCCCGCGCAAGGCCGCAGCGCGCTCGTAAGTAAGGCGTTGACGTTCGGTCAACCTTAGATCCATACGGCGTTGTTTCTCAATCGTTGGCATAGCAAAAACCTCCTTTGCACAATTGTACGGAATTATTCCGTACATAACAAGACGCAGAATTATGTCCTCGTTGAAGGGGGGGGCGAGGGGGCGGGGCGTATTTGACTACTCGGCCATTACGGTGATGTTCTCGCGGTGTGCGCGGATGACGTCCCAGCTAAAGTGCTCGGCCAGCTGCTCGGCAGAGCGCGGTGTGGTGTCCGGCGCGATGCCCGTTTGCCCGGCGAGCCATCCCAGCAGTGCCTCGGGTATGCCAAAGCGGGCGCGTAGTTCGCCTAGGTCCAGATCGCGGTCGCGCTTGGAAAGGCGGCGACCGTCCGGCGACATGAGCAGCGGAATGTGCGCGTAGTGCGGCGTGGGCAGTTCCAGCAGATGCTGCAGGTAAATCTGGCGGGGCGTGGAGCCCAGCAGATCGCATCCGCGCACGACCTCGGTGACGCCCATGGCGGCGTCGTCGACCACTACGGCTAGCTGATAGGCAAATACGCCGTCGCTGCGGCGCACCAAAAAGTCGCCACACTCGGTGGCGAGCGCCTCGCATTGGGCGCCGTACGTGCGGTCAACAAATTCGACCACGTCGTCGGCGAGGTCATCGACGGCGGGCACGCGCAGGCGTGTGGCCGGGGCGCGCAGAGCACTGCGGCGTGCAACTTCTTCGGCAGAAAGAGCGCGGCAGGCGCCGCGGTAGATGGGCGTGCCGTCGCTGGCGTGCGGCGCGCTTGCGGCGTGGAGCTCGGCGCGCGTGCAAAAGCAGGGATAGGTGAGGCCGGCGTCTTGCAGCTGGCGCAAGGCGGCTTCGTACAGGTCTAGGCGATCGTGCTGATAGTAGGGGCCTTCGTCCCACTCGAGCCCCAGCCAGGCCAAGTCGTCAATCAGTTGAACGGCAAGCTCCGGTCGCTTGCAGCGATCGTCGAGGTCCTCGATGCGCAACACGATGCTGCCGCCCTGGCTGCGGGCCGAAAGCCACGCGCACAAGCAACTGAACACGTTGCCCAGGTGCATGCGGCCCGAGGGCGACGGGGCAAAGCGGCCCACGACGGGGGTGGGCACTGCCGTTGCCGGTGCGACCGCGGCGGGTGTTGCTATGTTGCGTGCGTTGATATCCATGCGGACGAGTATAGCGCGGGGCGCGGTGGGGGAGACGTTGCCGTGGCCTGCAAGTTGCCGAGGCCGCGCGTTGCGCGTGTCGAACCACCGGCTCGACAGCTCGATCGCCGCCCGCCAGCCCAACCTCTCAAACGACAGAAACCCCGGCAGCTCTTCGCAACTGCCGGGGTTTCCGCGGAAAAGGGGGACATGATCCTCGAGCGAACGGGAAAGGGGCAACCGTTTTCGCTCAAATGCTTTATGCCCCTCGGTTGGCGGCTCAATCAGCGCGTGCCGCGCCCACACAAAGCCGCTACACCTGTGACGGTGCTGTGAAGTGGTATCTATTGCTGGCGCGGGCCATGCCAAGGAGTGTCCCTAATGACTAGTCATTTAAGAACGTCCCCAATGACTAACTGCCGGGGTGCGGGCGTGACTTTTGTCCCGTTTTGACACTCCGCTGACCTAGATGTTCGTCACATGAACCCGCAAACGTGGGACAATGACGCTACTGGTATCACAGACAAAGGATGTGCCTATGAACGCCCCCGTTGCCAAGACCTGTCGGCAGCGCCACCTGTTTGCGCGATTCGCTTCCGTCTGCGCACTCGTCGCGCTTGCGTTGTTGCTACTGCCTGCCGCCGCGCACGCCGACGGCTACTCCATGACCCAAACCTATATCGGTGCCACGGTCGAAGCCGATGGATCGCTGACCGTTGTCGAGGGACGCCAGTTTGATTTCGACGACGATATCAACGGCGTGTATTGGGATATCAATACGGGCACCAACCAGCAGGGCGGCACGGCGGGCGTCGATGTGCTGAGCGTCGAGGAAGACGATGCCGCGTTTAGCAGGGTCGACTATGCAAACAAAGGCGACAGCGGCGTCTATACGGTTGAGCAGTCCGACGGCAGCGTAAGGATCAAGGTTTTCAGCCCCCACGAGAGCGACGACAGCGCGATCTATTACGTGAGCTACACCATGACCGGTGCGGTTATGAACTGGGCCGATACCGCCGAGCTCTACTGGAAGTTCGTGGGTGACGGCTGGTCTGCGAATTCCGACGACGTCGAGATGGAAGTTTACTTCGCGGACGGTGCCATCGGAACGCCAGCGAGCAAGGGCGATAACTTCCGCGCATGGGGCCACGGCCCGCTGACGGGCGACGTATCGCTCGATGCGGACAAACCCATGGTCACCTACACCATTCCGTGCGTGCACGAGGGCGAATTTGCCGAGGCGCGCATCGCCTTCCCCAGCGACTGGGTGCCAGGACTTTCCGCCTCGAGCGAGGAGCGCATGCCGACAATCCTGAGCGAGGAGAAGACATGGGCCGAGGAGGCCAACGCCCGCCGCGCCCGCGCCCGCATGATCGCAAATACGCTTGCCGCGGTAAGTGTTGTCGCGGCGGTGACCTTTACCGGCGTAATCGTCGTGCTCAAGCTGCGCCGTCGCAAGCCAAAGCCGCTTTTCCAAGATGAATACTTCCGCGACGTGCCCTCGGCCGACCATCCCGCGGTGCTTGCAGCTCTTATGAGCTGGAACGACGTGCCCGATCAGGCATATATCGCCACGCTGATGAAGCTGACCGACGACCGCGTGATCAAGCTAGAAGAAGCGACCGAGACCAAGAAGAAGGGTCTGCTCCGTCGCGAAAAAGAGGAGCGGACGTATCGCATCACAGTGACCGACGAGGCCTGGAAGGCTGCCAAGAAGGACGGCATCGATCGCGACGTGCTCAAGGTCTTCTTCGCTGGCGTTAAGCCCGATAAAGACGGCGTCCGTTCGCGCACGTTTAGCGAGCTGGAGGAGTATGCCAGCGAGCGTACTGAATCTGTTGGCGACAAGCTCGAGGACTATCAGAGCACGGTTAAGGGCAAGCTGGAGGAGCGCGAGTTTATCGCATCGGATGGCACTATCGCGATGGTGGCCGGCCTGGTTCTCGGCATCATCATTGTCTTTGGCATTTTGGGTTCTCTGTTCTATACCGACTTTGCGGACGCCAACGTCGGTGCCGCTATGATCTCGATCCCCGTCACGATTGTGGGTTTTGTCCTGAGCTGCACCTTCCGCCGTTACACGCCGGAGGGCGCCGAGGTGGCGGCTCGCTGCAAGGCGCTCAAGCATTGGCTCGAGGACTTTACGCGCCTGAAGGAGGCCATCCCCAGCGACCTGATCTTGTGGAACAAACTGCTGGTGATGGGCGTGGCGCTGGGCGTTTCGAAAGAAGTGCTGCGACAGCTGGCCGAGGCAGTGCCTGCGGACCTGCGCAATAGCGACGATTTCTACGACAACTACCCCTGCTACTGGTGGTATTACCATCACTACGGCAACGAGTCTCCGCTCGATTCGTTCAACGATGTGTATCACGAGACCATCCGCGAGCTGGCTTCGAGTTCCGACAGCTCGAGCGGCGGCGGAGGCGGTGGCTTCTCGGGCGGCGGAGGCGGCGGTGCCGGCGGAGGCGGCGGCGGAACGTTCTAGCGGTCCTAAATTACGGGATGGGCTTTTCTCGACAGCCGTCGGGGAAGCCCGTCCCTTTCTTATGTGCCGAGATGGGACGTTCTTGAATGACTAGGTGTGGCTGCCGGGTTTAGGCGGTTAGGTCCAGCTCGTAGAGGAAGCTTTCGCGCGGCATGTCGTGGCGGCGCTCTTCTCGGTTGGCGCGGTGCGTTGCCGTGCGCTTAAAGCCGTGCAGCTCGTAGAACTTCCACGAGCAGTTGGAGTCGGTGTACAGGTGCGCCCTCGTCGCTCCGCGCGAGGACAGGTGCGAGACCGCAGCATCGAGCAACACCGAGCCGACGCCCAAGCCATGGACATCGCGATCCACGGCAAGCAGCGTGACCTCGTTGTCGTGTGGCAGGGGGCTGCTTTCGAGCAGACGGTTGTTGGTGCGGATGGTTGCGCGCACAAACGAGAGATACTCGGCGCAGGCATCGGGCTCCAGCTCGCGCATCTGCGATAGCAGCGCGCGCTCGGTATCCATCCAATGTTCCTTGACGGTGGCGCCGGAGCTTTGCCCCGCACGCGCGAGCGCGATGCCGCGCGCCTGACCGTCGATGACGGCAACCTGCGAAAACGTCGACGACGAAAGGCAATAGGCGAGGTCGCACGCGGCCTCGAGGCGGTTGTACTCATCGTTATCCGAATTGTTATGCCAAAGCTGCTGCAGAATCAGCGCGATGGCGTCGAAGTCTTCGGTGTCAAACGGTCGGTAGAGAACCCGCGAGACCATGGTGCCTCTTTCTTTTGCGGATGCATATCGAGCACAGTTCTACCACGCCATTGGCATCTAATTATGGTGCCCCTGTGTTCCATGAACTCACCGTGCCCGGCGCTGCGCCCACATCCTCCACTCGCAAGCTTTTTCTGCACATGCGACCGTTGCGGGGTGCATCGACGCGCTCGATGCGCTACATTAAATCAGTATTTTCAATGCCGCTGCGCGAGCGCTGCAGATCGACGTATCACCGACTCACAGAGCACGGCGGCGTACCAGACAGGAGGACTGCATGGGATCTGATGTGAAGATCGCACGCGCGTTGATCTCGGTTACCGATAAGACGGGCGTCGTCGATTTCGCACGGACGCTGGTCGATGACTTTGGCGTCGAGATCATCTCTACGGGCGGTACGGCTCGTGCTATCGAGGATGCGGGCGTTCCCGTAACCCCCATCGAGGAGTTCACGGGTTATCCCGAGATGATGGACGGCCGCGTTAAGACCCTGCACCCCAAGGTTCACGGCGCGTTGCTGGCCCGCCGCGATTCCGAGCAGCACATGCAGGAGGCAGCTCAGCACGGCATTAAGCTGATCGACCTGGTCGTCGTCAACCTGTACGAGTTCGAGAAGACCGTCGCCAACCCCGAGGTCACCTTTGCGGACGCCATCGAGCACATCGACATCGGCGGTCCCTCCATGCTGCGCTCCGCCGCCAAGAACGCCGCGAGCGTTACCGTCATCTCCGATCCGGCCGACTACGACGCCGTCCTGGCCGAGATGCGCGAGACCGGCGGTTGCACCACGCTTTCCACCCGTCGTCGTCTGCAGGTGAAGGTCTACCAGACCACCGCCGCCTACGACACGGCTATCTCTCGTTGGCTTGCCGCCCAGGCAGGCGACGTGGCGGACACTTCTGCCAGGCTCGAGGTTTCGCTCGAGAAGGTCGACGACCTGCGCTATGGCGAGAACCCGCAGCAAAAGGCCACGGTCTATCGCTTTGCCGAGGGCTGCGAGAACACCGCGAGCTCGCAGTTCCCGCTCGTTGGCTCCGAGCAGATTCAGGGCAAGCCGCTCAGCTACAACAACTATCTGGACGCCGACGCCGCTTGGAACCTGGTCCGCGAGTTCGACGAGCCTGCCTGTGTGATCCTCAAGCACCAGAACCCCTGCGGTTCCGCCGTTGCCGAGGACATCACGGCTGCCTACGACCGCGCTTTTGCCTGCGATCCCAAGAGCGCCTTTGGCGGCATCATCGCTTGCAACCGCGAGGTTCCCTTTGAGTTGGTTGAGCACTTTGCCGATCAGAACAAGCAGTTCGTTGAGGTCATCATCGCCCCGAGTTACACCGCCGAGGCGCTCGAGCGCATGGCCAAGCGCCCCAACCTGCGCGTGCTGGCTACCGGCGGCGTGGACCACGGCGCCAAGGTGGAGCTGCGCTCCATCGACGGCGGCATGCTGGCGCAGGAGGTCGACCACGTGACCGAGGACCCCGCGACCTTTACGTTCCCCACCGACCGCAAGCCCACCGACGCCGAGATGGCCGAGCTCGAGTTTGCCTGGAAGGTCTGCAAGGGCGTTAAGTCCAACGCCATTCTGGTCTCCAAGGGCAAGGCCGGCATTGGCATGGGCCCGGGTCAGCCCAACCGCGTTGACTCCGCGCTGCTTGCCTGCGAGCGCGCCGAGGACTTCTGCGAGCGCGAGGGCGTGGAGAAGGGCGGCTTTGCCTGCGCAAGCGATGCGTTCTTCCCGTTCCGCGACAACGTCGACGTGCTTGCCGCTCACGGCGTGACCTGCATCATCCAGCCCGGCGGCTCCAAGCGCGACGACGAGAGTATCCAGGCCTGCAACGAGCATGGCATTGCGATGGTGTTCACAGGGGCCAGGCATTTTAGGCACTAGGGCTTTCCCAAGCACCCGACCTTGCCCCTCAAACCGTCGCTTGCGTACATTTAGTACGCGGCGCTCCTCTTTCGGGGCAATCTCGGGCACTTGGAAAACCCTTAATGGGATGCTGTTCTATCCCATTAAGCTGATCGGTCGCTTGGCCATATCGTCAAAATAATCTCTGCAAAAGACGGCCGCTCCGTTTGGAGGGCCGTCTTTTTGGTATAAGAGGACGGAATGACTAACACGAAAGGGATGACCATGCCCCAGATTGATGATGCCGAGCTGTTTGGCAATGCCGAGGACCAGCGCGCGTACGAGGACTTTTGCGCCAATCAGGAGGCGGTTGAGAAGTTTACGCTCGACGAGCCCGCACTCGTGTGCCGTTGGCGCATGTCCAACAAAAAGGTACCCATGCTCAACCGTCACATCCGTGCGCTGTCCGAGCGCTTGGTGCAGGGCGAGCCGCTTACCCATAACATGCTCAGCTGGGCCAAGCAGCACGTTGAGTGGTCGCTTGCCGAGGGCGATTACACCGCGCACGACGGCGTGCTCATGCTAGTGATCGACGTCAACGGCAATGCCGCCATGACGGTGGGCGAGTACGAGCCGCTGGCCGATACTTCGGCCAAGGCGCTGCGTGCCCGCTCTGCCGAGGCCCGCTCCGAGGCCGACGAAACCGGCGTGGCGCCCGAGTTGCTCGCTTCCGTCAACGACGGAGAGCTGGCCTTTGTGGCGCCGGCGGACGAGTGCCTGTGCGGTACGGCGACGCTCATCGAGCAGCTGGCCCAGACCAAGGGCATCTCGGTCACGCGCGTAGACATTCCCGCGCAGCTCAAGGGTGCTTTGTTTCTGGTGAGCGACGAGCACGGCGTGGTTCCCGCTGCCGATGCCGACGCTGCCGAGGCGGACGCTGCTATGGTCACCTTCTTCGCCGCCGGTTACGAAAAGCTCCGCGCCCGCCGCTAAATGATTTTTCTGGCGCGGGGATTTTATAATCATTTGATCCCCGCACCCGTTGCGAGCGAGGGCGAGTCGAACCTTTCGTTCGCGAACAGTTCTGTCACCTTGTTGCCGCGCGAGGCGCGTGCCGGCGACTTCGCGGCAATAATGGCTGTAAGACAACTAAGAGGGGAGCGTAATCCATGGCGCTGATCTATATCGTTGAGGACGACGAGCCCATTCGTCGCGAGCTCGCCGACATCCTTGCCCGTGCTGGTTTTGAGGTCGAGTCCTGCGAATCGTTTGAGCACGTCTCGCGCGATATTCTCGCTGCCGCGCCCGACCTGGTGCTGCTCGACCTCACGCTTCCTGTCAAAGACGGCCAGCACATCTGCCACGAAGTCCGCCGCGAATCCGAGGTCCCCATCATCGTCCTTACGTCGCGCACGACCGAAATCGACGAGGTCATGGCCATGACACTCGGCGCGGACGACTTTATTTCCAAGCCCTATAGCGCGCGCGTGCTCGTGGCGCGTATCAACGCGCTGCTGCGCCGCACCACGTCGGCAGGCGAGCGCAGCACCATGGTCCACAAGGGGTTGGAGCTCGACCTTGCCCGCTCCACGGTCACCAATACGGCAACCGGTGACAGTACCGAGCTCACCAAAAACGAACTGCGCATTCTCTCGCTGCTCTTGGGTCGCGTGGGCAAGATTGTCTCGCGCTCGGCCATCATGCAGGACCTGTGGGATTCCGATGCCTTTGTGGACGACAACACGCTCACCGTCAATATCAATCGCTTGCGTGCGACGCTCGACAAGATCGGCGTCAAGGGGTACCTCACCACGCACCGCGGCCAAGGCTATTCGGTTTAGGGTCCGGCCATGTCGTTTGGCAAGTTCTTTAAAGACGCGTTGCTGCCCGTTGCCGTGTGGACGTGCGGCGTGCTACTGAGCTGCTTTGTGCTGACGGTGGCCGGCGCCCCCGCATCCATCGTGATCGTGGCGGTTGGCGTGTCCTTTATCTTTGGCGTACTGGGTATCGTGATCGAATATGCGCGCCGTCGCCGCTTTCTGCACCAGCTGGAGCGTGCGGCCGAGGAGCTGGAGAGCCCCGCGTGGGTGCAGGAGATGGTGCAATGCCCAACCTATGCCGAGGGCGAGCTCGAGTACGAGGTTCTGCGCCGGGTGGGCAAAGCCGCTTGCGATGAGGTTGCCGAAGGCCGGCGTCAGACCGATGACTATCGCGACTATATCGAGAGCTGGGTCCACGAGGCCAAGCTGCCCCTGGCGGCAGCCCATCTGATTTTGGAAAACTTGGACGGCAGCGAAGACGACCTGTCGCGCGTGGATGACCTGGGCCGCGAGCTGGATCGCGTGGAACGCTATATCGACCAGGCGCTGTACTATGCGCGCTCGGAAGTCGTGGAGCGCGATTACCTGATTCGCCGCTGGGATCTTAAGACCTTGGTGGCGGGTGCGATTAAGGCCAACGCGCGCGAGCTCATTGCGGCGCACGTGGCTCCGGTGTGCGAGAACCTCGATTTCGAGGTCTTTACCGACGAGAAGTGGCTCGAGTTTATCCTGGGCCAGCTCATTCAGAACAGCATTAAATATGCGTGCGAGGACGGCGCGAAGATCGTGTTTTCGGGCGCGTTGCTGGACGAGGGCTTGGCAAGCGAGCGCATTGAGCTTGCCGTCGCCGATAACGGCTGCGGCGTGTGTGCGGCAGACCTGCCACGCGTGTTCGAGAAGGGCTTTACCGGCGACAATGGCCGCACCACCAAGCGTGCAACGGGCATCGGCCTCTACCTGGTGGCGCGCCTGTGCTCCAAGATGGGCATCGACGTCACCGCAGCGTCCGACCCCGGCGAAGGTTTTGTCGTAACGTTTGCCTTCTCGACGAACAAGTTCCAATACTTTGAGTAGCCGGCCCGTATGGCGCGGCCGATCGGAATCTTCCCGTCTGGGAACAAACCGGGGGCTTTTAACAACTATATTCCTGAACGGGAACATTGCTAATGAAGTCGATACTATATTCTCGTACATGAACATAGCTTAGTAGTTTTATACTGTGTTCACGAATAGGAATATAGCTAGGAGCATCATGAGAACAGTGACAACGATTAAAAAGCTGGATGGGCGCATCAAGCTCAAGCCGTCAGAAGCTGCTTTCTCGGAGCGCATGGTTTTCGATCCGGCCGAGATGGGGAAGGCCCTCAGGCTCAGAAGGCGTGAGCTTGGCTTAACTCAACGTGACGTCGCGACTATGACGGGTCGCAGCCTTCGTGTGATCGGTGATATCGAGCGGGGGCGGACAACGGTCGAAATTGGCGTCATTTTCGACTACGCCTCCATCGTGGATATCGATTTTATTCTGAAGGTGAGGGGAAAATAATGGATGGCGCACTGTTCGTTCATCGTGAGTTTAATGGTTCCTACCAGCTGGTTGGCGTATTAGAGGAAAACGCCGGGCTTCCGATATTCGCCTATGACCCCAAGTATCTCGAGAGTGCTGATGCGGCCCCGATTTCGGCCTCGCTGCCTTTGTCGGCCGAGGCGTTCAGCCCGGACGTAACGGGCTCCTTTTTCTCTGGCATCATTCCAGAGGGGCAGCTTAATAGGGACCTCGAGAAAAGGGCGCGAGCGGAACGCGGAGATTACTTTAAGGTGCTCGATTTGGTCCGCGATGAACCCGTCGGCGCTCTTGTTTTGACGCGAGAGCCTTCGGCCGAGGGTCTCGAAATGGGCTATGAAGAGATAGATGGGGAGCGGCTAAGCAGGCTGGCATACGCACCGGCGGAGGTTGCTTTTGACTTAGCGCTAGAGAGTCGAATCTCCCTTGCGGGTGCTCAGGCGAAGGTTGGCCTTTACCATACGGGCGATGACCCGTGCGGCGGATGGTACCTGCCTCATGGAGCGGCTCCATCTACGCACATCCTCAAGGCGGGGTCGAAAACGTTTCCGGGCGAGACGGTGTGTGAAGCAATGTGCGTTAGAGCCGCATCTCTGATGGACCTATCGGCCGAAGAATGCTTTCTAATCCGGGTTGAGGACGCCGAGCCGATTATCGCTGTGAAGCGATTTGATCGAGTAACGTCGGATGACGGACGCTCGGTTGATGGATTGCCAATTCCATATCGTTTGCACCAGGAAGATGTTTGTCAGGCCAAGGGTATCTCGCGTGAGCTTAAATATGAGCCGACGGGCGTCAATTATCTGGGACTTATCGTCGATGCGGTGCGAAGGGTGTCGACTAATCAAATGGAGGATAGGTTCCTTATCGGCTATAACCAGCTGTTCGATTATGCCGTAGGTAACTGCGATAACCATCTTAAGAACTGGTCGCTCGTGTGGGACGAAAGTTGGAAACAAGTGAGGTTGGCGCCGCTCTATGACGTGCTGTGCACAACGGTTTACCCCAGCCTTGTTCGCGAGATGGGCGTCTCGTTTGGTGGGAGCCGGAAGATCGACGATGTAACGCGCGGATCGGTGATGAACCAAATGATCGAGGCGGGTTTGCCCGCGGGAATCGTTGCCGGGATGATAGCCGACACCTGCAATGAGGTTCCAGACGCACTAAGAGACGCCGCGCGCGGTCTCAAAGAAGATGGTTTTCCCGAGGCGGAGGTAATGTTCGAGAAGATCATTCCAGAAGTACAAGCCCGTCTAAGCAGGATCGCCTCATAACAAAACGTGCCGCCCCCATAGGGGCGGCACGCCAAAATTATTATAATCCAGCACGCGGAAGTAAGGCTGCGAAGGCCCCGCGGCCGGTGGGAGCAACGCTACTTCACGACCAAGATGTCGCAGTCGGTGTTGCGTAGCAGGAACGTCGAAATCGAGCCCAGTAGCGCATACTTGATCGAGGACAGGCCGCGGGCGCCGCAGAGCACCAGGTCGGGCTTGACCACGTCGAGCATCTCGTCTTTGAGCGTCTCGCGAATACGACCGGCGCGGATCATGACCTCGACCTCGGGAATATCAGGATTGGCCTTGGCCTCTTCGAGCTGCTTGGCGATGGAGTTGTTAAATGCCTCCTCCAGACCGTTGACCAGATCGACCGGATAGGAACCGGCGCTCTCGAGCGCCGTGGAATCGATAACGTGGCCGATAATCAGCTTGGCACCGTTGTTTGCGGCGACCTTGATGGCGCGTGCGAGCACAAAATCCTGCTGCTCAGTACCGTCGAGTGAAACAAATACCTTGGTGTAGCCCTCGTTCATGGTTTCCTCCTTGGTCTATCGCACGGGCGCTGGGCTCGTGCATCGGGCGGGCGCGGATGCGTGGCCGCCGGACACTTTATCTTGTTGCAGTTATACCCAAGGATTTCGGTTTAACTGCTCGCAATTCTGTGAACGGGCGAGTTTTTTGGTAAGGGTAGGCGCGGTCGCACCGCCAACGGTTGATAATGGGACATCGCCCGCATCGTCCGCAGAACATCTACCGGCGGGTGTCTAACGAGGGGGTCCCTTTGGATATTATCGAGCTTCTAAAATCTGCCTTCATGGGCCTGGTCGAGGGCATCACCGAATGGCTGCCCGTTTCGTCGACGGGTCACATGATCTTGGTGGACGAGTTCGTCAAGATGAACGTGAGCGAGACGTTCTGGAATATGTTCCTGGTCGTGATTCAGCTCGGCGCCATTCTGGCCGTCTGCGTGCTGTTCTTCCATGAACTCAATCCGTTCTCGCCCAGCAAGGGCAAGGAGGGCCGTCGCGACACCTGGGTGCTGTGGGGCAAGATTGTGCTCGGTTGCATTCCTGCGGCGGCGATCGGCCTGCCGCTCAACGACTGGATGGAGGAGCATTTCTACAATGCTCCCGTCGTGGCGCTGGCGCTCATTGTGTACGGCGTGCTGTTTATCGTGATCGAGAACTGGCGCGCAAACAAGCGCGAGGAAATGGCCGTTGCCGGTTCGTTTGGTTCGCGTGCTGTGGTGTCGGGTGGACGTCCCGCCGGTGCGCATTTTGCGGCGCCCGCCACGGCTACCGCTGAGGATGAGGACGATGACGAGAATCTGGACTTTGGTTCCATCGCCACGCTCGAGGATCTAAGCTGGAAGACTGCGCTGGGTATCGGCTGCTTCCAGGTGCTTTCGCTGGTGCCTGGTACGTCTCGCTCCGGTTCTACCATCATCGGCGGCCTGCTTTTGGGCTGCACGCGTTCGGTGGCGTCCAAGTTTACGTTCTTCCTGGCCATCCCTGTCATGTTTGGCGCGAGTGCGCTCAAGCTGGTCAAGTATTTCATCAAGGGCGGTACGTTCGGCGCCAACGAGGTCGCTATCCTGGGCGTGGGCTGCGTTGTGGCCTTTGTGGTTTCGCTCATCGCCATTAAGTGGCTCATGGGCTTCGTCCGCCGTCACGACTTCAAGTGCTTCGGTGTTTACCGCATCATCCTGGGCATCGTGGTGCTTGCGTACTTCTTTGTCCTGGAGCCGATGCTCGGCCTCTAACTTAGTCGACGCTGCGCGGCGGTCAGGGCGACAACTTGTCATTCAAAGGGGGTGGCATGACCAAAAGGTCTATGCCGCCCCCTTTGTCAAGGGGCTGGGTAAAAGGGGTCAGGTAATTTTGCACCAACTTGGTTTGGAATAGCCTGAGCCCTTTTCACCAATCGCAGTGGGAGATGGTGATCTGGGCGAATGAGTCGACTGTCCTTCCTGGTCGCCAACAAAAATCGAGTTGTGCGGCCTCTCGGAGGTCTCTAGCTGACAAAAAACGCCATTTTGGTACCATCAGCATTCACAGTAGTGTTTGCTACTGTGAGTTATATGCGTAAATTCGCGAGAATATTTCCAAAATAGGACAAAGGCACTCAAGTTATTTCAGCAACCCTTGCGTGGGGCCAGCGGAAAAGGCCGCACAACTCGAAAAATGTTGGTGGCGGTTTGAGGACAATGCCGAATGCGGTAAAGGGACTGTCCCTTTGCCGCATTCAGGCCACGGTATGCTGGGGCTTGCGGTTAAAGACGAGCTTGTTCACTACGGCCTGAAGCGACATATGACGAACGGTGTTGTAGGCCTCCTGCGTGCTGTAGGCGCAGTGGGGTGTGACGATGCAGCGCGGGTGGGCGATCAAGGCCTGGTTGGGCGCGGTCTCGTCGGCGAGCACGTCGAGCGCAGCGCCGCAAATGCCGCGCGTGCCACTGCTGGCAATACCCTCGTCCAGCGCGGCGACTAGGGCATTTTCGTCCACAATGGGTCCCCGGGCCGTGTTAATCAAAAATGCCGTTGGTTTCATACGCGCAAGTTCGCGCTTGCCAATTGGCGTTTCGGTCTCCGGAATCAACGGGCAATGAAGGCTGACGATATCGGAGGCCCCAAGCAATTCGTCGAGCGTTTGCGCTTTGATACAACCGGCGGCGGCAAGCTCTTCTGCGCTCTTGGTTGGCGCCCACACCAGCACCTTCATGCCGAGTGCCTGCGCGATAGGCACCACGGCACGCGCGATGCTGCCAAAAAAGACGAGCCCCAACGTGCGGCCCTGCGTGCGGTGCATGGTATACCCGCCCAGTGGATTCCAAACGCCAGTCCGCACGTCGCAGTTGAGAAACGTAACCTGTCTCATCAGGTCAAGCATCAAGGCAATAGTATGCTGAGCGACGTCTTCCGAGCAGTATCCGGGGCAGTTGGTGACGGTGATGCCGTGTGAGGCCAAGCGGTCGACAGCAACGTGGTTCACGCCGATGGACATATTCGAAACGATGCGTATCCCCACGGCGGCCATGTCGTCGGCACACGCATCGTCGATGGGACCGAACTCGCCGACAAAGCCCTCGCAGCCGACCAACTGCTCGGCGGTGGGGCAGACATTGGGCTTGTGCGCGCAGCCAACCAGATCAATTTGGTCGCCGCCTTCGATTGTGTCGAGCACCGCTTGACCAGCTTCGGTCGAGCCGTCGACCATGTAATAGAGCACCTTGTGTTTCACAACGGCCCTCCTGCGATGTGGGGTGGGTAGGAGCGGTAGATATTCTATCCCTCCGGTGGTGCAGATTAACCTGACCCCATTACACCAAATCTGCCGGGGCGGGCCTGACGATCGCGCACGGAGTCGTGGTGTGATTTGCGTCGGTGTCCGCGCGGCTCGGTATACTGGTACGGCTCAAACTATGGCGCTGCCCGCAGGCGCGCCGTCCGTCAGATGAGGAGTCGCCCATGACCCAGCCCCTGCCCTGGGAAAAGAACACTGCGGTACCCGTGCCGCCTGCGCCGGAACCCGTGCCGCTCGATGCGTACACCGCCCCCGCTGCGCCGGAGCCCGAGCTCGTTCCGCTCGACATCTACGACGCTCCCGCGCCGGCGCCCAAGCCCGCCAAGCCGCTCGTCGACATCGACAGCCTTAATCCCGCCCAGCGCGAGGCGGTCCTGTCCACCGAGGGCCCGTTGCTGGTGCTCGCCGGCGCCGGCTCGGGCAAGACCCGCGTCTTGACCTTCCGCATCGCACATATGCTCGGCGACCTGGGTGTTAAGCCTTGGCAGGTTCTTGCCATCACGTTTACCAACAAGGCTGCGGCCGAGATGCGCGAGCGTCTGGCGGCACTCATCCCAAGCGGCACCCGTGGCATGTGGGTGTGCACCTTCCATGCCATGTGCGTGCGCATGCTGCGCGAGGACGCCGACCTGCTGGGCTATACCGGTCAATTCACCATCTACGATGACGACGACTCAAAGCGCATGGTGCGCGACATTATGCAGGCGCTCGGCATCGAGCAAAAGCAGTTCCCCATCAACATGATCCGCAGCAAGATCAGCTCTGCTAAAAACGCCATGATCGGGCCCGAGGACATGCTCAAGAGCGCCGATAGCCCCAACGACAAAAAGGCCGCGCAAGTCTACCTGGAGCTGGAGCGCCGCCTGCGCGCCGCCAACGCGATGGACTTCGACGACCTGCTCGTGCGCACGCTCGAGCTACTGCGCACCCGCCCCGAGGTGCTCGACAAGTACCAAGAGCGCTTCCGCTACATTAGCGTCGACGAATATCAGGACACCAACCACGTCCAGTACGAAATCGCCAACCTGCTGGCCGCCAAGTACCAAAACCTCATGGTCGTGGGCGACGACGACCAGTCCATTTATAGCTGGCGTGGCGCCGACATCACCAACATCCTGGACTTTGAGCAGGACTTTAAAAACTGCAAGACCGTCAAGTTGGAGCAGAACTATCGCTCCACGGGTCACATCCTGAGCGCCGCCAATGCCGTTGTTCGCCACAACTCGCAGCGCAAGGACAAGCGCCTGTTTACGGCCGAGGGCGATGGCGAGAAGATTCAGGCTTTCCAGGCAAGCGACGAGCGCGACGAAGGTCGCTGGATTGCCGGCGAGATCGAAAAGCTGCATGCCAAGGGTACGAGCTACGACGATATCGCCGTGTTCTACCGCACCAACGCCCAGTCGCGTATCCTCGAAGATATGTTCCTGCGCGCGGGCGTGCCCTACAAGATCGTCGGCGGCACGCGATTCTTCGACCGCGCCGAGATTCGCGACGTCATGGCCTATCTCAAGATGATCGTGAACCCGGCCGACGAGATGAGCGTCAAGCGCGTCATCAACACGCCGCGCCGCGGCATCGGCTCCACCTCGATCCAAAAGATCGAGCAGCTGGCGCGCGACAACCGCTGCTCGTTCTTCCAGGCCTGCGAGATCGCAACAGCCGAGACGGGCATGTTTAGTGCCAAGGTGCGCAACGGCCTGTCGAGTTTTGTGGCGCTGGTGCGCGAGGGCCGCCGCATGGACGGCGAGCTCAAGGACGTCGTCGAGATGATTGTCGATAAGACGGGCCTGCTGCAGGCGTTTCGCGCCGAGGGCACCATGGAGTCCGAGAGCCGCGCCGAGAACATCCAGGAATTCCTGGGCGTCGCCGCCGAATTTGAGGAGACGCACGAGGATATCGAGGGTACGCTCGAGAGTCTAGAAGAGCTGCGCGCGGCCGGTGTTGCCGACGTGCCGTCCGTCGCCGAGTCCGAGTCCGTCGTGGTGAGTGCGCCCGCGTCCGAGCCGGGGCCGTCCGCTCCGGCATCCTCGTTTGAGGCACTTGTCGGCGCTCGTGACGCCGCGGGCTCCAATCCGCTCGATAGCCTAGCCGCCCCGGCGCTCTCGCCGCAGGATGCCCTGGCCGCCGCCATCGCGGGCAACGCGTATGCCGCGCCAACAGAGCTACCGGCGGGCGCCGTGCATGCCGACGAGATCGAGCGCACCTACGGTCCGCTCACCTGTAAGGCACTGCCGGCACTCATGGAGTGGCTGGCCCTGCGCTCCGACCTGGATTCCCTGGCCGGCGAGACGCATGCCATTACCATGATGACCATCCACTCCGCCAAGGGCCTGGAGTTCCCGGCGGTGTTCGTGGCCGGCATGGAGGAGGGTATCTTCCCGCACGTGCACGACTTTGGCGGCAGCGATGACCCGGGCAAGCTCGAGGAGGAGCGTCGCCTGGCCTACGTTGCCATCACGCGTGCCCGTAAGCGCCTGTTCCTGACCTATGCGGCCACGCGTCGCACCTACGGCTCGACCTCTGCCAACCCGCGCTCTCGCTTCCTCAACGAGATTCCGTTTGAGGATATCGAGTTTAGCGGTATCGGTTCTGCCGGTTTTGAGGGCACGGGCTGGGAGAAGCGCGGCGACCGTCACGGCACCTTTGGCTCGGGCATGGGCTCGGATATGTATGGCGGCAAGGTGTTCGGTTCGCATACGCGCTCGACCGGCGGCTCCGGCTCGCGCGGCGGGTCGAGCTTTGACGACTTCTTTGGCGGCAGCAGCTATGGGACCGAGCGCCATCGTGGGGTTTCGCCTGACGCCGGCCGCGTTGCCTCGACCTTTGGCTCGGGCGCGCCGCGAGCCAAAAAGCCGTCGTCCAAGGTGTCGCCGACGGTGGAGCGCAAGGTCGATCGCGCCAGCGCGTCGCAGGACTTTGCCGCGGGCGATACCGTGAGCCACAAGACCTTTGGCACCGGTACCGTGATCTCGGTCGCCGGAGACATGATCGAGGTTCAATTCGAAAAAACCGGCCAGACTAAAAAGCTCATGAAAGGTTTTGCACCGATCGTCAAGCTGTCGTAATCCCGGCGGACCTGGGAGGGCGTATGGGGCAACATCGCCTGCTCGGGCAGTCCTGCGCAAGACGGAGAGCACATTAAGTGCTCTCCTTTGCGTGCGGAACTC
>CAUAWV010000032.1 GCA_958433005.1 uncultured Collinsella sp. | reverse complement strand
CAGCTGGATGAACGAGCGTGCCTGCATTTACCGCAAACAGCACGGCATCTCTGACGAGCTCGGTACCGCCGTCAACGTCCAGGCTATGGCCTTTGGCAACAAGGGCGAGACCTCTGCGACCGGCGTCGCCTTTACGCGCAACCCGGCCGACGGCACCAAGGAGTTCTATGGCGACTTTTTGGTGAATGCCCAGGGCGAGGACGTCGTCGCCGGCATCCGCAACACTGAGCCCATCGCCGACCTCAAGACCACCCCGGGCCTCGAGTCCGCTGGTGAGGAGCTCGAGCGCGTGTTCCTGACGCTCGAGGATCATTACCGCGATATGTGCGATATCGAATTCACCATCGCGCAGGGTAAACTTTGGATGCTTCAGACCCGCGTGGGCAAGCGCACCGCTACCGCCGCGCTGCGCATCGCTATCGAGATGGTCGAGGAGGGCCTCATCACCCGCGAGGAGGCCGTGAGCCGCATCGATCCCGCGCAGCTCGATCAGCTCCTGCACCCGCAGTTCGACTCCTCCAAGAAGTACGAGGCCCTGGCCAGCGGCCTTAACGCCAGCCCCGGTGCCGCCGTGGGCGAGGTCGTGTTCTCGAGTGATGACGCCGTCGCGTGTTCCGCCGAGGGCCACAAGGTCATTCTGGTCCGCTGGGAGACCAACCCCGACGACCTGAAGGGCATGGTCGCCGCCGAGGGCATCCTGACCAGCCATGGCGGCAAGACGAGCCATGCCGCCGTTATCGCCCGCGGCATGGGTACGCCCTGCGTCTGCGGTGTCGAGTGCTTCCATATCGACGCTGCCGAGAAGGTCGTGCACATCGAGGGCAGCGACCGCGTGCTGCGCGAGGGTGATGTCATCTCCATCGACGGCACCCAGGGTATCGTCGTCGACGGCGCGGTCGACCTGGTCTCTGCAGAGCTCACCGGCGACCTGGACACCATCCTGTCCTGGGCCGATGAGATCCGTTTGGACGAGGCCGACGGTCACGCCAACCACGTGCGCGTCAACGCCGACAACCCCGAGGATGCCGAGCTCGCTCTTGAGTTTGGCGCCGAGGCCATCGGTCTGTGCCGCACCGAGCACATGTTCCTGGGCGATCGCAAGAACATCATCCAGAGCTTTATCCTGTCTGACGATGAGGCCGTGAAGCAGCAGGCCCTGGCCGACCTGCTCAAGGTTCAGACCGAGGACTTCCTGGCGATGTTCAAGACCATGTCCGGTCGCGATGTGGTCGTCCGCCTGCTCGATCCGCCGCTTCATGAGTTCCTGGATAATCCTCGCGAGCTCGAGGTCGCCATCACCAAGAAGGAGGCCGCCGGCGCTCCCGAGGAGGAGCTCACTGCCCTGCGCGCCCGCCTGCGTCGCATTGACGGCATGGTCGAGTCCAACCCCATGCTGGGCTTGCGCGGCGTGCGCCTGTCCGTCGTCTTTAGCGATCTGCCTCTCATGCAGGTTCGCGCCGTCGCCACGGCCGCTGCCCGCCTTATCAAGGAGGGCGTCGACCCGCGCCCCGAGATCATGGTTCCGCTCGTCTCCATCACGGCCGAGCATGTTCAGACCCGCGAGGTCATTGAGCGCGTAATCGCCGAGGTTTCCGCTGAAGAGGGCGTTGAGCTCAACATTCCCGTGGGCACGATGCTCGAGCTGCCGCGCGCCTGCATGGTCGCCGACGAGATCGCCCATCACGCAGATTTCTTCTGCTTTGGCACCAACGACCTCACCCAGACGACCTTTGGCTTCTCGCGCGACGACGCCGAGGCCAAGTTCATCCCGCTGTACCTGCACAAGAAGATCCTGAAGGACAACCCCTTCGAGACCATCGATACGGCGGTGCTGGAGCTCGTGCGCATGGCCGTCGAAAAGGGTCGCGCCACCAACCCTGGCATGCACTTTGGCGTGTGCGGCGAGCACGGCGGCGACCCCAAGTCCATCAAGGGCCTGTTTAACGTGGCCGATGTGGACTATGTGTCCTGCTCGCCCTACCGCGTGCCCCTCGCGCGCCTAGCTGCCGCTCAGGCCAAGCTCGAGGCCAAGCGCAACGCCTAGCCCCCTTGTGCATCGACGCCTAGCGTAGCCCCCCTTCATGCCGCCCGTCTCATTCGTGAGACGGGCGGTTATCATGTGCGGGTTTTGTCTTTTTGTCTGCGTAAAAAATTGTTCTTGCAGCAGAAACCCGCGCGTGTATACTCGAATACGTTTGTTCAACTACGTGCCGGCCAAGGTGGTACGGCACCTCTAGAAGAGTAAGGAATTGCACATGGATTACATCCGCGCAATCGAGCGTCAGCAGATCCGCGAGGACATTCCTCAGGTTCGCGTCGCCGACAACGTCAAGGTTCACTACCGCATTAAGGAAGGCGACCGCGAGCGTATTCAGGTCTTCCAGGGCGACGTCATCCGCATGGCCGGCGCCGGTGCCCGCGAGACCTTCACCGTCCGCAAGATGTCCTTCGGTGTCGGTGTTGAGCGTACCTTCCCGCTTCACAGCCCTAAGATCGCCAAGCTCGAGGTCGTTCGTCATGGTCGCGTCCGTCGCGCCAAGCTGTACTACCTCCGCGACAAGGTGGGCAAGGCTGCTCGCATCCCCGAGAAGCGCTAAGAAGATCGCAGCGTCTGTCCACTCGTTTGGACACAAGGGTCACCTTCGGGTGGCCCTTCTTTTTATCTGATTTGCATGCAAGGAGGGCCTGGTATGGCCAACATGACGAGCTCGGTTTCGGCATCGCAGGTTGCCGGTGAGTTGGCGAGCGCTACGTTTGAGGAGATTCCCGCCCTCGTGGAGCATTATCGCGAGGACCCACGCCAGCAGGTGATCAAGGCTTGTGAACGCGCCCTCAAACGCCATGCCAAAGAGCTTGCCGAGCGCGAGCGCGTCAATGACATGTACGAGCTTATGCATGAGCTTGGCGGCGATGGGGTGATCGTTGGTGTCGACGAGGTGGGTCGCGGATCGGTTGCCGGTCCCTTGACGGTGTGCGCCGTGTGCCTTCCCATGAAGCCGCGCGTCTGGGGCATCAACGATTCCAAAAAGCTCACGCCGGCGCGCCGCGAGCTGCTCTCGGTGAAGATTGCCGAGGTGGCGACGGCGATCGGTTTTTGCCATATCGCGCCTAAGGATATCGATGAGATGGGCATGGCGCGTGCCATTCGTGCCGCCGTCGCGGGCGCCGTGGCCGATACGGGACTTGAACCCGACTGTGTCCTCATGGATGGCAACCCCTTGGGCGCCGTTCCCAACGAGCGCGATGTGGTGAAGGGCGATGCCAAAATCGCCTGCATCGCCGCGGCGTCCATCATGGCGAAGGTCACGCGTGACGAGATGATGGTCGAGTACGACGCCGAGTATCCCGAGTACCATCTGGCCGAGTCGAAGGGCTATGCAAGCCCCGAGCACATCGAGGCCATTCGCAAACATGGACTTTGTCCGCTGCACCGCGTGAGCTTTTGCGGAAACTTTCTGCAGACTGAGCGCCTTTTCTAGGTCAATTGTGGAGAAAGGGACCTCTGGGGTTTTATAAACCTGCTGGTAGCGGGCCGTATGCAACAGCATTGCTGCGTACGGCCCGTTTTTTGACGGCATTTGGTCAGCTTTTGGTTTGCTTCCGGTACTTACCCGCATGAAAGGTGCCCTCATCATCGGGGCAATGCAGCGTGCGGGAAAGGAGACCCCATGAGTGCCGCAAGCAAAAAGAGCAAGACGCAGCAGCTCAAGGAGCGTTGGGAAAACGGCGAGCTCGACTGCGGGGCGATGACGCCCGAGTTTATCAAGGGGCTCAGTCCCCGCGAGCTGGGTATGCTGGGCGAGCTGATCACCATCGACTACTTTAACGAGCGCGGCTACTCCTTGCTGGAGCAGGGTTATCGTTGCACCGAGGGCGAGGCCGATCTGGTGCTGCTCGATGAGCTCGACGATGTCGTGGTGATGGCCGAGGTCAAGACGAGACGCGTCGCCCTGGATTGCACCACGCGGGTCTTTCCCGAGGAGGCCGTGGACGCCCAAAAGCAACGCCGCTACCGCCGCATCGCAAGTTGCTATCTCATGGAGCATTATCCGCTCAAGGCGATTCGCTTCGACGCCGTGGGCGTCACCATTCGCGGCGGGCATATCGCCGAGATCGAGCATCAGTACAACGCGTTCGATTGGCAGGTGTCGTGATGGCGTTCGAGACGTTTGCCGTTCACGCGGCCTGCATCCGCGGCGTCGAGGCGATTCCCGTCACGGTCGAGGTCTCGCTTGCCGGCGGCGTTCCGGGCATTCAGATGCTCGGCATTCCGAGTATGGAGGTGATGGAGTCACGCGGTCGTATTCGCTGTGCGATGCGCTCCGCCGGGTTCGAGATCCCGCGCTCGGGCATTACGGTCAATCTGGCGCCCGGCGATATTCGCAAGACCGGTAGCGGCTTTGATCTGCCCATCGCCATCGCGGTATTGGCGGCCGATGGTCAGATTCCCCGCGACAACCTCGATCGTTGTCTTATCGCCGGCGAGCTTGGCTTGGACGGTACGGTCCTTCCTGTCAAGGGCGAGGTGGCGTTTCAGCTATTGGCGCGTGATATGGGGCTGTCCTTTATCGCTGGCAGGTCCGATCAGCATGTGCCGCTTGCGGGCGTGGATTGTGGATTCATCGATCATTTGTCTCAGCTTGCTCATGGCATGGGCGATGCCGCGCGGCACTACTTGGATTCTGAGGGCGTCGAGGCGACCTTTGAGCCCGAGCTCGACTATGCCGACGTGCTGGGGCAGGAGGTTGCCAAACGTGGCATGGCACTTGCGGCGGCAGGAGAACTCGGCCTGCTCATGATTGGGTCCCCGGGATCGGGCAAGACGATGCTTGCGCGCCGTATGACCGGCATCCTGCCCGAGCTTTCCGTTGAGGATCAGCAGGAGGCGCTGTGCATCCATTCGGTTTTGGGTGAGAACATTGATGGCTTGTTGGCGGGGCACCGGCCCTTCCGCAGTCCCCATCACAGTATTTCAACGGCGGGCCTTATCGGCGGCGGGCGCCCGGTGCACCCGGGTGAGATCAGCCTGGCTCATGGCGGCGTGCTCTTTTTGGACGAGCTTGCCGAGTTTCCCACGAGTGTGCTGCAGACGCTGCGTCAGCCCATCGAGCGCGGCTATGTGAGGATCGTGCGCGTCGACGGGGCCTTTACCTTCCCGTCGCGCTTTCAGCTGCTGGCTGCGAGCAATCCCTGTCCCTGCGGCTTTTTGGGCGACCGTGAGGTGCCATGCCGCTGCTCGGCGGCGATGGTCGAGCGCTATCGGTCAAAGCTGCGCGGTCCTTTGGCCGACCGTATCGACATGATGATCGATGTGACCCGTCCCGACCCCCAAGTGATTATCGAGGGTGCGGAGGGTATGTCGTCTGCCGAGTTACGTGACTACGTTGTGCGCGGTCGCGCTTTTCGCGCTTGGCGCGAATCCCGTATGGACGATGCGGATGCCGAGGTCGAGGATGACGAGACGCGGTCCATTGACGGCGTCGTTTCGACCTTTGAGCTCGATGATGCGGCGGAGAAGTGTGTACTCGGCCTGTCGAAGCGCACACATCTCACGGGTCGCGGTATCGTGCGCCTGGTGCGTATCGCGCGTACCATCGCCGACGTCGCCGAGAGCGAGCATGTGACGCAGGACCACGTGCTCGAGGCGGCGATGTACCAGGGAAGGAGGGACCAATGATGGCCGAGGGGACCTTCGAGCTGCATCCAGGTGATACGTTGTATCCCGAGACCGTTTTGGAGCTTTCTGATGTACCCCAGACGCTCTATGTGCGCGGCAACCCCGAGGTGCTTTCGACGCCCGCGCTCTCCATCATCGGCGCGCGCAAGGCCTCGCCGTATGGTCTTGCCGTGGCAGAGCTTGCGTCAAAGGTGGCGGTCGAGGCGGGCGTGACGGTAGTCTCGGGCGGCGCGGTCGGTTGTGACCAGGCCTCGGGTTGGGCTGCGGTCAACGCTGGCGGTAAACACGTCGTGGTGCTGGGGACGGGCGCCGACGTGGTCTACCCGCGTTCGAGCGCGGGGCTTATTACGCGCACGCTCGATACGGGTGGCGCGGTCGTGTCGATCTCTCCGTGGGGCATGGGTCCGCGCAAGTTTGCCTTTCCGCGCCGCAATCGCGTAATCGCGGCCTTGTCGCAAGCCCTCTTTGTATCCGAGGCAGGTATGCCTTCCGGGACGTTTTCTACAGCCGAGGCTGCTATGGATTTGGGGCGCGAACTTCTTGCCGTGCCGGGGTCGATCCTATCGCCCGAGTCGCGTGGCACGAATTACCTCATTGCGAACGGTGCCTGCTGCATCATCGACGAGGAATCTATCGAGATGGCTATTTCACGCATCTACGGCACCCTGCGCTACTCGCGCCCCGATGCTCCCGGCATTGCCGACCTGGATCAAACACAGCAGACCGTGATGCATGCGCTCATCGCCTCTCCGCTCAAGGTCGACGACATCGCGGCACTCGTCTCGCTCGATGCCGTTGGCGTACTTAAGCTCCTGGGTTCGCTTGAGCTCGAGGGCCTTATCGAGCGCATGATGGATGGAAGGTATGCGCCCTCCAAGTTTGCCCTTCACGCCCAGACACCCTTCGGTCACAATGGAAAACATGTCAATTAGAAAGGTGTTTGCAGATGCTGTTTGATCAGGTGACGGTTATCGGTGGCGGTCTGGCGGGTTCGGAGTGCGCGATTCAGCTGGCGGATCGCGGGTTTTCCGTAAAGCTGTGCGAGATGCGCCCCCAGGTGAGCTCCCCGGCCCACCATACCGATCACCTGGCAGAGCTCGTCTGTTCCAATTCGTTTAAGTCGACCCGTCCGGATTCCGCGGCTGGTTTGCTGAAGGCCGAGCTTAAGCGCATGGGTTCAGTCCTGCTCGATTGCGCCCATCGCGCGGCTGTTCCCGCCGGCGGTGCCCTGGCGGTCGACCGCGTCAAGTTTTCCGAGCTTGTCGAGGCCGAGGTTGCCGCCCGTCCCAATATCGAGGTCGCGCACGGCGAGGTCACGCAGATTCCCGAAGGTCACGTGGTCATTGCCGCCGGCCCCTTGTGCTCGCCGGCGCTGAGCGAAGAGGTCATGAAGCTCGTCGGTGGCGACGCCCTTGCGTTCTTCGATGCCGCGGCGCCGATCGTCGATGCCTCCACGCTCGATATGGACGTGCTGTTCTCGCAGTCGCGCTACGAGGAGCAGGGGAGCGGCGACTATCTCAACGCTCCGCTCAACAAGGAGGAGTACGAGGCCTTTATCGAGGCGCTTACCACGGCCGACCGCGTGGTGCTCAAGGACTTTGAGGGCGGCGATCTGTTCCAGGCCTGCCAGCCTGCCGAGGAAGTTGCGCGCACCGGCAAGGACGCCATTCGCTTTGGCTCCATGAAGCCCGTCGGCCTCACCGACCCGCGTACCGGACGTCGCCCCTGGGCGGCGATTCAACTGCGTGCCGAGAACAAGGAGAAGACCGCCTATAACCTGGTGGGCTTCCAGACCAACCTGACCTTTGGCGAGCAGAAGCGCGTCTTCCATATGGTGCCGGGTCTGGAGAACGCCGAGTTCTTCCGCTACGGTGTCATGCACCGCAATACCTTTGTCGACGCCCCGCACGTGCTCGATGGCACCTTTGCCGTGCCCGGTACGAGCGTGCGCCTGGCCGGTCAGATCACCGGCACCGAAGGCTATATGGAGGCCGTGGCGACCGGTCTGCTCGCGGCGCTCAACACCTATGCCGAGGCAATCGAGGCGGAGCCTGTTGAGCTGCCGCGTGTGGGCGCCCTGGGCGCGCTCGTGGGCTATGCGACCGATTCGGCAACGGTGGGCTATCAGCCCATGCACGTCAACTTTGGCTTGGTGCCGCCGCTCGAGGACGGCAAGCGCCGCAGTAAGCGCGACCGCTACCAGGCCTATGCGGACCGTGCGCTCGAGGCTCTTGATGCCTTTCTGGCCACTCGCCCCGATCTGTTTGGAGGCGACCGGTCATAGCCTTTGACCTGTACGACACCGTCGACTCGTTTATCGCCTATATCGCACGCGTCGAGGGACTTTCTCCCAACACGGTGACTGCCTATGGCTCGAGGCTGGAGCGCTTTGCTGCCTGGTGCGAGCGCGAGGATATCGATGCTTTCGCTGCCGACGTGCGCACCATTCGTCGCTATCTTGCCGAGCTTTCGCGTGAGCAGGTTGCTCCCCGAACGCTTGCGGCGCATCTGTCGGCTATCCGATCGCTCTATCGATGGATGGCTGCCGAGGGGGTCGTGGAAGGCGATGCGGTCTCGGCAATTTCCTCGCCCAAGCTCCCGCGCGATCTGCCCGGTGTGCTGACGAACCAACAGGTGGAGGCGCTCCTCAAAGCCCCCGATACCTCAACTCCCGCGGGACTGCGCGATGCGGCGATGCTCGAGCTGCTCTATGCCTCGGGTGCTCGTATCTCTGAGCTCGCAGCACTCGATGTGGAGTCCATCGCTTGGTCCGAACGCACGCTGCGCCTGTGGGGCAAGGGGAGCAAGGAACGTATCGTCCCTCTGTATCGTCGTGCGCTCGAGGCGACGCGTCTCTATATTGAGGAGGGGAGGCCGGAGTTGCTCGCTCGGGCAAAGCGCCGTGACCCCGCTACCGGGCCGCATCCGCTGCTTATATCGGCGCGCGGCAATCGCATGAGCGCCGCCATGCTCAGGCGGCGGTTCCATACGCTGGCGACGCTCGCCGGCATTCCGGCCGACATCGCCCCGCATGCGATGCGCCATACCTTTGCGACCGACTTGCTCGAGGGCGGTGCGGACCTGCGCTCGGTTCAAGAGCTGCTGGGTCATGCGAGCCTGTCCACGACGCAGATCTACACGCATCTCACGCCCGATCGGCTTAAGCGGGCCGTGGCTCAAGCCCATCCCCGCGGCGAATAGTGGCTGGGACGTCCTGCGCCGCACTCAGGTGTGTGGTTTTGATTGCGGGTTGGCAGGAAGAAGCATTCCTGCTATCATTCATCGGGTTGCTTCACGGCAACAGGTTTTTATCACGCACGCGCGGCTACTTCATACCGTGGTGCCCGGGCTTTGGTAGCACATGTCCGGGTTGGTTTTGGAGGATGACCCCGCGCGGAGGCAAACCACAGGAGGTTTAACATGGCTACCAAGATTAATATCCGCACCCTGCTCGAGGCCGGCTGCCACTTCGGTCACCAGACCCGTCGCTGGAACCCCAAGATGAAGCCGTTCATCTTCGGTGAGCGCAACGGCATCTACATCCTCGACCTCAAGCAGACCATCCTCGACGCCGACCAGGCCTACACCTTCGTCAAGAACGTCGCCAAGGGTGGCAACGTGCTGTTCGTCGGCACCAAGAAGCAGGCTCAGGAGGCCGTCAAGAACGCTGCTGAGCGCGCCAACATGCCTTACATCAACCAGCGTTGGCTCGGCGGCATGCTGACCAACTTCGTCACCATCCGCTCCCGCATCAACCGCATGGAGGAGCTCGAGGCCATGGTCGAGGACGGCCGCATGGCAGTGCTCCCCAAGAAGGAGCAGGCTGTTCTCGGCAAGGAGCTCACCAAGCTCCAGACCAACCTCGGTGGTGCCCGCGACATGAAGGGTCTGCCCCAGGCTCTCTTCGTCATCGACACCAAGCGCGAGGAGAACGCCATCAAGGAGGCTCAGCGCCTGAACATCCCCGTCGTCGCTCTGATCGACACCAACTCCGATCCCGACGAGGTCGAGTACGGCATCCCCTGCAACGATGACGCTATCTCTGCTGTCACCCTTATGTGCGAGCTCATGGCTGACGCCTGCCTCGCTGGCTCCGGCAAGGAGCAGGTCTCCGAGGCCGAGATGGCCGCTGAGCCCAAGGCCGAGTAAATCAGTCTTAGTTAATTCTTTTTCATCTCTTTGAAAGGAACCACAATGGCCCAGATTACCGCCGCTATGGTCAAGCAGCTCCGCGAGATGACCGACTCCCCGATGATGGAGTGCAAGAAGGCTCTCGTCGAGGCTGACGGCGACATGGACGCCGCTGTCGACGTTCTGCGTAAGAACGGCCTTGCCAAGGCTGCCAAGAAGGCTGGCCGTGAGACCAACGAGGGCGCTGTCGCCGCGTTCGTCTCCGAGGATGGCAAGACCGGCGCTCTGCTCGAGCTCTCCTGCGAGACCGACTTCGTTGGCTCCAACGCCAAGTTCACTGGCTTTGCTTCCAAGGTCGCTGAGGTTGTCGCTACCACCGAGCCTGCTGACGTCGACGCTCTGCTCGAGAAGCCGATGGGCGAGGAGACCGTTTCCTCCGAGCTCACCGAGATGATTCACATCATGGGCGAGAACATGAAGATCTCCCGCTTCGCTGCCCGCAAGGCCGAGAACGGCGCGCTCGCTTCTTACATCCACATGGGTGGTAAGATCGGCGTCCTCGTCGAGTTTGCTTTCGAGAAGGCCGAGACCGCTCAGGCTGAGTCCTTCAAGACCTTCGCTCACGACGTTGCCCTTCAGGTTGCCGCCGTCGCACCGATCTGCGCCACCCGCGATCAGGTTCCGGCCGAGACCGTCGAGCACGAGAAGCAGATCTACATGGCCCAGGCTGCCGAGTCCGGCAAGCCCGAGGCTATCCAGGAGAAGATGGCTGTCGGCCGTCTGGAGAAGTTCTACAAGCAGTCCGTGCTCACCGAGCAGGAGTTCATCAAGGACAGCTCCCTCACCATCAAGAAGTACGCTGAGCAGGTCTCCAAGGAGCTCGGCGACACCATTACCGTCGTTGCCTTTGACCGTCTGGTCCGTGGCGAGTAAATAAGCTCTTGTAGCTGGTAATGAGCAGGCTGTGGGTTTTACTCACAGCCTGCTTTTTCATGGCTCTTATCAGAGCCTTTGATATCATATTGAGAGTCTAATTAAAGGAGGATCGCTTTGTCCGACATCCGATATAAACGCGTGCTTCTTAAGCTTTCCGGCGAAGCACTGATGGGCGACGGCCAATATGGCATTGACCCCAAGGTTACCGACCATCTTGCCAAGCAGGTCAAGGAGCTGCTCGCCGTTGGCCATGAGGTCGGCGTCGTTGTCGGCGGCGGCAATATTTTCCGTGGCATGGCCGGCGCTGCCGGTGGCATGGAGCGTGCTCAGGCCGACTACATGGGCATGCTCGCGACCGTTATGAACGCGCTCGCCCTGCAGGATGCTTTCGAGCATAACGACGTTCCCTGCCGTGTGATGAGCGCTATCCAGATGAACGAGATCTGCGAGCCCTATATTCGACGTCGCGCCATCAACCACCTTTCCAAGGGCAACGTCGTTATTTTTGCCGCCGGTTCGGGCAATCCGTACTTTACGACCGACACCGCCGCGGCTCTTCGTGCGTGCGAGATCGGCGCCGAGATTCTGATTAAAGCCACCAAGGTTGACGGCATCTACGACAAGGATCCCGTCAAGTGCGCCGATGCCGTCCGTTTTGACAAGATTACCTATCACGAGGTTCTCGTTCGCGGCCTGCAGGTTATGGATTCCACGGCTACGGCACTGTGCCAGGATAACCGTATGCCGATTTTGGTCCTCAACATCGATGGCGAGGACACCGTCAAGCGCGCGCTCGCGGGTGAGCCCGTCGGCACGCTCGTCTATCAGGAGGATTAAGCATGGCAGAGAACATCACCGCCCATATGGACAAGTCGCTCGAGTCCCTCAAGCATAACTTCTCCAAGGTCCGTACCGGTCGTGCCAACGCCAACATTCTGTCCGACATCACCGTCGATTATTACGGTGTCCCCACGCCGGTCACGCAGGTTGCCGCCGTCAAGACCCCCGAGGCTCACATGCTGCTCATCGAGCCGTGGGATAAGGCGCTCATCAATGCTATCGTCAAGGCCATCGGCGCTTCCGATCTGGGTATTACCCCCAACTCCGATGGCACCGTCGTTCGTCTTCCGTTCCCGGCTCCCACTGAGGAGCGCCGTCGCGAGCTCGTCAAGGAGTGCCGCGAGTACGCCGAGCAGGCCAAGGTGTCTATCCGTAACATCCGTCGCGACTTCAACAACAAGCTCGAGCGCGATGAGGAGCTCACCGAGGACGACGTACGTCGCGAGCAGGCCAAGGTCCAGAAGCATACCGATGAGTATGTCGCCAAGGTCGAGGAGCTTCTGAAGGAAAAAGAAGCCGAGGTCATGGAGATCTAAGGTGCAATACGACGAGCATAAACTGGTCGAGTACTTTGCCGACGCCCCTGCGGGCGTCGGTTTTTCCGACCTTGACCTCAATAACATTCCGCACCATATCTCGTGCATCATGGACGGCAACGGTCGTTGGGCCACGTCGCGCGGTCTTGCACGCACCGAGGGCCACAAGGCGGGTATCGTCTCGCTGCGCGAGATCATTACCGCCTGCGTGCGCCTGGGCGTCGACGTGCTTTCGGCCTATGCATTTTCGACCGAAAACTGGAATCGACCGCAGCACGAAGTCAACGTTCTGATGCACCTGTTTGCCAAGACGTTTATCGACGAGCTGCCGCTTCTGAAGCGCGAAAATGTGCGCGTAGTCTTTTTGGGTGACATTTCCGCGCTGCCCAAGAAGACTCGCGACGTTTTTGAGCGCGGTCTTGCCGAGTGCGCCGATCACACCGGTATGACGCTGGCGCTTGCCGTCAACTACGGCGCGCGTGCCGAGATTACCCGCGCTGTCCGTCAGATCGCATCCGACGCTGCCGCCGGTAAGATCGATCCTGCCGCAATTGATGACGACATGGTGGCTTCCCACCTCTATACCGCCGGTCTTCCCGATCCCGAACTTGTGATTCGCACCTCTGGTGAGCTGCGCCTTTCGAACTATCTGCTGTGGCAGGTGGCTTATTCCGAATTCTACGTCACCGATACCTATTGGCCCGACTTTGATCGTTGGGGCCTTGTCGACGCCATTTTGGCCTATCAGGGCCGTGACCGTAGGTTTGGTGGACTGAGCAAGACCGAGGAGGCTTAATCATGTCCGATCGTCCCAAGGCATCTGCTCCCAAGACGCCAGTTTCCGCGGCGCCTGCGCGAAAGGCTGCCACTGCGGGAGCGCCTGCAGCGAAGAGCGGCACCGGTTCGTGGTTGGCGGGCTTTATTACCCGTGCCGCCGCCGGTATCGTCTACGCCGTTGTCTTTATCCTGTGCCTGGTTTTGGGTATCGTGCCCACGGCCATCTTTGTTTCTGTCATGAGCGGTCTGTGCTGCTATGAGTTTTTCCGTATGACAAGGCTCGATGGCAAGATGGCTAACGAGCGCATGGGTATCGCTGCCGCCGTACTCTTTCCGCTGTCGGCGTTGGGCGATTCGATGTTGCTGAATGCCCTGCTTTTTGCCTTGATGCTCGCTGTGGGCATTTGGTATGTCTGGTCGCCGCGTACCCGCATCTCTGATGTGGCCGTGACGCTCATGGGTCCCATCTACACTGGCTTTATGCTGTCGGCTATCGTGTTGCTGCGCGATGCCGTGCCCGGTTTTGCCGGCGCCCTGCTTTCAGTGGGCGTTTGCGCGTCCCTTTGGGTCTCCGATTCGTTTGCCTACATCGTGGGCAGCCGTATCGGCAAGCACAAGATGGTTCCCAAGATCTCCCCCAAAAAGAGCTGGGAGGGGTTTGCCGGCGGCATCTTGGGCTCGGTTTTGATTTGGCTCATCCTGTGGGCGACGCACTTCTACAAGCTCAGCCTGCCCTATGCGCTGCTGTGCGGCGTGGTCGTGTCCATTCTGGGCGTTATCGGCGACCTTATCGAGTCGCGCATCAAGCGCGGTGTGGGCGTCAAGGATTCCGGCAACCTTATCCCGGGCCACGGCGGAATGCTCGATCGTAGCGATTCGCTTATCTTCGGTTGCATCACCGCACAGCTGTTGCTGATGATTGGAGGCGTGCTGTAATGTCCTTCCAGACGACGTATGGCCCCGATGGACGCCTTCGCGTTGCCATCCTGGGTTGTACGGGCTCTATCGGCACCCAGGCGCTCGATGTGTGCCGCCAGCATGCCGATCGCCTGCAGGTGACGGCGCTGTCCGTTAATTCCAGCACCTCGGAGCTCGTTGCCGCTGCCCGCGAGTTCTCGGTTCCGGCGGTTGCCGTTGCCGATGTCGCTCATGGCGATGACGCCGTGCTGCAGGAATTGCCCGAGGGCACACAGCTCGGCGTTGGCGCGCAGGCGGTTTGCGAGCTCGCGCGTCGCGACGATGTCGACTGCGTGCTCGTCGCTATTGTGGGCGCCGCCGGTCTCGAGGCGAGCCATGCGGCCTTGACCTCGAATAAGCGCCTTGCCCTTGCCAACAAGGAGTCCCTCGTCGTCGGTGGCGACTTGCTTATGCCGTTGGCGCAACCGGGCCAGCTTATTCCGGTCGACTCTGAGCATTCCGCCATCTACCAGTGCTATCTGGGGGAGAACCCGCGCGAGGCCCACTGCATTTGGCTCACCTGCTCGGGCGGTCCGTTCTTTGGCCGCACGCGCGACGAGCTCGATCGCGTTACGCGTGCCGATGCCCTCGCGCATCCCACGTGGGCCATGGGTGCCAAGATTACCATTGACTCCGCCACCCTCATGAACAAGGGCCTGGAGCGCATTGAGGCCATGCATCTGTTTAACTGCGACCTCGATTTCATTAACGTGGTCGTGCAGTGTCAGTCCAAGATTCACTCTATGGTCGAGTTCGCCGACGGCTCCGTGATGGCGCATCTCGGTGCATCCGACATGCGTATTCCCATCCAGTTCGCGTTCTCGTATCCCGAGCGTTGGGATACTCCGGCGCCTCGTATCGATTTCCGCGAGCTGGGGCAGCTCACGTTTGATGCTGCCGACATGGATACCTTCCGCTGTCTGGCACTGGCCGAGCGTGCCGGCAAGACGGGTGGCACCATGCCGTGCGTGCTCAATGCCGCCAACGAGGTCGCCGTCGATGCCTTCCTGCACGATGGCTGCAGCTTTACCGATATCGATCGCATTGTGGAATCCTGCATGGACGCCCACGATATGCAGGTGGTCGATTCGTTTGAGCAGCTTCGCGACATCGATGCGTGGGCGCGTGAAAAGGCTGCGCAGGTGCTCGCCGCAACCCGTTCCTAACCCATAAGGATTGCTTTTTCGTTTTATGGATACTGTTCTGAGCGTTCTCTCATCGGTCTTTTGGGGCCTGCTGATGCTTTCCGTCCTCGTGTTTTTGCACGAGGGCGGCCACTTTTTGGCGGCGCGTGCCTGCGGCGTCCGTGTGACCGAGTTCTTTTTGGGTCTGCCGTGCCGCTTTGACATCCATTACACGTCGCGTCGCATTGGAACCAAGTTTGGCGTGACCCCGCTGCTGCTGGGTGGCTACGCTGCCATCTGCGGTATGGATCCGACCGATGTTTCGTGTGCCGATCGCGTGCTCGCGGCCATCTATCGCCACGGCCGGGTGACGGTGGCCGATCTTGCCGTCGAGCTCGAGCTGTCCGAGGAGGATGTGCTCGAGGCCTGTGCTTTGCTGTTGGGCTGGGGCTCTATCGCTCCCTGGTATGAAGAAGGGGAAAAGCCTTCGCCCAGCTACTATCCCACCAAGTACCAGACTCTGCCGCGTGACGCGGCGGGTTATACCACCTTTGACGGCCGTCGGTTCGATCGCGGGCATGCGACTGCCGAGGGCGATGTATGGGAACTGCCGTGCGACGAGGCCGAATTCCTTGCGCGCGAGCGCTCGCACACCTATTTGGGCCAGGGCTTTGTCAAGCGTGCCTTTATGCTGCTTGCGGGCATTATCGTCAATATCCTGACGGGTTTTTTGCTCCTTATGAGCATCTATTCCATCGCAGGTGTCACCGTGCCGGTGGATACCAATGTGATTGGCCAGGTTGACGAAGGCTCGATTGCCGCCTCGGCGGGAATCGAGGGCGGCGACGCGATTCTTTCGGTCGACGGAGTATCGTGCTCTACCTGGATGGACGTTTACGATGCCATCGGCAAGGCTGCCGGTAAGGACGATATCGCCATTGAGTACGAGCGTGACGGCAAGCAGCATTCGACCACGGTTGCGCTCAAAGAGGACGATCGCCTAGGTGTGTATGCCTCTACGCAGGTGGTCCGTTTAGACCCCATCACGTCGGCTCGCCTGTCGTTCTCCTATGTTGTGCAGACAGCGGAGGGCGTGATGCGCCTGCTCCAGCCGCAGCATACGATGGAGATTCTCGATCAGTCCTCTTCGATCGTGGGTATTAGCGTTATGTCCTCACAGGCTGCTGCTGCCGGCCCTGCCACGTTCCTTTCGTTTGCCGCCCTCATTTCATTCTCGCTTGGCTTTATGAACCTGCTGCCCATCCCGCCACTCGATGGCGGCAAGCTAGTCATCGAGATCATTCAGAAGATTGCGGGCCGCGAGCTTCCGCTCAAGGTCCAGACGATTGTGAGCTATGTGGGCATCGCGCTCTTTGCGCTGCTGTTTGTCTATATGCTTCGTTCCGACATCCTTCGATTTATTTTGTAGGGGAGTGTTTGGATTGTCTTTATCCCATCCTTTGCCTCGCGAGCTGACGCGCCCCGTGCATGTGGGCGGCGTGCAGATCGGTGGCGGCGCGCCGGTGGTGGTCCAATCTATGACCTGCACCGATACCGCTGATGCCCAGGCAACGCTTGCGCAAGTGTGCGCGTTGGCGCAGGCTGGCTGCGATATCGTGCGCGTGAGCGTGCCCTCCGAGGCCGCGCTTGAGGGCTTCCGCACCATCTGTGCCGAGTCTCCGGTGCCCATTGTCGCCGATATCCACTTTAACCATAAGCTCGCCATTGGTGCCGTTGAGGCCGGTGCCGCCAAGCTGCGCATCAATCCCGGCAATATCGGCGATTGGGCCAAGGTTGACGCGGTGATCGATGCTGCGGGTGCCGCGGGCTGTGCGATTCGCATTGGCGTGAACGCGGGCTCGCTTGAGCAAGATATTGCCGAGCGCGACGACCTCACGCAGCCCGAAAAGCTCGTGATGTCGAGCGAGCGCTTCGTCAAGCACTTTGAGGATCGCGGCTTTACGAACATTGTGCTTTCGGCCAAGGCCCATAGCGTGCAAACGACGCTCGATACCTATCGAGCCCTGTCACGTGAGATTCCCCACGTTCCGCTTCACCTGGGCGTGACGGAGGCGGGGACCAAGCTTCAGGGCACCATCAAGAGCTCTGTAGGCTTGGGTATCTTGCTTTCCGAAGGCATCGGCGACACCATGCGTGTGTCGCTCACGGCCGATCCGGTTGAGGAGCCGCCGGTCGCCTGGGGAATTCTACAGTCGCTGGGCCTGCGTCGCCGTGGTCCCGAGATTGTCTCGTGCCCCACGTGCGCCCGCTGCCAGGTTAACCTCATTCCCATCGCCGAGGAGGTCACCGAGCGGCTTAAGAACTATTCCGCGCCGCTTTCGATTGCCGTCATGGGATGTGCCGTTAATGGCCCCGGCGAGGCTTCTGATGCCGACCTGGGCGTTGCTTGCGGACGTGGTCAGGCCTTGCTCTTTTCGCATGGCCAGATCATTGGTAAAGTAGCTGAGGACCAAATTGTCGACGCGCTTATGGCAGAGGTCGACAAGCTTATTGAGGAGAAATAAATGACCCGAGCAATGTATATGTCTAAGCTCTATGCGCCGACGCTTAAAGAGGATCCGGCGGACGCTGAGCTCGCCAGCCACCGCCTGCTGCTCCGTGCCGGCATGATCCGCAAGGAGGCCGCCGGTCTGTATTCCTACCTGCCGCTCGCATGGCGCTCGATTCGCAAGATTGAGAACATCGTGCGCGACGAGATGGACGCCGCCGGCGCCCAGGAGCTTATGATGCCCATTATGGTCGACGCCGAGTTGTGGCGTGAGTCCGGCCGTATCGATGCCTATGGCAAGGAGCTTGTGCGCTTTGACGACCGTCATGGTCGCGAGTTCGTGCTGGGCCCCACGCACGAGGAGACCGTCACGGCCCTGGTGCGCAACGAGCTGCGCTCCTATAAGCAGCTGCCAGTGAACCTCTATCACATCCAGGATAAGTTCCGCGACGAGTTCCGTCCCCGTTTTGGCCTGATGCGCGGTCGCGAGTTCATCATGAAGGATGCCTACAGCTTCTCCGCCACGCAGGAGAGCTTGCAGGAGGAGTATGACAAGATGAAGCAGGCCTACGCTAACATTTGCGAGCGCTGCTACATCAAGGCCTTGCCCGTCGTTGCCGACTCCGGCGAGATCGGTGGCGATACCTCCGTCGAGTACATGGCTTTGGCCGACGCCGGCGAGGCTTCTCTCGTCTATTGCGATGACTGCGGTTTTGCCGCCGATGATGAGGCTGCAAGCACCAAGGTCATCGTGACTGAGGGTCCCGGTGACGGTACGCTTACCAAGGTCGAGACTCCGGGCATGGGCACCATTGAGGCCGTTGCTAAGTTCTTTGGGTTCCCCGAGAACGGCACGCGCAAGTCCCTGGCGCTCATCGATGCCGAGGGCAAGCCCGTCGTGGCCATCGTCCCGGGCGATCATGAGCTCAACGACTGCAAGGCCGAGCATGTCTTTGGCAAGGGTTATCGCATGATGACGGACGAGGAGCTTCAGACCTACGGTCTGCACAAGGGCTTTATCGGACCGGTTAACTTGCCCGAGGGCATCCGTCTGGTGTGCGACGAGAGCCTGCGCGAGTCCAAGCAGTGGGCCTGCGGTGCCAACGAGGTCGATTATCACTTTACCGGTGCCTGCCCCGAGCGCGACTTTACCGTCGATGAGTGGGCAGATCTGGTCACCGTCGTTGCCGGCGATCCCTGCCCGCACTGCGGCAAGCCGCTCTCTGCTGCTCGCGGCATCGAGGTCTCGCAGGTCTTCCAGCTGGGTACCAAGTATTCCGAGGCCATGGGCGCCACCTTTATGGACGAGGACGGGAAGGAGAAGCCGCTTATCATGGGTTGCTACGGCGTGGGCGTGTCCCGCTCGCTTGCTGCCGTCGTGGAGCAGCACAACGACGAGCACGGTATCGTCTGGCCGGTTTCCGTTGCCCCGTACGAGGTCGCTGTGATTCCGCTCGATCCCAAGAAGGAGGAGTGCGCAACCGTCTGCGACCAAATCGTCGAGGGCTTGTGCGCCGAGGGTATCGAGGTCGTCGTCGACGACCGTGACGAGCGTCCCGGCTTTAAGTTTGCCGATAACGACCTTATGGGATTCCCGTATCAGGTGGTGCTTGGCAAGCGTGGCCTTAAGAATGGCACCGTTGAGCTCAAGGACCGTGCCACGGGCGAGCGCGAGGACGTGGCGATTGACGAGGTCGTCGCCAAGGTTGCCGAGCTTGTTAAGGCGGCCCGCCGTTAATCGACGTTTCTGCTATTAGATGTAATTGCGGGACTGCTCCGTATCTCTCTTAGGAAGAGATGCGGAGCAGTCTATTTTGTTGCGTGAATAAACTCGATGGGTAAAGGAAAACCCCACAGCCCATATGAGCTGCGGGGTTTTCTTGTGCCTCCGATGCGAAATAAATCGCTCAGATATTACTGATAATCGACGACGTCGATCCAGTTTTTCAGGAACTCATCGTTCACGTTGCGCTTACGAGCGAGCTCGGAAGCGGCGACGATGCTCGTCCACTGACGCACGACCTGCATGGGCATGTCGGCGCGGTCGCAGTAGAGCTCCAGGTAGGCCTCGGCCTGATCCTTGCTGTTGAGGGCGAAGAGCAGGTAGGTGGTGGCAACGTCGGCAGCAGGGGAGCCCTGGGTGGCGTGTGCCCAGTCGCACACATAGAGCTGGCCGTCGTCGCCGACGATGACGTTGGAGGGGTTGAAGTCGCCGTGGCAGACCTTGAACTCCTTGGTCATGCCGTCCAGACGCTCCTGAAGGTTGTAGCGCGTGGTGGCATTGAGCTGATCAAGGCTGTCGATCATGCGGGCGAACTTGTCGCGCTGACGGTTGAGCAGCGGGGAGGTGTAGCCGTGGATCTCGATTTGGAGGTCGACGAACATCTCGAGATACTCACCAAAGCGCTGGGGCTCGGCAGTCATCTTCTCGGCAAGGGTGGTGCCCGGAACCTTCTCGGTCACGAGCGCCCAGCCGTTGGCGTTCTCGAGCTGGGAAACCTCGAGAGCCTTGGGGCTGCGGATGCCGCACTCATTGATGCGGGCAAGATTCAAAGCCTCGTTGAACACGTCGGAGACAGGCTTGGTCTCGTTAAAGACCTTGACAATCTTGTCGCCCAGGTCGTAAACGACCTTGTTGCCACGGCGGACGAGCTCGGTCTTGGAATCGGGTAGCAGCATGGTTGCATCCTTTCAACGATGCGATAGAAGCGACGGCGGGGGTGTGTGAAACACCCGTGCACCCCCGCCGTTAAAAACCGTGCTAAAACTAGCAGACGGCGTAGTCCTGAGGCTCGCGGCCGTAGTAGGCGTCCAGGTAGAGCTCCTTGATCTCGCTCATGAGCGGGTAGCGCGGGTTAGCGCCGGTGCACTGGTCGTTGAATGCCTGCTCGGTCATCTCGTCGAGGGTGTCGAGGAAGTACTGCTCGTCAACACCGTAGTCGGCGATGGTCTTCTTGACACCGATGAAGTCCTTGAGCTCCTCGAGCTTCGTGATGAAGTTCTCGAAGACCTCCTTGTCGTCCTTGCCCTCGATGCCGCAGTACTTGGCCATCTCGGCGTAGTTGTGCAGCGCGTTGGGGTAAGGATACTGGGAGAAGGTACCCATCTTGACGGGAGCCTCGGCGGCGTTGTAGCGCATAACGCGGGTCAGGATGACGGCGTTGGCGAGGCCGTGAGGCAGGTGATGGAAGGCGCCGAGCTTGTGAGCCATGGAGTGGTTGAGGCCCAGGAAGGCGTTGGCGAAGGCCATACCGGCCATGCAAGAGGCGTTGTGCATCTCCTCGCGGGCATGCGGGTCCTTGGCGCCGTTCGTGAAGCTGGAGGGCAGGTTCTCGAAGACGAGCTTAGCAGCGCGCTCGGAGAGGCCCTTGGTGTAATCGGAAGCCATGATGGAGACGTAGGACTCGATGGCGTGGGTCATGACGTCGATGCCGGAGGCAGCGGTCAGGCCGCGCGGGGCGGTCATGCAGTTGTCGGCGTCAACGATAGCCATGTTGGGGAGCAGCGCGTAGTCGGCGAGCGGCCACTTGATGCCGGTCTCCTTGTCGGTGATGATGGCGAACGGCGTGCACTCGGAGCCGGTACCCGAAGAGGTCGGGACGGCGACGAAGTAGGCCTTCTTGCCCATCTCGGGGAAAGTGAAGATACGCTTGCGGATGTCCATGAAGTCCATGGCCATGTCCTCAAACTTGCACTCGGGGTGCTCGTACATCATCCACATGATCTTGCCGGCGTCCATAGCGGAGCCACCGCCGACGGCGATGATGACGTCCGGCTCAAAGAGAGCCATCTGCTTGGCGCCGCGACGTGCGCACTGCAGCGACGGATCGGGCTCGACGTCGTAGAAGCAGTCGTGGGCGATGCCCATCTCGTCGAGCTTGGCCTCGATGGCGCGGGTGTTGCCATTCTTGAAGAGGAACTGGTCGGTGACGATGAAGGCGCGCTTCTTGCCCATGACGGTACCGAGCTCGTCGAGAGCGACGGGCGTGGAACCCTTCTTGAAGTAGACCTTCTCGGGAGCGCGGAACCACAGCATGTTCTCACGGCGCTCGGCCACAGTCTTAACGTTGATCAAGTGCTTCACCCCAACGTTCTCGGAGACGGAGTTGCCGCCCCAGGAGCCGCAGCCCAGGGTCAGAGACGGCTTCATGCCAAAGTTGTACAGGTCACCGATGCCGCCGTGCGAGGACGGGGTGTTGATGACGATACGGCAGGCCTTCATGACGTGCTCGAACAGGCTGATCTTCTCGGCCTGGGCGGGGTGCACGTACAGAGAGGCGGTGTGGCCCGGGCCACCGGCGAGCACGAGGTGCTCGGCCTTGTCGACGGCCTCCTGGAAGTCCTTGGCGTGGTACATGGCCAGGACCGGGGAGAGCTTCTCGTGGGAGAACTCCTCCTTGGCGGGGTCGGTGGAGGTGACCTCGGCGATCAGGATCTTGGTCTTGGCGGGAACCTCGATGCCGGCGAGCTCGGCGATCTTGGCGGCAGCCATGCCGGGGATGCGGTGATCGAGGGCGCCGTTCTTGAACATGGCGGCACGCAGGGCCTCCATCTCGGCACCCTGCTTGACGAAGTAGCAGCCGCGCTTCTGGAACTCGGCCTTGACCTGGTCATAGATGGTGTCGATGACGGTCACGGACTGCTCGGAAGCGCAGATCATGCCGTTGTCGAAGGTCTTGGAGTGGATGATGGAGTTGACGGCGAGCAGCACGTCGGCGGTGTCGTCGATGATGACCGGGGTGTTACCGGCGCCAACGCCCAGGGCGGGCTTGCCCGAGGAGTAGGCGGCCTTGACCATGCCCGGGCCACCGGTGGCGAGGATGATGTCGACGTCACGCATGACCATGTTGGTCAGCTCGATGGAGGGGACATCGACCCAGCCGATGATGCCCTCGGGGGCGCCGGCCTTGACGGCGGCGTCAAGCACGAGCTTGGCGGCGGCGATGGTGCACTTGGCGGCTGCCGGGTGCGGGGAGATGATGATGCCGTTGCGGGTCTTCAGGCTGATCAGCGTCTTGAAGATCGCGGTGGAGGTGGGGTTGGTCGTCGGGATGACGGCGCCCACGATACCGATGGGCTCGGCGATCTTGGTGATGCCATAAGCCTCGTCGCGCTCCAGGACACCACAGGTCTTGGTGTTCTTGTAAGCGTTGTAGATGTACTCTGCGGCGTAGTGGTTCTTGATGACCTTGTCCTCAAGAACGCCGCGGCCGGTCTCCTCGATGGCCATCTTCGCCAACGGGATACGAGCCTTGTTGGCGGCCATGGCGGCCTCATAGAAGATCTTGTCGACCTGCTCCTGCGTGTACGTAGCAAAAAGCGCCTGGGCCTCTCGCATCTGAGCGAGCTTAGCCTCAAGCGCCTCTACGTTGTCCACAATTGCGGGAGTAGTGTTTTCCGGTGACTTTTTCACCATTTGTGTCTCCTTGCGATCGGAGATTTACCCTACGTCTTGCATGATAGCAAGAAATTATTCGGCGAACGGTAAGATTCCCGTAAAAGGCACACTAAAACGCTTCAATAAATTGAAGCGTTTTAACCATTTTATATTAAAGTCGAACCTCTTCTCCGGGCGAAATCCTAGTTTTCCCATGGCTATGGTATGGAGTTTGTTCATTGTTTGTTCATTAGGTCTTAGGAAATTAATGCACATCGATCAATTCCGGCTGGTCGTGACACAAATATTGGGTCGTTTCTATTTCATGGCAATAAACGCGTTCTCTTGTCAGACAAAACACTGGTATTAAACTAAAACTAAATGTGTCAGATGGCACATTCAGCAAGAGTGAACTTTATGCCTTTACCTCTGGGTATTTTGTCGCCCTTTACTGGTTCATATCAGATAAGTAGAAAGGGCGGTTTGTGAGATTGCCACGCTGCAGGCGAGCTTTCGTTTGGTTCGTCACTTTTTTGTTCGTGTTTAATACTATCCCTACGGGCGTATTTGCTGATGTAATAGTGAATACTGACCCTCAGCAAAACACGACTTCGGAGAATCTGTCTAATGAATCTGTTGATAGTGCCTCTGTGTCGGGGGGGGGGTTCGGTCGAGGCTTCGTCTAACGACAAGACGGTTTCAAGTGATGATCAAAACCCTGAATCTGATGTCTCGGATAAGCAGTCAAACGATGTGAATGTGAATGAAACATCTGATGAATCGAATTCTGATGCAGCAGAATCTGGTGTTTATCAAGTCAATGATCAATCAACATTTGAGGATGCGCTGAATAAAATCGCCTCTGATAATTTATCGGAGATTAGACTTGTTCTAAAAGGCGGCTCGTCTTTTGTGGTGCCGACCCAAGATTACGTTTCGAATTTCGGCGTTGCTAACAAGAAGATTACCGTGACGAGTGACGGTGATAATCGCGCAACCTTGCGCTTCTCCAGCCGTGCCATGCTTTCCGGACCTTGTACTTTTGACAACGTCGAAGTGGTTGGTTCAGGAAAATTCTATTGCAATGGTTTCGATACCGTTTTCACTCGTAACTGCGAGCTCAAGCTCTCTGAAACACTTTATGGCGGTGGCTATAGGTCGACTGTCGACCACACGCATGTGGTGATAGCCGCGTCTGGATATATCAATCCTGGTAGTGGCGCTGGCCTTCATGACGTCATTGGTGGTTCATATCAAGGGTCCGTCGAGCGTGACACCTATCTTGAGATCAGCGGTAACCTTCGCATGGCTAGCGGTAATCACGTTAATCCCGGTTGCATGCGCGGCGATGGGTCGAGCGGCGATGGAAACGGCTTTCCTGCTGTTTATGTAGGTGGTAACGCCACGCTTGTTTACGACAATGCCAACTCCGAAGTTTCTCCTGCTATCGAAGGCACTTACGGTTGCGAGATGCGCGGCAACGTGACGCTTGATGTTCGCTCGGGTCGGGTAAATGAAATTTGCGGTCATTTTGGTGACCCTGCGCCTATTAAAGGCAACATTCATATTATTGCGGGCAGCAGTACTTATGAAAACACCGACAAAACGCTTCGTCTTAATGGCAATTGGTCAATAACTGGCGCAGGGCAGATGATTCCGGATGGAGTTTATGAGGTCGATGGCGATGTCGTTATCGATGCTTACGAGAATGTTTGGGGCTGGGATAAAGGTGGATCGATACCCAATGATGTCCCATATATTGAAGGTTCGAAGAAAGCGAACGTTGGTGGATCTATTGCCGTTAATGTCCACGGCTCCCATGTTGGCTCTATTTATGGAGCAGAGTGGAGTGCTGTAAACGGTGATATCGCCGTGAACGCTTCTGGTGTTGAGCTGAGGGATGAAGCGGGCGATTCTCATGGGTATGTTTTCTGCGAGAACGACCTGACCAATTCGTCGGATGAGGGATCGAGCGTAAAGGCTGGAGGAAAGCTATCTATCAGTCTGAATAGCGGCAGTGTTGGCTACGTTTCGTTGACTTCGAACAAGAATGTATCGATTTCTGACGGTTCTTTCATTAATATTGCTGGACGACCGGAAATAGCTACGGGCGTTACGGGTGTGTACTATGGGCTTCCCAAGGGGTCTTCTTCTCCCACAATCAATATTGCAGGGACTGTGGCTGAGATTCCTTATATTAAGTACGCATCTGCTTTGAATGTTACTGATAAATCCGAAATTACGGCCGGTACGATTTCTTCTGTAAATAAGATCGCTATTACTGGTCAATCGAATACAAATGTAACGACCAAATTTGGCTGCAACAATGCTTCTAGCTATGAATTAATTGAAGACAATGGCCTTCGGGTAGATGAGGCCAGCGTTTTGACGACAGCTGGCTCTCAAGCCTACGTATATGGTTATGCCGATATCAATGGTACTTGGGAGCAAAAATACAATACTGCGAAAAACTATAACGATATTTTCGTTAAGGGAACCACCTCTATTGGCAGTAAGGGCATTCTCATCGATCACGGTTCAAGTAATTTGAAAGGTGCCGTTATTAATAAGGGCACAATTGCCTTAATGGCACCCGCGTTATTCCAAGGAAATTACCGTGGCGATGACGCTGAAATTAGACTGCCGGCTGTCACTAATAACTATGATGGCACGGATGATGGCGGTGACATTCCCCTTATTGTAAAAGGGAAATCGTCGGGGAAGACTACTGTTAATACGGTGGATCCGAACAATTGGCAGAATTTGAAAGTGCCGTCACTCGGAGATAACTACGTACTCTCCAAAGCGAGTGGTGATACACCTAAGCAAAGCACTTTTATTCTTGGCAACGAGGAAGCGGTTGGTGAGGGCTATTACCTTAAGCGCGTCAAGGATGCCGACGGTACTGATGATTTTCACATGTGGCAGGTCGCAGCAAAGTTATCGCTGACTTTTGATGATAATGGCGCAGGCGATCCCGCTTATCCTCAAAAGTTTTTGCAAGATAAGACTGCAGATAAGGACAGTTACACCTTCGCGCTGCCCAAGACCGCCCCGACCCGCAAGGGCTGGGCGTTCGACGGCTGGAACACCGAGAGGGACGGCTCGGGCGATCAGTTCACCGACAAGACCGAGGTCTCCAAGTCCACGACCGTCTACGCCCAGTGGAAGTGGGTGCCCCGCGACGTCACCGTGACCTTCGACGAGAACGGCGGCGAGACCAAGGCCGACCCCGCCTCCCAGACCAAGACCACCGAGCCGGGCAAGACCAGCTTCACCTTCGCGCTGCCCAAGACCGCCCCGACCCGCAAGGGCTGGGCGTTCGACGGC
>CAUAWV010000031.1 GCA_958433005.1 uncultured Collinsella sp. | reverse complement strand
GAAGTGTCGACTTTATGCTGCCGTTTTTGTCGATTTAGATGTTACGGAATACAGGTGCGTCGCGGGCGCCCTGGAGGGCGTCCGGGCGGTCCTCGGCGCCGACGGGACGCGCCGCGTGTTCCGCGCCGTGCTCACCGACAACGGCCCCGAGTTCTCCGACGAGGTCGCGATCGCGGCGCTGCTCGGCGAGGGGCGGGGCGAGACGAGGCTGTTCTACTGCGACCCCCGGCGCAGCGACCAGAAGGGCGCCTGCGAGCGCAACCACGTCGAGATCAGGAAGCTGCTGCCCAAGGGCCGCGGCCTCAGGTTCGACCGGCTCGCCCCGGCCGACCTGGCGCTGGCCATGTCGCACGTGAACTCCGAGCCCCGCGGCGCGCTCGGCTTCGCGACGCCCGCCCGCGCCTTCCGGGCGATGCTCGGCGGCGACGCGGCGGCGCTGCTCGAGGCGTACGGCGTGGAGGACGTGCCCATCGAGGAGCTCGACCTGACGCCGGGGCTCATCGAGCGGGCGCGCGCGGAAAGGGGCGATGCCCCGCTGTCCTAGCCTAGAAGGAAAAACGGAATAGACGGACCGACCGTCCGGCTGAGTCTGGGAAGAGGCGCCGGGCGGCGGGCGGAGCATGGCCACCGGACCCATCGAAACACATCTCCACCGTTCCTTCAACTGGGAAAATGCCGCCCCCGGACCCCGGGAGGGGCCGCGGGGGCGTTCGGCTAACTGCGGGAATGGCCTATTTGCTCAATGTGTTCGGCTGAGATCGGAAATCAACCTAAGCGTTATGTTTTCGGTGGGGTTGGTACCGGGACAAAGCGCACGAGGTACAGGTGTAAGATATGCGACAGATTGACGAGTGTTGTCTTTGCCCTGAGGATGGCGATACCAGTGGACCTTCGCATTAAGAAAACCTACCGTGCCCTGTTCGATGCTTTCACCGAGCTTCTCGAGGAGCATCGTTTTGAGGACCTGACGGTTGCCATGCTGTGCGACCGCGCCATGATTCGCCGCACGACGTTCTACAAGCACTTTCGCGACAAGAACGATTACTTTGCCTTTTATATCGATGAGCTCATGTCCGGCTTGCCGCAAAAACAGCCCGATGAGGCCGGCACAGTGTCTGCCGAGGACGTGCGCGCGCTTCGGCATGCGATTTTGGACGATGCCATGGATTTGATTCTGGCCCATGAGCAGCTCATGGACAACATTTTGGCGAGCAGCATGTCGGGAATGCTGACCAACGTTATTTGCGACCGTATTGCCCGCTCCATCCGCGAGCGTGTGATGAACGTGCTTGCCGAGGATGCCCTGGCCCCCGTGTCGCTCGAGACGACGTCTGAGTTTGTCGCCGGCGGCATTATTCGGCTTTTTACTATGTGGTGGGAATCGGGTCACGATCTGGAACGTCGCTCCGAGATAGCCGACGTTGTCGATGCGCTGTTCGAGCGGACCATGACACCGGTGCATCACTAAAAGTGGCGGAGAGAGGGGGATTCGAACCCCCGGAACGCTCTCGCGCTCAACGGTTTTCAAGACCGCCGCATTCAACCGCTCTGCCATCTCTCCGTGAGTCGTAATGATAGCATCGTTTTGAATTTGCAACAGGGAAGGCGAACGATGACGATCACCGAAATCGACGAGAAGTTCATGTGCGAGGCGCTGGCGGAGGCTCGCGCCGCCGCGGCGGTGGGCGAGGTGCCCATCGGAGCCGTGGTAGTGCGCGCGGGCGAGATCGTCGCGAGGGCGCACAATCGCCGCGAGCTCGATCAGGATCCTTCGGCTCATGCCGAGTTTGCGGCCCTGTGCGCCGCTGCTCGGTCGCTCGGTCGCTGGCGCCTTTCCGATTGCACGGTCTACGTAACGCTCGAGCCTTGCTGCATGTGCGCAGGGCTTATGGTTAACGCGCGCGTGGGACGCTGCGTGTATGGCGCGAGTGACGCCAAGGCGGGCGCGTTGGGATCCCTATACGATTTGAATGCCGACTCGCGCCTGAATCATCGGTTTAACGTGGCGGCTGGGGTCCTGGCGGATGAATGCCGCGAGCTGCTGAGTAGCTATTTTAGTGGGCTGCGTGACGCCGATGGTGCTGGCTGCGGTTGCGGGGCCGATCTTGAGGCACATGCCGCTCATGCTGAAGCGCTCGCGTGTGCCGAAGAGGATGCTGGCGCGGCGGTTGACTTTGGCCCCGCGTGCCGCCGGCCCCGCCGCGTGCTGTTGGCGATCGACTCCTTTAAGGGTAGCGTTTCGAGTGCGCAGGCAGAGGAGGCCGTTGCCGAAGGCGTGCACCGTGTGTGGTCCGATGCCGAGGTGTGCACATTGCTGCTGGCAGACGGCGGCGAGGGAACGCTCGACGCCATTGCCGCGTGCGGCGGTGAGGTTGTGACCTGCGAGGTAGCGGGTCCCTTGGGCAAGAGCGCGTCTGCCCGGATGCTGGTTGATGTCGAGCGCGAGTCCGCGGTCATCGAGATGGCCGAGGCGGCTGGCATTGGGTATTCGCCTTGCACGGAGTCGTCGGCGCTGGCTGCTACAACCTATGGCGTGGGCGAGCTCATGCTTCGCGCGGTTCGCAAGGGCGCAAAGACACTCTATATTGGTTTGGGCGGCAGTGCCACCAACGACGGTGGCGCCGGCATGCTGCAGGCGCTGGGCGCGCGTGTGGTCGATGATCGGGGCTGCGATATCGCCCCCGGTCTTGCCGGCCTTGAGCAGGTGGCGAGCGTTGATTTGGCGCCCGCGCTGCAGGCTTTGGATGGCGCTCGTATCGTTGTGCTTTCGGATGTCGAGAACCCACTCGTGGGGCGTCGCGGCGCGCTTGCGGTGTTCGGCGGACAGAAGGGTCTGCCGGCTGATGATGCCGAGGCGCTGAGCAGGTGCGACAGCTGGATGGTCGGCTACGGCCGCTTGCTCGACGCTGCGATTGCCGGAGCTCGAGTCCAGGGATTGTTGCGCGCACCCGAGGGCGCACGGACATTTGGCTCGGTGCTCGGCGTGCCCGGCGCAGGTGCCGCCGGCGGCCTAGGTGCCGCGCTGCTGGCGCTCGGTGCCGAGTTGCGCTCGGGCGTGGAGACGGTGCTCGATCTCGTGGGGTTTGACGAGCGTGTACGCGATGTCGACCTGGTCATTACAGGCGAGGGCAATATGGATGAGCAGTCCGCCGCCGGTAAGGCGCCGGTGGGCGTGGCACGCCGTGCCAAGCGGTGTGGCAAGCCGGTGATCGCTGTCGTGGGCGGTCGCGCTGTCAACCTGGATGCGGTATATGGGCAGGGTATTGACTTGGTTTTGCCGATCTGCCGCAAGCCCATGGACCTGGAGCGGGCACTCGATTCGCAAGAAGCCACAACCAACCTCATCTGTGCCGGCGAGTCTGTTGCGCGAGCCTACGACCTCGGCCGCATCTAGAAAAGTAGTCTTTTTGCACTTCAGGTGTTGACGCCGCCATTTATGTGCCATTAGTAGATTGCTCTTCGTTCAGTTGTTCGCCAATTAATCATGCCAATTAATTACCATTTCGGGCGAAGACGTGGATTATCTCCATGATGGGCCTCTTTGGTCATAATGTTGTCTTTAACTGTCCTTAATCAATAGATCGCTCGTGGGAAGAGAAGGCGACACCAGAGGGGGAGAAGGGAATTGGAGAGGAAAGTTTTCGGCGGGGGGGCAGAGAGTCGCTGCTCTCTGCCTTGCGCTGGTTCTCGGCTTCGGATGTTTATCCGTTGGCGCGACGGCCGGTGTCGCATATGCGGCCACGGAATCGCGGACTGCGTATACTGCGGAGGAGTTTGAGATCACCCAGGACGGCGTGACCTATTCGTGCGAGACCACGGATAAGGGCACGGCGGAAATCACAGGTATTGTTGCCGACGACAGTGTGACCGCGGTGAGTGTGCCCAGCTCCATCGAGCATGGTGGCCAGACCTACAAAGTCACCAAACGTTATTTCTCGTCTGGTATCGTGGCCAAGAACGTTGAGCAGCTGACGCTTCCCGACACGCTCGAAAAAATGTACGGAGGGAATTTCCGGAGGTTCGCAAAGGTCAAGGAGCTCCATATCCCTGGCTCCATCAAGAACTTCGCTTGCTCGCTGCAAAACGCTGGCTCGCTCGAAAAGCTCTATTTCGATGAGGGCGTCGAGGAGATTAGCGCCAACATGATGGTCTATGGCTGCAGCAACCTTTCGGAGATCGATCTCCCCTCAACCCTCAAAATGATTTCGGGCTCGGGCGCCTTCGAGGGGGCTACGGCCCTCACAGGCATCGAGTTTCCAAAAGATGTCGCCTTCTCCGACACCATAACGGGCGTGTTCGAAGACTGCACGTCTCTGACAAGCGTGTCGTTGCCCGCTTCGGTTACCAAGATCCCCTCGCACATGTTTGACGGATGCACCTCTCTCACGTCCGTCACCGCGCTGAGCGAAATCGAGTCCATCGGGGATGGGGCGTTTCGGACTTGCTCGAGTTTGACTGGGATCGATTTCCCAGGCACATTGAAGAGCATCGGATCCTCTGCTTTCCAGGGGTGCGCCAGCCTGGTGAGCGTGCCCAATCTAAGCAAGGTGACAAAGATGGGCTGGGGGGCTTTTTACGAGTGCAAAAATCTGCAGGCGTCCGTGGATCTGTCCTCGCTTCAGAACATTCCGGACAATGCGTTCTGCTACACACCGGTTAAGATCGTGGGGCTTTGCGACAGCCTGAAGAGTATCGGTGAGTGGGCCTTTATCCAGAGCAACGTCGCCGTCCAGCTTCCCAGGACACTTGAGACAATTGGCAACTACGCCTTCTATTACGGCACGTTGCCGGAGCAGCTTTCCATTCCGGATTCCGTGACTTCCGTTGGCACGGCGGCCTTCTCGGGCGTAGGTGGCGTGAAGGATGTGACGATCGGGCGCGGCCTCACCGAAATACCCTCGGGTATGTTTGAAGGCAGCACGGTTAAAAAGATCACAATCGAAAACAGCATGGACGACATCAAAGGCTCGGAGAACCTCCCGTTCTTTGGCGTCGATATCGTCTACACGCGCGAGTCCATCGATGACGGCGTCGGCGGTACCGTGAGCGATGACAGCACCAAGACCCTTCAGGATCTGGTCGACGAGGCCCCCTATGACAAGGAAACCGTCATCACCCTGAAAAAGCACGTGAAGCTTGGCTCCACGCTCACGATTCCTGCCGGGAAGATGATTAAGATCACGTCGGATGAGCCCTATACCATCTTGGCAAAGAAAAGCGGCTTCTCCGTACTGGTCAATGTTGCCGAGGGGGCATCCCTCGAGCTGTCGGGGAAAGTGTCCCTGAGTGGTCGCTACAACAAGGGCGCCATTATTTCTAGCAGGGGAGCGGTTGTGCTCTCTGACGAGGCCGTTGTGTGCGACGGCGCTGCGAACACCGTCAATACGGGTGTCATCGACGTGTCGGGAGACAAGGCTTCGCTTACCATGACGGGCGGCGTTATCGAGCAGTGCGAACTTAAGGACGCGTATTGCGGCGCTGTCCACGCGAAAGACGGCGCTCATGTTGTCATGAAGGGCGGCGTTATCCGTAAGAACGGAATCGTCGTTACCGGAGACACTAACGGCTATCACCTCACATCTTCTGGCGTCATGTTGATGGGCAATGCCCGCTTTGACATGAGTGGAGGCAGCATCGAGGGCAACAGCGGCTATCGAGGCAGCGCGGTCCTTGCGTACAGCGAGGGGGAGGGCGATAGCCAAAGAGCCAAGTTCACGATGGCTGGTGGTCAGATTTCCGGCAACAGGAGCAGTAAACTGGAGGCGGGTTCCCTCGATCCCTCTGGAGCAGTTCACATTGAGGGCAACGCCGAGTTCACCATGACGGGTGGTGAGATCAAGAACAACGTAGTGACTGGCAACGGCAAAGGCGGCGGAGTGTGTGTGGTCGACCCGGGCTGTCAGGGCCGCGAAAACGGGAATACTGCTTTCACCATGCAGGGCGGCTCCGTATCTGGCAACTCCGCTTCCGCCGGCGGAGGCGTCTATAGCTATTCGGATGGCGTCACGCTCAGCGCGGGCGAGATTAAGGACAATACTGCTTGGAGCATGGGCGGCGGCGTGTATAGCGAAGGCAACGAGTATCTTGGCTATAGTACGCTCCATATCGAAAACGCTTGCGTTGTTGATAACCATGCGGATGGGCAGGGCGGCGGCATGTGGTTCTGTCCGACCGGAGATGCCAAGGTCTACGTCCAGGACGGCGGCCTGATCGCCAGGAATACGGCCTATGAGGCGGGAGACGACTTTGTCTTCACCGGCTTCAAAGACGCCAAATACAAACTGACCTTGGCCAACCGCGCTCCGGGCGGCGGAAAGGTCAGCTGGTACAGAGACGGTGGGCTGTTTAACCCCGAAGGCACTTTTGCGAAAACAAACCCCAAAATCCCGCGATTCACGCCCGATGGTGACAACGGCGAGCCACTGTCCTTTACCGACGCCACGCCGAACGTCGCGCTTAAATCTGTGATGAGCGAGGATGTGTATAACCTCGGCAAACGCCAGACGTCGCTGACGATCTCCGGCAATAAGGCCAAGCGGGGAGGCGGCATCGGCGCCAACGGCGGTGTCATCATCGGCAAGTCCGAGAACATCGACATTCGCATCAAAAAGGTCTGGGAGAACCCCAGGATTCCCCATCCTGATAAGGTAAAAGTAAATCTCAAGAACGGCGATACCGTCATCGATTCGATCACCCTGAGTGAGTCTGACGGCTGGAAGGGCGTCTTCTCTAACCTGCCGAAGTACGATGCCTCCGGCGCCGTGATCAAGTACAAGGTGGCCGAGGTCGCCGTCGAGGGCTACAGCTCCGAGGTCTCCGGCGACGCCGAGCACGGCTTCACCGTGACCAACACCTCCACGGCCGAGGTCTCGGTGCCCGTCGAGAAGAAGTGGGTCGGCCCGGCGGCCAAGAAGGCCACCGTGCGCCTGCTCGCCGACGGCGAGGACGCCGGCCAGTCGATCGAGCTCAACGAGTCCAACGGCTGGAAGGGCTCCTTCAAGGGCCTGCCCAAGTACTCCGAGTCCGGCTCCGAGGTCCGCTACACCGTGGCCGAGGACGCCGTCGAGGGCTACAGCTCTAAGGTCTCCGGCGACGCCGAGCGCGGCTTCACCGTGACCAACACTGTGAAGACGGGCGGGCTCGATGTCTCCAAGACCGTCGTGGCGCGCGAGGGCCTGGCGGTCGACGCGGACAAGACATTTAAGTTTGCGGTTGAGGCCACCGATGCCGCGGGCCGCAAAGTGTCCGGCACCTACGGTGACGCGACGTTCGAGGACGGCAAGGCGACCCTCAAGCTCAAAGATGGCCAGACGGCGAGGATCACGGGGCTGCCCGCGGGAACTGCCTACACGGTGACCGAGCGCGCCGCCGCTGGCTACAAGGCTGCGGTGAACGGAGCCGAGGGCTCCAAGGCCGAGGGCTCCATCGCGGCAGACCAGGTCTCCTCCGCCGCCTTCACCAACACCTTCGACCCCGCCCCCGCCACGGCGTCCGTCCCCGAGCTCACCAAGGTGCTCGCGGGCGGCCGCAAGCCCGGCCTCCAGGAGGGGGAGTTCGTCTTTGAGCTCTCCCTCGCCGACGGCGCGGGCAATGTGCTCGAGGGCTACCCGATCGAGGCGAAGAACGACAAGGACGGCAAGGTTTCCTTCGGCGAGCTCAGCTTCGCCAATCCGGGTGCCTACCACGCGACCGTGACCGAGAAGGCAAGCGGCGATGTCCTGATCGAGGACGATGCGCACGCCTACACCTTCGACGTCACGGTGACTCAGACCGGTTCCGGCCTTAAGGCCGAGATCTCCAACGAGCGGGGCAAGAAGACCTTCACCAACACCTTCACGCCGCACGACAACACCAAGACCGTCACCAAGGCGGACGTCTCGGGCGCCAAGGTCGATGTGGACGGCAAGCCGGTGGGCGTGGGCGATACCCTCACCTATACCATCGGCTGGGCCAATAACAGCGTCGACGACAGGGGCGCCGCGCAGGCGGCCGACGTGACGGTGACCGATGTCCTGCCCAAGGGCGTTAACTATGTTGAGGGTTCTGCCGACGGTGCCACCTACGATGCCGCGACGCGCACCCTTACCTGGTCTCTCGGTCAACAGAATGCGGGCGCCACGGGCACGCTCAGCTTCGACGTGAAGGTCTCCGCCGAAGCCGCCGTGGTCGACGACATCGCCAATACCGCAAAGGTCGAGGTGGGCGAGAACGAGTCGCAGACCAACACGACCCACAACAGCGTGTCCCGCAAGGGCAGCCTCACCGTCAAGAAGACGGTCGTCGGCGGCGACAGCCAGCGCGAGTTCGGCTTTACGGTCGCGCTGACCGACGGGGACGGCGAGCCCGTCTCCGGCACCTTCGGCAAGGGCGAGCATGCCGTGACGTTCACGGACGGCAAGGCGACCTTTACGCTTAAGGACGGCGGGGAGAAGACCGTTGCCGGCCTGCCCGTGGGCGCGCACTACACCGTGACCGAGGACACCGCCGAGGGCTACACGACTGCTGTTAACGGGGCTGACGGCTCCAAGGCCGAGGGCACCGTGACCGAGGACGGCGCGACCGTCGCGTTCACCAACACGTACGGAACGGCCACCGAGGGCAGGGACGTCTCCACCGCGGGACTCTTCACCAAGACGCTCGAGGGCCGCGACTGGGCGGAGGGCGATAGCTTCCAGTTCACGCTCGCGGGCGAGGGCGGCGCTCCCATGCCCGAGGGCTCTGCCGACGGCTCCAAGACCGTCAGTGTGACGGCCGCCGCCGGCACCAAGGCGGGCGATAGGGTCGCCTTTGACTTCGGCTCCATCCGCTACACGCTCAATGACATCAAAGATGCCGGGTTCGCCGAGGTCGGCGGCAAGCGCGTGCGCGCCAAGACCTTCACCTACACGGTGTGCGAGGTCAGGCCCGATGACGGCTCTGCCATCGCCGGTGTGGCCTACGACGGCCACGTCGCCACGATGACGGTGACCGTGACCGACGACGGCTCCGGCAACCTTACGGCCACGACGCCCGCGATCGCGCAGGCGAGCGGCGGCGACTTCATCAACACCTACACGACCAAGCTCGACTACTCGGCCCGCGCGGGTGTGCGCCTGTCCAAGACGCTCTCCGGCCGCTCCATGGAGGCGGGGCAGTTCGCCTTCACCGTGACCGCCGACGCCGAGACGGCTGCCAAGCTCGGCCTCAAGACCGACAGGGACGCCTACGCCGCGGCCGCTGCCGATGACGGAGAGGCCGACTTGATGGACATCATCGGCGGGACCGCGGGCGGCGACGTGAAGTTCACCGACGCCGACGCGGGCAAGGTCTACAGCTTCACCGTCGCCGAGACCAAGCTCGGCGGCGAGGGCTACACCAACGATACCGCGCCGCGCACGGTGACCATCGCGCCCGCCTACGACGCCGCGACGGGCAAGCTCACGGTCACGACCACAGTTGCCAAGGACGGTGTCGAGGTCGCCCGCAGCGAGGTCTCCACGGCAGATGACGCCATGGCGACGCCCGCGCCCGTGACGGTCGCGTTCCAGAACTCCTACGAGGCCACTGGAACGCTCGGCGGCGAGGGCAACGTGGCCATCAACGCCACCAAGACGCTGACGGGCCGCGCCGCGGCGGCGGGCGAGTTCTCGTTCTCCGTCCGCGATGCCCGGGGCAACGTGGTCGCGACCGCGACCAACCAGGCCTCCGGCGACGGCGAGGCCGCGGGACTTGCGTTCTCGCCTATTGCCTACACTACTGACGCGCTCGAGCGGATGGTGGGAGACGGCACCGCTACCAGGGCCGCCGACGGCTCCTGGGTCATTCCCTATACCGTTTCCGAGGACGGTACGGACCGGCTGCCTGCGGGCGTGACGGCGGCCACGTCGAGCTTCGGCATCACGGTCAAGGTGACCGATAACGGCAAGGGCGGGCTGGATGTGGCCGTGACCTACCCCGAGGGCTCCGACGGCACGCTGTCGTTTGTGAATGCCTATAGCGCCGGCGAGGCGACGGTCGACCTCGCTGGCACCAAGACGTTGGCGCTCGGCCAGGCCGGACTCGGCCTCACGCAGGCCGACATCGCGGGCAAGTACACCTTTAAGATTGAGCCGCTGGACGGCGCGCCCGCACCGGTTGACGCTTCGGGCAAGACGGTGGCCGAGGCGACCAACGACGCCACCGGCAACGTCGCGCTGGGCCACGTCACGTTTAAGCAGCCGAGCGACCTCGACGACGCCGAGATCGACGGCGACGGCCTGCGCACCAAGACGTTCGCCTACCGGGTGAGCGAGTCCGGTTCGGTCGACGGCGTGGTCAATGACGCGACGGCGACCAGGACCTTCACGGTCAGGGTGGTCGAGGACACCGCCGCGGGCACGCTTGTCGCGAAGGTCCTGCCCGCAGAGGGCACGCCCGAGGGCAAGGGCGCGTTCGAGTTCACCAACACCTACGGCGTGAATCCGACGCCGAGCTCCGTCACCGACCAGATCAAGGTGAACAAGAAGCTCAAGGGCCGTGACCTGGCCGAGGGCGAGTTCGAGTTCCAGCTGGTCGAGATCGCCACCGACGGCAGCGAGAGCGTCGCGGTGACGGGCAAGAACGCCGCCGACGGAACGGTCGAGCTCAGCCCCGTCACCTACACCGCGCCCGGCACGCACAGCTACGAGCTGCGCGAGGTCGCCGGCACGGCGGGCGGCGTGACGTACGACAGGGCGACGTACCGCGTGCGCACGACGGTTGCCGATGCCAAAAACGGCACGCTTACCGTCAAGCACGAGCTGGCGGATGCCGAGGGCAATGCTGTGGGCGACACCTCGGTGACCTTTACCAACGGCTACGAGGCCGCGCCCGTCACCCTCAGGCTGGGCGCCGCCAAGGTGCTCAAGGGCGCCGAGCTCAAGGCGGGCCAGTTTAGCTTTGAGCTCAAGGGCCGGGACGGCAAGGTCATGTCGACCGCCAAGAATGCCGCCGACGGCAGCGTCACGTTCGATGCGCTGACCTTCAAGCAGGCCGGCACCTACACCTTCACGGTGAGCGAGGTCGACGACGGCCAGGCGCACGTGACCTACGACAAGGCGGTGCACAGGATCGTCGTCACGGTGAGCGACGAGGCGGCAGACGGCACCAAGACGGGCTATCTGTCGGCGAAGGTCTCCTACGAGGGCGACGCCAACATACCGCCGGTCTTCACCAATAGCTATGCCGAGAATCCCGGGACCCCCGGCACCCCCGAGAACCCCGGCACGTCGGGCGGCGGCTCGGGCGGCGGTTCCGATAACGGCTCCGGCGGCAGCTCCGGCGACAGCTCCAAGGGCGGCATGCCCGACACCGGCGACCGCAGCCTGCCGGTCGAGGCGCTCGCGGCCATGGCCGGCATCGGCGCGCTGACCGCAGCGGGCGGCGCGGTCCTGTACCGCAGGCGCCGCTAGCGATATGGACGAGTGGGGCGAATCCATCCGATGGGTTCGCCCCACTTGCTCTGGCGGGCGGGAGCAGGTAAGATATACCGAGCGCCTAGCGCGCTCGATGGGTTCGGATGACGACATGTTCCGAATCTGGTCAGGTCCGGAAGGAAGCAGCCATAAGGAGCCTCTGTCGGGCATCCGAATCCATCGAGCGCACGGGCGCTTTTTTGGTGCCGCGATGCGGTCCCGGTGCCGGCGGGCTGTTTGGTGCCTCGCTGGTCCTCGGCTTTGCCTGCGGGATCGCTCGACTACCAAACAGCCCGCCGGCACCGGGACCACTTCGTCCAAAAATCACCCGTAAAGGCGCGTTAGCCTAATTAAATCTATCCCTTAAGGAATGCTGCTCGTTGGCGTTGTTTGGAGCGCGGTGGCGATGTGCTTCAAGAGACAGTGGCATTACCATTTGTTTTTACAAGTAAAGAGGCCCGTTTCCCTGGGTTGGGGAAACGGGCCTCTTTTTGTCTCTGGGCTTGTGGATTGGCGAAGACAATAACCGCTGGCGGCTATTTTGAGTTCTTGATGCGGCGTGTAGCCGTGGCGGTTATTCCGAGGCCTGCGGCGGCGACTGCTGCGAGTGCGATTGCGCTCGGCGCTGCGTCGCCCGTGTTCGCGAGCTTGTCGGCGGTCGTATCTGCTTGTTTGCCGCTGCTTGTGCTCGCTTGCTTGATGGAGCTTGGTAGGGCGTCTTTACCGGTTGCAGGTGAGGCAACGGGCGGTGTCGCCTTGGCGGGTTGCGTTGAGCCGGAGGGAGGCGCTGTCTCGGTCGGTTTCGTTATCTCGGGCGAGGCGGCCTTGTCCGCCGCGGCCTTTGCCTCTTCGTATGCTTTGCAGGCATCGTCATAGGCTATTTGCGCTCTTTTCAAATCGTCGAGGAGCGCATTCCGCTTGGCTGTTTCTCCGTCGAGATGGGTTTTATTAAACTCCACCTCGCTTTCAAAGAAATAAATCAGGCTTTTATGACTTTCGAGGCGCATTCGGCAGTGCTCAAGCTTATCTTCACAGAAATTTTCTTGCATTATTGCCTCTGTGATCGCCTCTTGCAACTGCCGAATAGTTTCGGCAGGAGTCGTGTAGTCGATTTTATTTAATTCTGCCTCAAGGGCTCTTGTCCGGTTGTGGGCCTTATCACATTCGGCTTGAGCTGCATCGACGTTCGTTTGCATGGTAGGAAGGGATTCCTTATATATGGCGGCTTGCGCCAAATTAGTGTCGTAGTTCTCTTGAAAAATGGCAATTTTAGTATCGATTTCCGCAAGTTTCTCGAGACTTGCGGCGTCTTTTGCGGCCTCGAGGTTTTTGAGCGCTTCCTGCATGGCTGCATACGCTTTGTCTTTTGCGGCGGCCGCATCTTCCGTCTGCAGGGCGCCCGAATTGCCGTTGGCGGCGCTCGTCTGCGAAACGGCCGCACCGGTGGGGGCGCTGGTTTCTGCCGCGATCGCCGTTACGGGGGCGATTCCCGCGACAAGTGCCGCGGAAAGGGCGATGCCCACAGTTGCTCGTCTTGCTCTTCTTGCGAGAATGTCGTTCATCTCGGCACCTCATTTCAAGGGTCGGCGGATCAACTTGGTAGCACTAATGTAAGTATACCAAGTGATCGACCCGTAACTTGCCGGGCATGCGCGCCTCTCCGCTTCTCTGGAAACCGAATCCCATTAGAAATGACGAGCTGCTTACGCAATTTTTGGGCTCACCGTACTATCATGATTCGAATTGAGTGTGAATGATGATAGGGAGCGCCTTTTTATGATTGAGCTGCTCAGGCGTTTTGGTGGTAAGTTTCGCCGATATATGGTGATTGGCCCTGCGTGCAAGCTGATCGAAGTGATCTTTGACCTGCTTACGCCGCTGGTGATTGCCCAGATGATCGATAAGGGTATTGGCGCACACGATGTCAACGCCGTTATCCACTACGGCATGGTACTTGGCGCCATGGCTGTGATCGGCATCTCGTTTACGCTCGTCTGCCAAAAGATGGCGGCGCTGACCTCGCAGGGCATGGGCACCGACATTCGCGGCGCGCTCTACGAGCACATCAACAAACTGAGCTATGCCGAACTCGACCGCTTTGGCACGCCGTCGCTTATCACCCGCATCACCAACGACGTCAACCAGGTGCAGCTTGCCGTGGCGTTGGGCGTGCGCATGCTCATCCGCTGGCCCTTCTTGGCGGTGGGCTCCATGTGCGCGGCCCTTGTCATCGACCTTAAGCTCGGCATGATCTTTTTGATTTGCACGCCCGCCATCGGCCTGGTGTTTTGGTTTGTCATGGCGCGCTGCATTCCGTACTACAAGCAGCTGCAGGCAAAGCTCGACCGCATCGCGCTCATTTGCCGCGAGGGGCTTTCGGGCGCTCGCGTGGTTCGCGCCTTCGTGCGCGAGGACCACGAGCGCGAGCGCTTTGCCCAGGCCGCCGATGACCAGGCCAATACTGCCATCGCGGTGGGTAAGCTCTCGTCGATTCTCAACCCCGTCACGTTTCTTGTGATGAACCTGGGCGTGTGCGCCATCCTGTGGGTGGGCGGCATCCAGGTCAACGTGGGCGAGCTAACGCAGGGTCAGGTCATGGCGTTTGTGAACTACATGACGCAGACCCTGACCTCCATCGTGTATGTCGCCAACCTGGTCGTGGTCTTTACCAAGGCGAGCGCCAGCGCGTCGCGTATCAACGAGGTGCTCAATTGCGAGCCGAGCATCACCGACGGGGGCAACCAGCCGGTCGCGCTGCTCAAGCCGGGCAATGTCGCTCCAGTTCCTGCGCTGAGCTTGAGCCATGCGAGCTTCTCTTTTGGCGCGGGCGCTGCCAACGCCGTCAACGATGTGACCCTGGAGCTCCCGCTGGGCAAGACGCTCGGCATTATTGGCGGTACGGGCAGTGGTAAGTCCACGCTCGTCTCGCTCATCCCGCGCCTGTACGATGCGGGCACCGGCAGCGTGAGCGTGATGGGCGCCGACGTGCGCACCTGGCCGCTCGATCAGCTGCGCCACGTGGTCGCGACCGTTCCGCAGCGAGCGTCGCTGGTGAGCGGCACCATTCGCAGCAACCTAACCTGGCGCGACGAGGCGGCAACCGACGAGGAGCTCTGGGCGGCGCTCGACATGGCGCAGGCGAGCGAGTTCGTGCGCAACAAGCCGCAGGGGCTCGATGCCCCGGTCGAGGCGGGCGGCAAGAACTTTAGCGGTGGCCAGCGCCAGCGCCTGACCATCGCACGTGCCCTGGTGGGCTCTCCACAGGTCCTAATCATGGATGACTCCGCCTCGGCGCTCGACTTTAAGACCGACGCGGCGCTTCGCCATGCCATCCGCGAGCGCAGCGTGCGCGGTGCCGCCGCGGGCGGGCTCCCACTGACCACGGTGATCGTGAGCCAGCGCGTCTCGACCGTGCGCGATGCCGACATGATCTGCGTGCTCGACCACGGTTCGGTCGCGGGCCTGGGCGCGCACGATGAGCTGTACGCGACCTGCCGGCTCTATCGCGAGATTTGCCAGTCGCAGCTTCGTCGTGAGGAGCTCGAGGGTCAGCGGGGGAGCGCGACGTCCACGTCCACCCCAGGCGCCGCGTGCGCCCTGGCATCCACTTGCGCAAAGGAGGGCTGCTAAATGAATCCGTACACTTCTTCCGGCTCGGTCGCCACGATGACCGCCAACGTGTCTGGCAACGATAACCTCAACGACCTGGGGGACGGCCCGCGCCAGCCCGGCGACCCCGAGCGCTATCCCGTGGGCGCGGTGACCCGCCGCCTGCTGGGCTATGTTCGCCCGCACCGCATTTCGTTTGCGGCGTCGTTTGTGAGCGCTGCCATCTCGGTGATCTTGCAGCTCTACACGCCCATCCTCATTGGCGAGGGCATCGACCTGATCGTTGCCACCGGGCAGGTGGACTTCGATGCGCTGCTGCCGCTCGTTACCAAACTCGCGATTGTCGTGATGGGTGCTGCGGCCTTCCAGTGGCTGCAGGGCTACTGCGTCAACCGCCTGTCCTACGAAACGGTGCGCGACATGCGCGTGGAGGCGAGCGACAAGCTCAGCCGTATGCCGCTCAGCTTTATCGACAGCCATGCCCACGGCGACCTTATGAGCCGCGTGGTCAATGACGTCGACCAGGTGGGCGACGGTCTGCTGCAGGGCTTCACGCAGCTTTTCACCGGCGTTATCACCATCGTGGGCACGCTCGCGTTTATGCTCTCCATTAACCTGGCCATGACGCTCGTGGTGGTGCTCGTCACGCCGCTTTCCATTTTTGCAGCCGGCGCCATCGCCAAGCTTTCCAACAAGAGCTTTACGGCGCAGCAGCGTATTCAAGGGCAGCTCGGTGGTCATATCGAGGAGTACGTAGGCGAGCAGAAGCTTGTCGACGCCTTTGCCTACGGCCCCAACGCCCAAGCGCGCTTCGACGCGCTCAACGCCGAGCTCTATACGGCAGGTGAGCGCGCGCAGTTCATGGGTTCGCTTTCTAATCCCGGCACGCGCTTTATCAACAACATCATCTACGCCGTTGTCGCTGTGATCGGCTGCGTGGGCGTGATCACGGGCGTGCCGGCGGCGCTCACGGTGGGCGGCGTGCAGATTTTCCTGTCCTACGCCAACCAGTACACCAAGCCGTTCAACGAGGTTACCAACGTCATTACGCAGATCCAGACCGCGTACGCCTCGGCGCGCCGCATGTTTGCGCTGCTCGATGCGCGCGAGCAGGAGCCCGATGCGCCAGATGCCGTGGAGCTTGCCGCCCCGCAGGGCGAGGTGACCTTTGAACACGTGGACTTTAGCTACGTGCCCGACCGCAAGCTGCTGCAGGACATCTGCATCGAGGCTAAGCCCGGCATGCGCTTTGCCCTCGTTGGCCCCACAGGCTGCGGCAAGACAACGCTCATCAATTTGCTGCTGCGTTTTTACGATATCGATGCCGGTCGCATTGCGGTCGATGGCCGTTCCTCGCGTGACTACACGCGCGCAAGCCTGCGCCGCGCCTTTGGCATGGTGCTGCAAGATACCTGGCTGTTCGAGGGCACCGTGGCCGAAAACATCGCCTACGGTTGTCCCGATGCCACACGCGAACAGGTTATCGAGGCCGCCAAGCGCGCGCATGCGCACAAGTTTATCGTGCAGCTGCCAGGCGGCTACGACACGGTGATCGGCGAGGACGGCGGCACGTTTAGCCAGGGTCAAAAACAGCTGCTGTGCATCGCGCGCGTCATGCTCACCGATCCGGCGATTCTGCTGCTGGACGAGGCGACGTCGAGCATCGATACCCGCACCGAGCTGCAGGTGCAGGCGGCATTTGACGAGCTCATGGCCGGTCGTACCAGCTTTGTTGTGGCGCATCGCCTTTCGACGATTCGCAACGCCGACTGCATTCTGGTCATGCGCGACGGCCAGATTATCGAGCGCGGCACACACGACGAGCTGCTAGCGGCAGGCGGCTTCTACGCCGAGCTCTACCGCAGTCAGTTCGCCCAGTAAGCAAGCCCGTGGGGCAAATTAATCAATCGACAGAAGGTGGTTTACATCTGTCACGTTAGTACTAAGATATTCATCTAATAAATTGCATTAGTGGCTTTAGTTTTGGGGGAAACGAGGCAGCGTGACTATGACGTGCGCTTTGGTGGTTAACAGCAAGAGCGGTAATACCAGGATGGTTTCGGGCGCGATCAAGCGCGCTCTGCAGGCTGCGGGCGTTGAGTTTGTCCATGCCGCGGCGTTGAGCGACGATGCGGATGCAGATCAGGTTGCGCTCGAGGCGCAGGGCGCCTGCGCGGCCGACACGGTGCTCGTCGGTTTTTGGTGCGACAAGGGCGCGTGCACGCCTTCGGTCGCGGCGTTGCTCTCCGCCTTGCACGGCAAGCGCGTGTTCCTGTTTGGCACCTGCGGCTTTGGGGCCGACCAGAGCTATTACCAGCAGATTGTTGACCGCGTAACTTCCAATCTGGCCGAGGATGCCGAGCTTGCGGGCTGGGCGATGTGCCAGGGCAAGATGGGCCCCGCGGTCAAGCAGCGCTACGAGGCCATGCTCGAGCAAGATCCCGAAAACGCCCGATTTAAGATGCTGCTCGACAACTGGGTTGCCGCGAAGGACCATCCCACCAAGGAAGACCTGGACAACATGGCTGCAGCCGCCAAGAAGGCCGTGCTGGGAGAGTAGCTTCGCCGTTCGTGGTCCTTCGTGCAAAACAATACAAATGTGAAAGCCTCGAAGTTCTCGAGGCTTTTTTCGTGACACGAGGGCGCCCCTTTATTGATGGAAGGCCTAATAAGCTGATTGTTCTATGCCCGGATATGTGCGGAGTGGGATGGGATTTCCGGATGGGTGGGGTTGCGGAAGCTGCGTCCCGGAATTTGCCTTTGGAATGGGATGCGGTTTCCCGTTGAGGGGCTCTGTGGAAACCGCATCCCAGTTTTCGGCCGAGAAATGGGATGCCGTTTCCGGTTGAGGGTCTTGGCGGAAAGTGCGATCCGGAATTTGCGATCGGAGTGGGATGTGGTTTCCCAACGGGGCCACAAGCGGAAACCGCATCCCATTTCGCAAGCGAATTCTGGGACACGGTTCTCAGAGGATTATGGGCTGCGAACTACATGGGGCTGTCATAAAACTCCGGCAAAGGGGGGCCGGAAATAAATGACACTTCCAGTAGTTTGTTTTAATGTGGGGGGGGGTACCATTATTTTAGTTTCGCAAAAAACGAACCTTCTATGGGGAAGTTGCGTAGGGGGTTAGTCGTAAGTATTGGATAAAACAGACTAATTTGGGGATAAATGACCACTTACGCCAAAATAAGTAGCATTTAGCGATAAAACATTGAAAAATATGTAGCACATCGCTATGTTTTTATTACGAAAAGATTCCAAATTGGCTTATTTCGGACTCACTTTTCAAGCGCCTTGCGGTTCCTGTTGAAACTTGCTGACCTTTGGAGGGGTCGAATAAGGCCTCGATGGGGATGAATTAATCATTATGGCGGCGCGCGGAGTCAAACGTTTTATTGCACTTCTTAGCAGTCTGGCGCTTGCGCTTGTCATAGCCCTTGCCGTCGTTTCTTTTGTTCCTCGCGCATTTGGATACACGCCTTTTGCTGTGCTTTCGGGCTCTATGGAACCCGAGCTTCCCGTTGGCTCCATGGTGTTTGTCCGCCAGGTTGAGCCAACGGATATTGCCGTGGGCGACAATGCAACCTTTTACCGATCGGACGGCGCCGTGGTGACGCACCAGGTGTATCAGATCGACCCTGTGGCGCAGATGATCGGCACGCAGGGAATTGCGAACAAAAATGCAGATGGAACCATCATGCACGACGCCGAGCAGACGCCTTTTTCACGTGTGATCGGTGTCGTTTCTTTTTGTGTCCCTTACCTGGGCTTCGTCAACGCATATTGCACGACGATGCCCGGTTTGCTTGTTGTGGTGGCCGTTCTGACGCTGCTGATCGCGGCGTCGATAGTGCTCGATCGGATGGTTCCCGACGAGCCTGCGGGCAAGCATACCCGCGTGCATGCGAGGGAGCGGCGTTCATAGCGGCAGGGAAAAGCGTCGGCGGCGGTAGGGGCCGTTGCCGGGGAAAACGATTCTCGAAAGGAAGAGAACGATGGAAAACAAGAAGAAAAAGCGCTACGGCATCATTGCCGCCCTGCTGCTGTTGGTGCTGGCTGCCGGTGTGGGCACCTATGCATGGCTGTCGGCTGATCAGTCGCTGGAGAACGTGTTTACGATCGGCAAATTTGAGACTCCCGAGAAGAAGCCTGATGAGAATGAACCCACCAAGCCTGGTAAGCAGGATAACGTCGACAAAGCTTATCTGTTCGAGACCAAGTGGAATAAGGACGAAGACCACAAGATGGTCCCTGGTTCCTCGATGGATAAGAACCCGAATGTTGGCATTGGGAAGGGTTCCGACGACGCTTATGTGTTCATCTATGTGAAGAACGCTGTGGTCAACGATAACGCGCCCTATGCCAAGACTCCGTGCTTTGAGCTCGGTTCCAATTGGAAGGCGGTCGAAGGGGAGACCAGTCAGAACGCTGATGGCAAGTATGTGAGCGGTCTGTTCATGTATGCAAAGAACGCCTTGAACGGCCCTGCAGTCCTGAAAGCTGACGCTACTCAGGATGTCTACACCGACGAGCTCTTTAACAAGGTTATGATTCCCAGCGAAATGACGAGCAAGGATGTTGTCTCGGGCCAGGACGGTACGGGCAAGAAGATTGAGCCTAAGATTGTCGTTTCCGCCTACATCTTCGGCGACGGCCAGAAGGGCGAAGAGACCAGCGCTGCCGCCAATGCCCTTAAGCAGGCCAAGGCTTGGGCCAAGAAACAGGCTCAGGCTTAATCCCTCCCCACCGAGATCCCGGCCCGCTCCCCATCCCCATTTTCGGGCCGGGATCTCGGTCCCCTTTTTATCGACGATTGGCGAACGTAATGCTCAACAATCTTTCCGACAATCAGAAACGCACCTTGGCGCTTGCTGCGATGGCGCTGTTGGCCCTGGCGTGCCTGTGCGGCACGCTGGCTTTTACCGTTGATATGGTTCCGGCGAACAACGTTCTATCGTTTGGCAGCGTGAAGGTACGAGTCTGCGAATACACCCTCAACGAGCAGGGCGAGGAGATTCCGTTTGAGCCCAACGAGCACGGGGACTATCCCGACACCAAGGCCGGGGGTTCTGACATCAGCCGCATTGTGCGCGTGGAGAACGCTGGCACGCAGCCTGAGTACGTTCGCGCGCGTCTGCGCATGACGTCGGTGGCGCCCGACGGTTCGAGCGCGGATGCTTCGGGCAGCGTTGCGTTTCATGTGAACGCGGGCGAGGGGTCCCCGTGGATCGATGGCGGCGATGGGTGGTACTACTACCGCGGATTGGCCGGGCGTGGCAGCACGCTCGACCCCGGCGCCATGACGGAAAGCCTCATGGACTCGCTGCGCTTTGTGGGCGACTACCACGATGCCGCGCGCGGCGGCTCATTCAGGCTCGATATCGATGTTCAGGCCGTGCAGGCCAAAAACCAGCAGGCAAGCGATACCGCCCTCGACGTACTTGACGTTGTGGGTTGGCCGGAGGCGAACTAGCCTATGAAGATCAAGAATATGAACCGGGGTATGCTTAGCAGGCTGGTTGCCGTCGCAGCGATTGCCCTTTGCTGCGTTGTGGCGCTGCCAACGGTGGTGCATGCCGAGGATGTGCCCGAGGCCAAAACCGAATTCCACATCAAAAACGAGGCTGACTTTTTGACGTATGTGGCGCTGTCGCGCGAGCGCGATACGTCCGGCTGGCACGTTTATCTCGATAACGATATCGTGCTTAATGATGACGACATGAAGACCATTGTCTCGCACACCGTTAAGCATCTGTCGTTTGGCAACAAGGAGCATCCGTTTAAGGGCGTGTTCGATGGTCAAAACCACACCGTTGAGGGCCTGAACTACGATAAAGACGCTTTTGACCCCGAGCGCGATACGGGATTTTTTGCCGAGACCAACGGTGCCACCATCAAAAACTTCCTGGTCAAGGACGCCAACGTGTGGGCGGACTTCCGCGGTGGCATTATCGTGGGCAAGGCCGTCAATACGCGTTTCGAAAACGTTATGGTCATGGAGAGCACGCTGCACGTGACCTGCGCCAACAATGCTCTCAACCTCATTACCAACGCAGGCTTTGAGGGCGGTCTCATCGCCGGCGAGCTCGACGGCTGCACCCTCTACAACTGCGAGGTTCGCGGCGGCCGTGCCGTCAACAATACGACCTCGGGCGTGCAGGCGCTCGGCGGTGAGGGTCTGTATATGGCGGCGTTTGCCGGCTACGTTAAGAAATCGACTATCGAGTACTGCCGCGTGACGCCGACGCGTAAGGACGACGGCTCGATTGCCGAGAAGGGCATGACCGACGTCACCAATAAGTACGACGTGGCCATTGGCGCCCTGGGCGGCAACAACGTGTACGCCTCGGGTTTTGTGGGCTGTATGGCGGGCGACGCCAAGATTATCGACTGCTTCTCGACGGCGCAGTGCTACAGCTATGCCGCGTCGTACGTGGGCGTTGTCGCCGTGACGCGCGCGTGGGCGGGTGGCCTGGCGGGTCGTATTTTAACCAAAGAAGGCAATGAGCTCGTCCGCAGCCACTTTGCAGGTGACCTGAGCTCGCGTCAATACAACCCCATCGCCGTGATCCCCATCATCCAAAACGACGTGAACCTGGGCGGTATTGCTGCGCGCGCCAACAAGGGCGACGCCACGGTCACCGAGTGCTACTTTAAGCCGAGCGTGAGCCTAAACGGCAGCAGCCAGGGTACCGCGGCTAAGAAGAAGATCCCCTCTTTTGGCGGCGACGGTACCACCAAGGGCGACGGCTATGGCCCGTGGGACGACGAGCGCTATACCACGCGTGAGCTGTGGGAAGAGCACGACTACGATTTTTGTGCCGGTACCATGCGCTCGACTGCTAACGACGGGGCCCTGGGCGGTTCGCATGCCAACGAGTGGGCGATGGACTACAGACTGAATATCCCCGTGCATGGCCAGAGCGTTAAGGCGACGATCGATTTTCCCGGTGCGGGCACCGCGACCATCGAGGCAACCAAACTTGGTATTGATCAGGTGACCTCGGACCCGTATGCCTTTGCCGTGAGCGCCGTGCTGGCGGGAACGGCCCAGGGCGATACGTCGGTAACGTTCAGGCAGGAAACCTCCGCAAAGCCCGCGGGGCTGAGCGAGGCGAACGGCGGCTACCGCTTTATGGGCTGGTTCCGCGAGTCCGGAGTCAATGTGAACCGCATCGATGCCGATAACAGCTGGTTTGACGGCAAGACCGATGCCGATGCCGTGACTGCCGGCAAACAGGTCAAGAAGAGTGAGGCGCACGAGCATACGTCGACCTATACCGCCGATAATGCCAAGGGGGTCGACGGTTTTAAGGGCAATGACCTGTTTATCGCTTCGTACGAGGCGCAGGTGCTGTTCTATAACGTCCAGGGCGAAACGCTCGATTGCCAGAGCGGCACTGCACACGACAAATCGGGCGATTGGTATCGCTACGGCGCGAAGCTCAACCCCGCCGCTCCTACCGATCGTGGCACGCTGTCTTCCAGCGCCACCTTTATCGGTTGGACAACGAAGCCGAGCGAAGAGGCTCAGATGAACGGTGGCTATGCAGCCATTACCTCGACCCAGCTCGCCGAGCTAAAAAATGCCGGCGCGTTCTATCCTGCCGGTACCGAGATTACCGTGCTTGGCCCGACCGACTTCTATCCGGTGTACAGCGACTACGTCTCGAACATCATGACAGTGTTCGAGGGCAATGAACAGGATGAGCTTGAAGATGCGACCCAGCGTGTCGACGTGGGCAACACTCATGTCGATGTCCAGACTGCCGAGGATGGGGCCAGCGTTTACACGGTGCAGGTGCGCGGCGTGGACAACAAGCCCTTGTCCGAAGGCGGCTCGCTGCCCGACGGCTACCGCTTCCTGGGTTGGTACGAAAACAAGGGAACCGAGGATGCCCCGCTTGAGGTGCGCGTAAGCCGCGATCCCAGCTATACGCTCCCCGCCGATGTCGATTTAACCGCGCCGCATACCTACATCGCCCGCTTTGAGTACCGAGTGGATTATTACGTTCGGGCTTATACCAACCATGAGTTTACGGACAGCAAGCTACTTTGTTCCGTTTGGAATCGCTATCAAACGCCCTTTGAGGAAAACGTCGGTAGTACCTTCGTGCGTGAAAACGTCGTCCACTGGGGCCCGGAGCATGTTGACCACGGTATAAAGGATAGTTATGAAACGTGTGGCACGCGCTTCACGAAGGAAACCCTTGTCGTGAGTCCCCTTAACGCGTACTCGCACAACGTTAAAAACGATACGGGAGCCGATACTCTAAAAAACCTCTATGCCGATACCGATTTTCCAGGCGCTGCAACGCTAAGCGATACTTGGACTTCGGCTTCGCTGAACGTAACGGTCAAACCGGTGAATGATCGCTATCGCCTGAATTTCTGGACGCTTGAGCGCGATGGTGAATATTGGACATATGTGAAAAATCCCATCGAGAGCATGGTGCGTACAGATAAGAAGTACTACGTTCGCGCGATGATTACCACGGACGTTAATTTCTACAACAAGGGCGATAATGTCGTGAGGACTGCCACGCGGCGCTATGAGAGTAACTTGCTGCAGACCAAGGTGAACGGGGCGGATCCGACGTTCACGTATTACTACCCGCATGTTAATAAGTCGGTTAAAGTGGCCGAAAAGCCAGAAGATGGTGAGAAGGGATCGTATGAGAGCCCCCTGACCCTCGAAGCTTCCCCGACCGATGCCGACATGGCCGTGCCGGGCTATAAGTTCCTGGGCTGGATTTCGACCGCCGAGGTTCAGAAGGATTCTGACGTCTGGAAGTATATCTACGACGTCGCCGGCGACTCCTATGTGACGAGTGATCCGGATAAGGCAGAGCCGTATCTGGCGACCGACGAGTCCAAGGTCACCCAGTGGCAGGATGCCTATCCCGTCTACGCAAAGTACGACGTCAGCTACACCACCAACCTGCATCGCGCAGGTTTTGAGGGTACGGACAAGGTCAATGTGCCTAGCTACAACATCGCTCCCGTTATCAACGCGGACACCAATCCTGCTACGGCAACGGTGACCCCTGACGTTACGACGCCGGTTTATAAAGCAGGCGGTGAGCTGTATAAGTTGCAGAAGGTTGAGATCGAGCTTCCGAATGGCGAAGTTGAAGACATCGAACCTAACGGCGATAACTCGTATTCCCATCAGGTGGAACCCGGCGGGGCCTATACATTTGTGGCGTACTATTCGCCGTTGGCGGTTGTGTACCATCTCAATGCCAGGGATGTGGACGGTAAGGTAGCCCAGCAGGGCGATTCTCTCGGCAGCCTTAAGGACGGCATCCCGCTGCCAACGTATAACGTCGGCGATATCGATGCTGCAACAAACGCATACAATGCCTTCGTGGGCTGGACGGAAACTAAGCCGGTAGCTGGCAACGGTTATGTCGTTTGGTCGGACGACGTTTCCATGGTGAATAAAAGCACCGTGGTCAAGGCCCCCATGGAGTTGTATCCGGTCTACCGCGCCAGCGCGGTGCGTGTTCAATCGAATATCGATGCCAATCTGGATGACCCCGGTTCTGTGCGTTATCTTTCGCGGACCGACTCTGGTGATCAAATTTCGCTGGAGGTAAAAGCTGCAACTGAGGTTGTCGGCAAGGATGGCACCAAGTACGACTTTGTCGGCTGGTCGCGTGACTATGAATCCGATAACAAGTACACCCTGATGACCGGTGACGACAAGTATCCCCTCGAGGGCAATGAGCCCTTTAAGAGCGCGATGTACACTGCGGTGTACAAGATTGCGCCGCATAAGGTGCGCTATCACGGTGTCGACGGGTCGGTTCTCTTTACGGCGACGGTCGACTCGGGCGACGAGCGTGCGCAGGACGGCAAGTCCGGCTTCGTCTATACGGTTGATGTTCCCAAAATGGATGAGAACGGCCGCCCCGTCTATGACAACAGCGGGAATCCCATGATGGAGCAAAAGTCCGTGGCATACGACCCGGACGCCCATTCCAAGATCGTCGCGCTGCTCGATGAGCGTGCGGCCGCCAATGGCGATATGCGTGAGCTCTTCTTGGAGTGGCGATATGTGGGCGCCGATGGTGATACGAAGCCTTGGGATGTGTTTAAGGACGAGCCAATTAAGGGCGACATGGACCTGTATCCCGTTACATATCGCGTGGTTGCCAAAGATACGTCTGATCCCGCGAAGTCCGAAACCATGACCGCCCAGCTTAAGTGGCTGCTCGATCCCGCCGCCGCCAACACCGTCGATGACAGTGCCGACAAGGCGCCGTTTAAGGTCTGCTTTGCCAAGCCGTTTATGGGAACGCGGCTGACCGTTACGGTAATGCGGGCAAGCTACGGGCCTGGTACAGAGGGTGTTTCTGTGGCGGAAGAGCCCGTAAACGGCAAGTTTGTCTCGCTCTACAGCCTTGGTTCGGGTGACGGCTCGTTCGACCTGGCCAACCGTCTGGAGTCCAAGAAGACGGGCGAGGGCGATCAGGGCCCCGGCAAAGCCGTGTTCAACTTTGCCCAGACTCATGCGCTGACGATCGTTAAAAAGACGACCGATGTCAGCGCTATGGGGCAAACGTTCCGCTTTAAGGTAACGCGAAAGATGTCGCAGGATTCTCCTGCCGAGACGCGCATGGTCGAGGTGAAAGTTAGCGAGCAGCGCGACGAAAACGGTGAAACTTGCTATGTCGGCAGCGTGCAGTTCGCCGCTCCGGCTGGCATCTATACCGTCGAGGAAGATACGGCTTGGGCATGGCGCTACCAGGGTGAGCTGAGCACGCCGGGCAAGGCGCCCGGCAAATCTGCCGAGCTCATCATCTCGTCTGCCTCGAGTGCGGGCGACACCGTGGTGACGTGCGTCAACACGCGCGCGAATGACAAATGGGTCGATGGTGGCTCGCGTGCCAAGAATGTTTGGAAAAACGGCACGCTGAAGAAGGAGGACTAGGATGACTAAGCGCAAGCAAATCGTCGCCCTCCTTGTTGGCGTTCTCCTGTTGGCTGGCGCTGCCGGTACCTTTGCGTGGCTTTCGGTTACGGGCGTGCTGGTCAACGAGTTTGGTTTTGGTTCGGTGGCGCCCTTGGTAGATGAGAAGCTCGATGGCAATGTGAAGAGCAACGTCATGATTACAAACAACGGCTCGGCCCCGGCATACCTGCGTGTTGCGGTGGATATCTACTGGCAGGACCAGAATGGCGCGCGCCTGTGGGATGAACCAGTTGCCGGCACCGACTACGTCATTGCGTGGGGCAGTGTGTCCAAGGCATCTGCTTCTAACACCGCCTCGTCTTGGGTTGTCGCGTCCGACGGGTACTACTACTGGACGTCTCCCGTTGCTCCGATGGGCAAAACCGATGTGCTCATCAAGAGCGTGACTGAGCAGAAGGCAGATGGGAAGAACCTGGTCGTTGACATTTCGACCCAGGCAATTCAATCCACGCCCGGCGATGCAGCTGCAGAGGCATGGGGCTGTGCAGTCAAGGATGGCGTGCTGGTGCCGCCGCATGGAGGTGCGTAAGTATGGCCTCTCCGATTCGTAAAGACGTTGCGTGTTTCTTGCATTGCGTGATGGCGGCAATCGTCTGCCTTATCGCGCTCGCCGTTCCTGCACGTGCGTTTGCTGACATTCCCACGATTGCCTATGACGGAAATGCACGCCAGCTAACGGTATCGGGGGCGACGGACTCCTCGGGGGAGCCCGATCTGTTTTTGGCCTTTAAAGATCTGATGCCTGGCGATGTGCGTGATCAGCAGATAGAGATTCGTGCCACGGGCGTAAAGTCCCAGGTGCGCGTGTTTGTGCGTGCCGTTGTCGATCACGAGACGGCACACCTGCTGTCGCCCATTACCTTGACAGCGTCGGCGGGCGATGCGTCTGCCGGTTGGCTCCAGACGGGAACGCCGGGCAGCGTGTTTGCCTATCCCACGCAGGTCGCAACGTTTGCGAGCGATGGCAGCACGGTGCTCAATTTGCAACTAAGTGTCCCGACGTCGGTAGGCAACGAGCTTGCCGACGCAAACAAGACCATTCGCTGGGAGATTACCGCCGAGGACGACGGCGAGAAGATCCCCGTGCAGTCTGCTGGCAGCAAGAAGCCCGGCTTGCTCGGTCTCGTGGCAACGGGCGACAGCACACTCACGTTGCTTTTGGTGTTGCTGACGCTTGCAATCATCGCATTTATAGCCGCGCTTCTTTTGTCCCGGAGGAACAAGCGCTAGGTCCATCTTCTAAACGCAACGCCCTCCCGGGCGGCGGGCACGAAGTTCCCTGCTCTACAGTCCTGCACAAGAAGAAGGCCACATTAAGTGGCCTTCTTTGCGTGCGGAACTCGCGATGAACTTCGAGCCCGCCGCTCGGGAGGGCGCCCCTTTATTGATGGAAGGCCTAATAAGCGGATATTCCATGTCCGGATGTATTCAGAGCGGGACGCACTTTCCGAATGCGCGGCGTTTCGGAAAGTGTGTCCCAGAATCGGCGCTCAGGGTGGTCCCCACTTTCCGGTTGATGTCTTGTCCGGAAACTATGTCCCGGAATTAAGGCTTGGAATGGGATGCACTTTCCGGTTGAGAGCCTTAGCGGAAAGTGCGACCCGGAATTTACTCTTGAAGTGGGATGCGCTTTCCCAACAGGCCCTCAAGCGGAAACTGCGTCCCATTCCGAAGGCAGATTCCGGGACACACTTTCCGAATATAAAGAAGGCCACTTAATGTGGCCTTCAACTTATATATGTTGCGGATGCTTTCATGACAAGCCGCGCTTCAACACCGAGGCGTCTGCCCGGCGACGCGGAATGTAAGGTTCATCGCGAGTTCCGCACGAGCCGGAGAGCACTTAATGTGCTCTCCGTGCGAGCAGG
>CAUAWV010000030.1 GCA_958433005.1 uncultured Collinsella sp. | reverse complement strand
CCTATACGCCGCACCATTTGAGATTAAAGCTCCCGGCAACGGGGGCTTTTCTTTTGCGCCAGCTTGAGTGCTTTCGTCCAAAGGGACGATTTCCTGTCGACTCGTGTAAGATTCCGAGTAGATGTCGCGACTTATTCGCGACCACTCCTTCTTCAAGCGACCGATCAGGGTGATACTTCGTGGCAGAGCGTCCGACATACAAGCTCAGGTTTCTCGATCCCAAAAAGCGCTTTCCGGCGATGCCCGAGCAGCCTGCGGGACGCTCATATGGCGTGGTCTGGAAACTCTTTGGCGAGGATCAGCATGAATCTTGCTATGTCGTCGAATTCGTTGGCAAAAGTCATGTGTCGCTTTTGGGCTACGTAAGCGTTTCGGGCGAGGTGTACAAGGTGGACCGCCCCGTTAGCGAGACTCCGCTGCCCAACGATCCCGACATGGAACTGGTCCTTGACGAGTCGGACTCCGGTATTGGTGAGATTGTGGTTCGGGGAGCCAACGGCACAATGCGCGCGTGCGCGCGAACCGTCGGCTCTCCCGAAGGCCCCATGCGCGAGCAGTCCGACCACGAGACATGGAATTCGACCCGCTCCCTTCCTTACGGTGAGTTCATGGCATCGATGTTCCTGCGCTACGTGATATTCGCTGACTCCGAAAATACCATTGCGAGCACGGCGGACGCCGACGGACTCGACGAGGGTATGCAAAACGTTGTCGACAAGATCAAGCTCGTAAAGTTGCCCGAGCCGGTCGAGGTGTTTTTGGGCTTTAACACGGCACCGCTCCCTGATGCTATCGAGACGCTGCTTTACCGCATTGACCATGCCGAGAATCCGAGCGGTATCGAGCGCTATGCCGCCGCCCTTATGAGTGAAATTGACTTGCCCCGCTTGCGCACCATCGCCGCTAAGTCCGAGATGAGCCTGGCTCGCATCGATCGCTCAAAGCTTTTCTATCTCAATTTTGATCGCAGCCTGCTGGACCAGGACGAGATTGACATGCTGCTTGCCATCGAGTGCCGTCTTAACCGTCTCTCCGCCATCCTTGAGCACATCGGGGCCGGATTGGTCCCTGCGGCATCCTCGCCGAGCCTTGAGGGCTGCGCGCTCTTTGATGCGTGGCATATCGCCAAGACGACCAACGATGTTCCCCGACTGCTCGATACGGCCTCGAGCGATAACCCGTGGGGCAAACCGGGTACGGTGGCTTGCCAGCCGGGCGGTGAGTGGGATGTGCGTACCCGCTTCGCGCGTATTGTCGAGGCACTTAACGTGGTCACGCGGCTCGACTATACCTATCGGGCAAACGTTGCCGAGGGGATCATGCTCGTTCGGTTTGGGCAGTCTGTCGTTGATGCTATGCCACAACGTGAATACGACGCTCAAGATGACGCCTGGCACGAGTTGGACGAGGACACGCGCGCGATCTGGGCCGCGGAGCACGATGCGCGCGTGGCGCTCACGCTTGCGGCAGCGTGTTTTGCCGCGGGCACCTGCATCACGCGCTGCTATGTGCAGATTGCTGCTCCCGACAGTGAGCAGGGCGAGTGCGTTGTCGCAACGTATTTCTTTGGGCGCGCGGCCTATCTGGCCGATTGCGTGCCTGTCGCCAAGGATCTTGAGAGCATGGACATGGACGATATGCCGTGCAAGCGTGTGCTTGAGGCATATGAGTCAACCGCTCCGGAGACGATTGAACCTGCGGAGGTTCATGCTCGTCCGCGTGATGACCATCGCATGCTGCCGCCGGCGCTGCGCGATCTGCTGCTTGCCGATACGGCTGACGAGCTGGAGGTCATGGAAGAGGACGACGACCCATACGTGGCCCGTGTTGTTGAATTGCGCGAGCAGGCAAAAGTCGACCGTACAGGTGCTTTTGAAGGCTTTTCCCGTCTTGTTGAGGAGTTGGAGGCTAAGTGCGCCGTCGCCGAGCTTTTGGCGACAGGTCCGGTTCAAACGCAGTTTTGCGATAACCAGCTGGTGCGCATGGTGCTACCGGTGTTGGAAGAAGACCGCTCTGTGCGAATCCTTCGTGCGCCCGATGCGCTGTACTTTGCCCAGCACGAGATCTGCAGCTTTTACGCCGAGCAAGAGGACTTTGAACGAGCACTGCCCGAGGTGCGCCATCTTTACGATCTGGCGCGCTCGTCCATGCAGTCGCACTTTGCGCTCATCAACGTGCTTGCGCGTCTGGAGCGCTTTGACGAGATTATCGAGGTGGCGCGCCACGGCCTACGTATTGCCAGCGATCGTTCTGCAATCGGCTACCTGTTCTATCGCTTGGCGTTTGCCTATTGGAATTGCGATCAGCTCGACCTGGCGCTGGCTTGTTACCGTCTGGTGCCGCGCGGCGAGGAGTCGGGCAGCAGCGCGCTGGAAGAAATGCAGGGCCTTATGAACGAGATGGGCGTCAGCGGGCCTCCGACGTTCGAGGAAGCGGTCGAGACCATCCACAAGGCTGGACTAGAGCTGCCGCCAGTGTCCGCCGTGACGAATCAGCTGGCAGATGCCGCTGTGCAACTGGTCGACAACGGTTTCTTTTTCCTGGCGCGCGGTTGTATCTTCCAAATGTGGCGCACCATGGGCAACGACGAGCTCGGCTCCCTCAACCGCTCGCTGGGGTAGGCGAAGCTTTCAAGAAGGAAAGGCTGCTAGGCAATTAGAAAATTTCCTCTTGCTCATCCTTGGCTGTTTGGTTACTATAGAACGGCTGTTACGGAGAGCTGACCGAGAGGCCGAAGGTGCTCGCCTGCTAAGCGAGTATGCCCCAAAAGGGCATCTGGGGTTCGAATCCCCAGCTCTCCGCCAGTATGACTTGAAAGAAGGGTCCCATTTGGGGCCCTTTTTTGTGCGGAGAAAGGAGGCTGGGGATTCGAACCCGAGAGGGCACGGGCGTTAAGCAAACGCGAAAGCGTTTGTAGCCCGTGGGCGAAAAGCCGCCAGGCTTTGAAGCCGGAGGGCATGCGCAGCATGCCCGGACATCCCCAGCTCTCCGCCAGTACGAATTTGAAGAAGGGTCCCATTTGGGGCCCTTTTTATTATCAAGAATGGCGGCTGGGGATTCGAACCTCAAAAAAAGAGGCATCCTTTCGGACGCCTCCCTTCAGTGGGCTTATTATTCTTGCGCACTACACCTCGGGCGCCTTGGCGACGGTCTCGCTTTCTGTCGTGAGCGGGCGGTTGTCGATGCGGCGGCCCAAGCGATCGAGCTTCACGAGTAGCCACTCAATGGGATTCGGCCCTGCGCCTTCCTCGTCGGCAACCAGGTCCATGACGGCGATCTTGGTGCCATCCTGCTTGAGCGTAACGCTGCCCACCTTGTCGCCCACATGCACCGTGCCCGAAAGATCGTCGTAGCTAACCTTTTCGGTCACCTCGCCGGCAAGGGAAAACACGGTCGCTTGCGCCGTAGGATCGGCGAGCGTGGCGTCGATCGTCTTATCCGTCCAGTCGGTTTGGCCAATGCGCGCCATAAGTGGGTTGCCGTTGGCGGTCTTTTCCTGCGTGTTGGCGATTGCGACCGTCACCTTGTGACCGTAGTACCAATTGGCAAGGGTTGCGGTATCGGTAAAGCGCTGGTCGGTGGTGGTGGAGTTCAAAACGACGGTGTAGATCTCGTCGCCATCGCGGTTGTAGGCACCCGTAAAGCAATAGCCTGCATCATCGGTGGTGCCGGTCTTGCCACCGATGTTGCCATCTTGGCCTAGCAAATAGTTATGCGTGTCCATGGAATGCGAATGGTCGGTGCCGTCGGCGCCCGTGACCTCGATCCAGGAATCTTCGCTCGCTACGACCTCGCGGATCGTGTCGTTTTTCATGGCCTCCTGCATCATCAGCGCTACGTCGTGTGCGGTTGAGTGCATATCGCCAGCCCACTCATCAAAGTCCAGACCATGCGGGTTTTCAAAAAGCGTGCCGGTGCAACCGAGCTTCTTAGCGCGCTCGTTCATGGCTTTCACAAATGTTGCCTCGGCGTCTTTGGTCTTAGGGTCGATCTTCTTGCCCACATATTCGGCGAGCACGATGGCGGCGTCGTTGCCCGAGGGAATCATCAGGCCGCGCAGTGCCTGCTTCGCGGTGAGCTCGTCGCCTTCGAGTAGGCCGGCTGTTGAATTGCCCACGGTGGCTGCGGCGTTGCTCACCGTGGCCTTCTCGTCCATCTTGCAATTCTCGACGGTTAGGATTGCGGTCATGACCTTGGTGATCGAGGCAATCTTGACCTGCTCATCGGCGCCGCGGGCATAGTAGACGGTGCCGTCTTTGCCCATGACGAGGGCATTGGTCGCATCGATATCGGGCAGGTTTTCGGCCGTGATGCCGCGCGCATCGGCGGTTTTGCCGCAAACATTGTCGGTCGTGAGTACTTGGGCGCCGGCGACGGTGGGCACGCCAGCGGCAAGGGCGATAGCGCAGACAAAGCCGGCGGCAAGCTGGGCTGAGCGCTTTGCAAAAGAGGTGAGGGACTTCACGGATTTCGCTTTCGACGGGATGGTCTCTTCTGGAACTAGAGTATATCGTTTGCCGGCGTCGGCGATCATCGCGTGCGTGCGTGGCCCACATCCGCGCCCGAACGGGCACAAGGGTGCTTAAGGCCGACTTAATCACCCACGCTTGTTGTGTGTGGCGTGCGTCGCCTCGGGCATAATGGAGCGCGAGAGGAGCACGCATGAACGAGCGCATTTTGGTAGTTGATGACGAGAAGGCCATCGCCGACTTGGTTGGTATCTACCTTACAAAAGAGGGCTTTGATGTCCAGATTGCCTATAGCGGGGCCGATGCTGCCAAGGCAATCCTGGAGCAGGAGTTCGATCTGGCACTGTTGGATGTCATGCTGCCCGATATCGATGGCTTTGAGCTACTGCGTACGATCCGTTTCAGCCATACCTATCCTGTGATCATGCTGACGGCGCGCGATGCCCAGCAAGACAAGATCGAGGGCCTTTCGCTTGGCGCGGACGATTACGTGGTTAAGCCGTTCCGTCCGCTGGAGCTCATCGCGCGCGTGCACGCTCAGCTTCGCCGCTACACCAGCTACGGTAGCCGCTCGCAGGCGGCCGAGTCGCCGACCATCCAGCTCGACGGCCTGGAGATCAACCGCGATGCTCGTTCCGTAACGGTGGACGGTGCACCGGTACGCCTCACGCCCATCGAGTATTCCATCTTGCTGTATCTGGTTGAGCATCGCGGCAGCGTGGTAGCCGTGGAGGATCTGTTCCGCGCGGTGTGGAACGAGGATTTTATGCCCGGCTCCAACAATACGGTGATGGTGCACATTCGCCACCTGCGCGAAAAGATTGGCGACGACGCTCAAAAGCCGCGCTTTATCAAAAACGTCTGGGGCGTCGGCTACATAATCGAATAGCGCCTTTGATGGTGGGGAAGTGGATATGACAAAAGACGATAGGCAGGCATTCGAGGTGCCCGATCGACTCTTTGAATACGTACGGGCAGTCGTCGACAACCGCGCGCTTGCGACGGTGCTGCTCTTTTTGCTGAGCCTGCTGCTGATTGGCATCGACAACATCGCCGGAGCCTTAGCGGTGCTGCTTGTCGGCTTTTTGCTGATCGATCGATTCGAAATCGTGCGCCGTTGCGTGGTGATTGGCGGTGCCGCGTGGGCCATGACGTTGGCGATTGGCGCCATGGCGCTCGGCGGCATCGAAGGGCCGGTGTTGTTCGATGCCGGCTTTGTATTCAACATGCTTGGCTTTGTGCTGGCGCTTGCCGTGTGCGTGCTGTTCTTTTGCGGCCGCGCCCTGTACTACCATGGCTACGAGCAGGGCGAGCAGCATGCCGATTGTGTGCTGGCCGCTCGTATTCAAGATCGCCTGATCGATCACCCCGACACCTGGGATAACATCGACGGCGACTTCTTGGAGGTCGAGGGCGCCCTTAACCGCGTGCGTGACCGTGAGCGCAAGGTGCAGCAAGCTCTGCGTGACGAGTCGCATCGCAAGGACGATTTGGTCACGTACTTGGCACATGACCTACGCACCCCGCTTGCCAGTGTGGTGGGCTATCTTTCGCTGCTGCAAGAGGCTCCTGAGCTGCCGGTTGAGCAACGTGCGCGCTTTACGGGCGTGGCACTCGACAAGGCGCACCGGCTCGATGCGCTCATCGAGGAGTTCTTCGATATCACGCGCTTTGACTTCCACGATATCGTGCTCACGCGCGGCTATGTTGATCTGGGGTTGCTGCTGGCTCAGGTGGCTGACGAGTTCTATCCCATCCTCAACGAGCAGCATAAGGAAGCCCAAGTTGATATTCGCGAGGACCTGACGGTGCTCGTGGATGGCGACAAGATGGCCCGCGTGTTCAACAACATCATGAAAAACGCCGTCGCCTATAGCTACGAGGGCTCGATGATCACGATTGAGGCCAGACGTTTGGGTAACGGCGGCGTGCGCGTACGATTTATAAACCAGGGCGATCCGATCCCTGAGCCAAAGCTCAAGGTGATCTTTGAGAAGTTCTATCGCCTGGATGCGGCGCGTGCGACCAATCGCGGCGGCGCTGGGCTGGGTCTCGCCATCGCCAAGGAGATTGTATGCGCGCATGGCGGCACCATCGCGTGCGAATCGACGCCCGAGCATACCGTTTTTACCATCGAGCTGCCCGCCGCGTAGCGTAGGCGCCCTTACAAACGCCTGACAATGCGCTCACGTGCGTATGAGCCGCGGTTTCTACTATCGATACTGCTGAATTGATATCGACGTGGAGGTATGCGGTATGACGGCTGGTGTGGCTATAGAGCCCACGGAGCTCGAGGAGCTAATGGAGGCGCGAGCCGAGGCTGCGCACGAGCGCGAAGTCGGAGACGCGACGCGCCCCACGGCGCAGGATCTTGCCGCCTCGCCGACGCGCATCGATGTCGAGGGCCTCGACCTGTTCTATGGCGACCATCATGCGCTCAAGGACGTGAATATCAAGATCCGCGACAAGCAGATCACCTCGTTCATCGGGCCTTCGGGCTGCGGAAAGTCCACGTTGCTGCGCTGCTTTAACCGCATGAACGACGGTATCAAGGACTGCCGAATCGAGGGCAAGATTGCGATCGATGGTCAAGATATCCTGGGCGATTACGACATCTGCCGCCTTCGCCAGCGCGTGGGCATGGTGTTCCAGCGCCCCAATCCGTTTCCCATGAGCATCTACGACAACGTCGCGTACGGCCCCCGTGGCATGGGCGTGCGCGATCGCGTCGTGCTGGATGAGCTGGTCGAGGATTCGCTTTGTCGAGCCGCTCTGTGGGATGAGGTCAAGGACAAGCTCAAGGAGTCGGGCCTGGGTCTTTCGGGTGGACAGCAGCAGCGCCTGTGCATCGCCCGTGCACTTGCCGTGCAGCCCGACATTCTGCTGATGGACGAGCCCACGAGCGCCCTCGATCCCGTGTCGACGCTGGTGGTGGAGCAGCTTGCCTGCGAGCTCAAGGAGACCTGCACGTTGGTGGTCGTTACGCACAATATGCAGCAGGCGGCGCGTATCTCCGACTCGGTCGCGTTTTTCTTGCTGGGTGAGTTGGTGGAGCACGCGCCCACCGCGCAGCTCTTCAAAAATCCGTCCGATCTGCGCACGGCGGATTATTTGACGGGACGTTTTGGCTGATACCATCTCGTAAAGGTACCTTTAGGGTTAAGATGCGGTCATGCCGGCCGCAAAGGGGTTCAACATGATCTACTACGTCGAGGACGATGACAACATCAGGGATTTGACGGTCTATGCGCTGCGCAAGCAGGGAATCGAGGCCGAGGGCTTTTCGTGCGATGGCGAGTTTAAAGCTGCCGTGGCGCGACGGGTGCCCGATGCTGTGCTGCTCGATATCATGCTGCCCGACACCGATGGCTTGGCGATTATGCGCCGCCTGCGTGCCGATCGCCTGACGGCGACGGTGCCCATCATGATGCTTACCGCCAAGGACACCGAACTCGACAAGGTGATGGCGCTCGATGGCGGTGCCGACGATTACCTGACTAAGCCGTTTTCGCTCATGGAGCTTGCGAGCCGTTGCCGCGCACTGCTGCGTCGCGGCGGCATGGTCAAGCAGGCGAGCGATGTGCTCAGTGTGGGCGACATCGTGCTCTCGCCCAGCCATCGCGAGGTGACCGTTGCCGGCGAGCTGCTTAAGCTCACCCTGCGCGAGTTCGACCTGCTTGAGTATCTCATGCGCAAGCCCGGCGTGGTCTTTACCCGCGAGTCGTTGCTGCAGAGCGTGTGGGGCTGGGACTTCGACGGCGGTTCGCGCACCGTTGACGTGCACGTGCAGACGCTTCGCCAAAAACTGGGCGAGCATGCCAGCGCCATCGAGACCGTGCGTGGCGTGGGTTATCGCCTGGCCGAGCCTTCTGCCGGTGATGGTGCCGAAGGCGACGACACCGCGGCCACCGCATCGGAGGAGTAACCCGTGGTCTTCGCCCCCCAGGGAAAACATACGCTGTCGCACCGCGTTTTTGTGACGATCTTTGTCTGCGCCATGGCGGTTATCGTGGCGTTTACGGTGCTGGGTGCGTTCTTTGTGCAAAACACTTTGGCGGATGCCACGAGTGCCAATCTGGCGCAGGAAACCGAGCTCATTGCTGCCGCCCTCGACGAGCAGCAGGAGCCCATTCCGTTCTTGCGAAGCCTCGATCGCGAGGATCTTCGTATCACGCTGATCAATAAGGACGGATCTGTTGCCTACGACAACGAGGCGTCGCCTTCCACACTGCCCAACCATGGCGATCGCCCCGAGGTCATCGAGGCCTTTGAGAGTGGTTCGGGTTCCGCGGAGCGCGCAAGCTCTACACTCGACGAGATTATGCTGTATCGCGCCGTCACCCTTGATAACGGCCAGGTCGTTCGCTTGGCGCAGGCCCAGCCTGGTGTTGCGGCGATTTTGCTGTCGATGCTGGCGCCGATGCTGCTTATCGCAGCAGCGGGTGCAGTGCTCTCGTTTTTTATGGCGCGCCGTGAGTCCCGTGCCATCATCGCGCCGTTGCAAGAGGTGGATTTGGATCACCCGCGTCGTAGCTATGAGCACGCCTATGCCGAGATGGTCCCCATGCTTGAGCGTATCGAGTCGCAGCGCCAGGAACTCAAGCGCCAAATGGCGGTGCTAGCGGACAACGACCGTATGCGCCGCGAGTTCACGGCGAATATCACCCATGAACTCAAGACGCCGCTTACGGCGATTTCGGGCTATGCCGAGCTCATCGCAAACGGCATGGTCGAGGGCGAGGACGACCTACGCAACTTTGGCGGTCGCATCTATCGTGAGGCGGGCCGCTTGGCAGCGCTTGTCAACGATATCCTTACGCTGTCTAACTTGGACGAGGCCGAGCGTGCAACTGAGGGCGAGGCGGTGCCCATTGGGTCCACGGAGCCTATTGAACTCTCACGTGCGATCTATGCGGTTGAGCAGCGTCTTGAACAGGTCGCCCGTCAGGCGAATGTGACGATAAGTCATGAGACCAAGCCTGTGGTCATCGAAGGCGTGTCGCGCTTGATCGACGAGCTCATCTATAATCTGGCAAGCAACGCCATCCGCTACAATCGACCCGGCGGTACGGTTACGTTGCAGTGCGGCACCAACGACGAAGGCCATCCGTTCCTCGCTGTTGTCGACACGGGAATCGGTATCGCGCCTGAAGAACAGGGGAAGGTATTTGAGCGGTTCTATCGCGTGGACAAGAGTAGGTCTAAGGCACGCGGCGGAACCGGCCTGGGGCTTGCCATTGTCAAACATGCGGCCCTGTATCATCACGCCGCGCTCGATCTGTCGAGCGAGTTGGGCGTGGGAACCACCATTACGGTGACGTTTCCCATACAGCAGGACGAGCCATTCGCATAGCGATACAACACAGATATTGATGTAGACGCCGCATTTGACTTTCGGGTGCGGCGTTGTTGTGCAATTTTACGATTGCTTCCGACATTTTTACAGGAGAGCCTGTTTCTTATGTATAGAGTTTGGTCTCGGTAAAAAGATGCGATAACATACGGACAGTTTTGTCAATCCGAACTGGGGAAATGAAAGGCAAGCTGCATGACCCTTCTCGAACTGTTCCAGCTGCTGAAGAAGCACCTCAAGCTGGTCATCACCCTTCCGGTGGTCTGCGCGATCGCCATGGGCATCGTGTCCTTCGTTGCGATGGACACCACCTATACCGCGACGTCGAGCATGTACTTTCTCGCCAAGACCGACGATAGCGGTCAGATGAGCTACAACGATCTCTCGGCGAGCCAGATGCTTTCCAACGATATCGCCACGCTGCTGGATAGCGATAGCGTTAAGAGCGGCGCCGCCAAAGAACTGGGCCTCACCGATTTGGATGACTACAAGGTGTCTGTTTCCTCCGAGACCACCACGCGTGTCATTACGCTTTCGGTTACCGGCACCGATGCCAAGGAGACGGCTGAGGTCGCAAAGGCCATTGCCAGCTCGGTGAGTACGGTCGCTCAGAACGTCGGCGCTGCCCAGAGCATCAACGTTATCGACGAGGCTAAGACCCCCGAAGCCCCCAGCGGCCCCAAGCGCACGCTGTATATTGCCGTCGCGTTCCTCGCCGGTATCTTTATCGCAGTTGCCTATGTCGTTTTGGCGGACATGCTCAATACCCGCATCCGCGGTGCCGAAGAGGCAGAAGAGCTCCTGGGTATTCCCGTTGTTGGCCGAATTCCGGCTATGAAAGGTGGTAAATAGGCATGGCTAAGGCAAAGAACACCGATAAGCTCGTTGTGCAGAATGCCGCCAAGACCCTTCTGGCCAACATCCGCTTTGCGAGCGTGGACGACCCCATTCGCACCATCACCGTTACCTCCTCGATTCCCAACGAGGGCAAGTCTACGGTTTCCATTAATCTTGCTCAGGCAATCGCCACGAGCGGCAAGAGTGTCCTGCTGGTCGAGGCTGATATGCGTCGCAGGTCCCTTGCCGATATGCTCGGCGTCCGCTCCCGCGGCGGACTCTATGCAGTCCTGTCCGAGCAGGTTTCTATCGACCAGGCGATTGTCGAGACGGGTCAGAAGAATTTCTACTTCCTCGATGCCGAGCCGCATATTCCCAATCCTGCCGACATCATCGTCTCCCATCGCTTTGCCAAGCTGGTCAAGGCACTGTCTGCTAAGTTCCAGTACGTCATCTTCGATGCTCCTCCGGTCGGCACCTTCATCGATGCTGCCGAGATTGCCAGCCTGACCGACGGCGCGCTGTTCGTGGTGCGCGAGGACTTTACCAAGCGCGAAGAGGCGCTCAACGCTATCGCCCAGCTTAAGAAGTCCGAGAAGGTCAAGCTCATCGGTACCGTCATGAATTACTGTGAGACCGAGACCAGCGAGTACTACTATTCTTACTACACCAAGGACGGTAAGAAGGTTAAGAAGGGCTCCGACGGTCAGGGCACTTCCAAAAAGGGCATCTTCACCAACCGAGCAAACGTTTAGTTGATTAAGGCTGACCTATGCGTGACATTCATTGCCATATCTTGCCGGGTGTAGACGACGGCGCCGCCGATCTCGAAGAGAGCTTGGCGATGCTCGAGGCTGCCAAGCGGGCCGGTGTAACCAGAATCGTTTGCACTCCTCACTGCCGTGATCCCTATTTTGATTACGACAAGATGTGGGATGCCTTTGAGCTGCTGCGCGATAACGCTGACGGTTTTCCGCTCCAGATGGGCTTCGAGGTCAACCATCGAAAGCTCGTTGAGCTTGGTATCGATGCCGCGGATCACTTGCATTTCGATGGGACCAACGAGTTTCTGCTCGAGCTTTCGACGCATGCCGATGCGTATGCGTTTAGAGAGTACGAGAACACGATTTACGATTTGCAGTGCCGTGGCTACCAGGTGATCATCGCTCATCCTGAGCGCTATCGTGCGGTTCAAAAGGATGTAAGCGTGGCGGAGCGCCTGGTCGATATGGGCTGCAAGCTGCAGGCTTCGGCGGACTTTATTGCCGGCGGTCGCTTTGGTCGCGAGAAAAAGCCGGCACAGCGCCTGTTCGATCAGAACCTGTACAGCTTCATCGCGAGCGATGCCCATAACGTGGGTCATTACGACTGCCTGGCGAAGGCTCGCGCGAAGTTTAGCGTGCGCGGAGCTCATTTTCGCTAAAATCTGTCCCTAACGTTCGCATTGAATGAAAGGGCAGCCATGGATATCCAACTTAAGACGGGATGCTTTGATGACGCGGCGTTGGTGCGCCGCGTCGTTTTTATGGACGAGCAGGGCTACGAGAATGAGTTTGACGCTATCGACGAGGATCCGAACTGCATCCATGTGACGCTCTATGTAGACGGTGAGCTTGCCGGTTGCTCGCGCGTGTTTCCCGAGGAACTGGAGTACGCGGCAGATGCCGAAGCTCCAGTTTTGCCGGCGTGCGACTTGGACGAAGGCGTCGTGGCGGGGGAGACCTACATTATGGGGCGCGTGGCCGTGCTGCCGAGCATGCGCCGTCGCGGTTTGGCGAGCAAGATTGTCGAGGCCAGTGATACGTGCGCGCGTGATGCCGGCGCCAAGCTCATTAAGCTGCACGCGCAGGAATACGTGCTACCACTCTATGCCAAGGCGGGTTACACGCAGATTGCCCCGGTGGACTACGAAGACGAGGGCCAGCCCCATGTTTGGATGGCCAAGCGCGTAGATGGCAGATAGGGACGTTCCTTTCCTGCCGGCAGTCGGGGACACTCCTTGGCAATTGGCGCATCAGAGCGTTTGGACATACAGTTTTTCGATTCCGTATGTATATATGCGCGCTAATGGGTTATAAAATCTAAGTCTGAACATAGCAGGTCTGCAATGCGGCTCGGGCAACCGGGCCGTTTTTGCGGACGGGGGTAGCGCGAAAGGACTGCATATGCGTCAATTTAAGACCGAGAGCAAAAAACTGCTCGACCTCATGATCAATTCCATCTACACCAATAAGGAAATCTTCCTGCGCGAGCTTATCTCCAACGCGAGCGATGCCGTCGACAAGCTCAACTTTAAGAGCCTGCAGGATCCGAGTGTCAAGCTCGACCAGGGCGACCTGGCCATCCGTGTTTCCTTTGATAAAGATGCCCGTACCATCACCATTTCGGATAACGGTATCGGCATGACCGCCGAGGAGCTCGAGCGCAATCTGGGCACCATCGCCCATTCCGGCTCCGAGGAGTTTAAGACCGAGAACGCCGAGCAGCAGGGTTCCGATGTCGACATCATCGGTCAGTTTGGCGTGGGTTTCTACTCCGCCTTTATGGTCGCCAGCCACGTGAAGGTCGTCAGCCGCGCTTATGGCGAGGATACCGCCCACGTTTGGGAGTCCGACGGTCTTGAGGGCTACACCATCGAGGATGGCGAGCGTGCTGAGCACGGTACCGATGTCATCCTGACGCTGCGCGAGAACGAGAAGCTCGACGCCGACGGCGAGGCCGAGACCTACGATCGCTTCCTGACCGAGTGGGGCCTCAAGAGCCTGATTCAGCAGTACAGCAACTATGTGCGCTACCCGATTCAGATGACGGTGAGCAAGAGCCGCCAGAAACCCAAGCCCGAGGACGCCGGCGACGACTACAAGCCCGAGTACGAGGACTACCAGGAGCTCGAGACCATCAACTCAATGATGCCGATTTGGAAAAAGCGCAGCTCCGACGTTGAGCAGAAGGATTACAACGAGTTCTACAAGTCCACGTTCCACGACTTTGACGATCCCGCGCGCACTATCAGCTTCCATGCCGAGGGTACGCTTGAGTACGATGCGCTGCTGTTTGTGCCGGGCCGCGCGCCGTTCGATCTGTACAGCAAGGACTACGAGAAGGGCCTGGCGCTCTACAGCTCCAACGTTCTGATTATGGAGAAGTGCGACGACCTGCTGCCCGACTACTACAACTTTGTCCGCGGCGTCGTGGATTCTGCCGACGTGTCGCTCAACATCTCGCGTGAGACGCTGCAGCAGAACCGTCAGCTCAAGGCCATCGCCAAGCGCGTGGAGAAGAAGATTACCGCCGATCTTGAGGATATGCGCGACAACGACCGCGAGGCCTACGAGAAGTTCTTTGAGAACTTTGGCCGCGGCCTTAAGTACGGCATCTACTCGAGCTATGGCATGAAGGCCGATGAGCTCGCCGACCTGCTACTGTTCTGGTCTGCCAAGGAGCAGAAGATGATTACCCTGGCCGAGTATGCCAAGGGCATGCCCGAGGATCAGAAGGCCATCTACTACGCCGCCGGCGACTCGCGTGAGCGCTTGGCCAAGATGCCCGTGGTAAAGGGCGTGCTCGAGCGCGGCTATGACGTGCTGTTGCTGACGCAGGATGTGGATGAGTTCACGTTCCAGGCTATGCGTGAATACGTTGCCGCCGATATGCCTAAGATCTACGAAGACGACGCCGCCCGCGAGGCTGCCGAGAAGGCCGTTGCCGACGGTGCCGAGCCCGAGGTCGAGGATCGTCACCTGGAGCTCAAGAACGTCGCGACTGGCGATCTTGATCTGGCGACCGAGGACGAGAAGAAGGAGGCCGAGGACGCCACCAAGGAAAACGAGGACCTCTTTAGCGCTATGAAGGAGGCGCTCGGTGACAAGGTCGAGAAAGTTGCCGTCTCCGCGCGCCTGACCGATGCCCCCGCTTGCATCACCACCGAGGGTCCGCTTTCGCTCGAGATGGAGAAGGTGCTCCAGAAGGGGCCCGAGGGCGCGCCCGACGGCATGCCCAAGAGCCAGCGCGTGCTCGAGCTCAACGCCAAGCACCCGGTCTTTGACAAGCTTGTCGCTGCCCAGAAGGCAGGCGACGCCGATAAGATCAAGCAGTACTCCGGTCTGCTCTATGACCAGGCTCTGCTGGTCGAGGGCATTCTGCCTGAGGACCCCGTTGCCTTCGCGGCGGCTGTCTGCGAGCTGATGTAACTAGGGTGTTACGCGGTTCTACGAACCGCGTAACCACTCGACGCTGCCCTTCGTTCCGCCGTTCTAACGAACGGCGGACCAGCCGACGCTGCGCGGGCACCAGAGCGACAACTTGTCATTCAAAGAGGACGGCATGACCAGAAGGTCTATGCCGTCCTCTTTTCATGCCAATTTGTTCGCTCTGGTGACCGCTCGCTGGCATTACCAAAACATCGACGGTCCAATAATGATCCCTTGGGGACGGAGAAAAAGTGGTCGTTGGGGACGTTCTTGTTTGACTGGTAGTTTAAGAACGCCCCCGATGACTATTCGGATTGCTAATTTGTGCGGGTTGTGGTTTTGTGACCTGCTGAAATTTAAGATACTGTACAACTGTACGTTAACTCATCTTCGTAGTATATTGCTACCCGCAAAACTCAGCACCATTGTGCCGCGAGGCACTAAAGCGCCTACGTACAATGGTTGTCGATAGTACGATTCGATTCAACGACAGGATGGATGGTCTAAGCGTGAGTCTCGGCAGCAAACTATCCAACGCAAAGGTATCCTTTGCGATCTTTAAGCGTGACATCAAGCGATTGCTCGTGAACCCCGTCGCCTTGGTGGTTACCCTCGGCGTGTGTGTTATTCCCTCGCTGTATGCCTGGTACAACATCGTGGCAAACTGGGATCCGTACGGAAACACCCAGGGCATCAAGATTGCTATCGCCAACAACGATCAGGGTACCCAAAACGACCTAGTGGGCGAGCTCAATGCGGGCGATAAGGTGGTCGACCAGCTCAAGGAAAACGATCAGCTGGGCTGGACCTTCGTCGACTCGGCTGCCGATGCCAAAGAGGGCGTCGAGAGCGGGGAATACTACGCGGCGATCGTAATCCCCAAGAACTTCTCCGACAATCTTGTCTCGATGCTCGATGGCAATTACCATCAGCCGAAGCTCACCTATTACGTCAATGAGAAGAAGAGCGCCATTGCGCCCAAGGTCACCGATACCGGTGCCAACACCATCGAGGAGCAGATCAACTCGGAGTTTGTCTCCACGGTGGGCGAGACCGTAGCGGGCATCGCCAAGGATGCCGGCATCGATTTAAAGGACAAGGCAACCCAGACTCAGGACTCGCTGACAAGTTCGGTGTCCGAGGCATCCGACACCTTGGGTGAGGTGCGCGATTCGATTGGCGATATGAATGCCGCCATCGATAAGACGAGTGGCGCTATCGCCTCGGCTGATGCGGCGCTTGCCGGCTTGCAAGGTCAGGCACCGTCGCTGACGCAGGCAATCTCCCAGGGCAACGACCTGCTGGGCGAGGCTCGCGCCACGGCGGGCAACTCTATCACCTCGCTCTCCAAGGCACTCTCGGAAGGTAGCCTTGCACTCACCAAGACGTCAGCCTCCGCGAACGCTGCGATTGGCAAGCTAACGGGTACGGTCACATCTACGACCACCCGCATCGACAACTCGCTCGAGTCTCTCCAGGCGACGATCGATCACAATAAGGCCGTTATCGGGCACTTGGAGATTCTCGTTAATGACACGTCGACAGGTTCCGAGGAAATTGACGCGCGCATTGTATCGACCATCGATTCGCTTCGCGAGCAAAACCAGAAGCTGCAGAGCATCAAGGATGGCCTTTCTGCACAGTCGAGCGCCATGGCAAACGACGCTACGGCAATCTCGAACGCGAGCAACGCACTCAACGCGGCAATTCAGACCGGTACGGCTAGCCTCGGTCAGGCTCAGACCGATCTGGGTCAGAACGCACTTCCGAAGGCTTCGAGCGCGCTTGACTCCTTTGCCGCCGTTTCGGGCGATTTGACCGGCATTGTGTCGGGTATGACCCCCACGATAGCGAGCGCGCGCGGCACGCTGGCGCAGCTCGACGCCACGCTCAAGCAGGCAAAGACCACGCTATCCCAAACCGACGCCTCCCTTGCCAAGGTTCAGGACAAGCTCGCGACCGCCGCCAATGACATTGCGGCGCTGCAGACCTCTGAGTCTATGGGCGAGTTAGCCGACCTCATGGACGTCGACGTCAATGACGTGGCAGATTTCATGGCATCTCCGGTTGAGCTGACGTCCAAGTCAATCTATCCGGTCAAGAGCTTTGGCTCGGGCATCGCGCCCTTCTACACCAATCTGGCGCTGTGGGTAGGCGGCTATGTGCTCATCGCTATCTATAAACTCGAGGTCGACCGCGAGGGCATCGGTAGCTTTACGGCGCGTCAGGGCTACTTTGGCCGCTGGCTGCTGCTGGTGATCCTGGGCGCGTTCCAGGCCATTATCGTTACGGTGGGCGACCTGGTCATTGGCGTTCAGTGCGTCAATCCGCTGCTCTTTGTACTGGGCGGCATCGCTATTTCGTTCACCTACGTCAACATCATCTATGCGCTGTCCACCACGTTTAAGCATATCGGTAAAGCCATTGGCGTCATCCTCGTCATTGTGCAGATCCCCGGCTCGTCGGGCATGTATCCCATCGAGATGATGCCCGGCTTCTTCCAATGGCTGCATCCGCTGCTGCCCTTCACCTATGGCATCAACCTGCTGCGCGAGACCGTCGGTGGCATGTATTCGTTCAACTACCTGTTCAACCTGTGCATCCTGGGCGTGTTCCTTGCCATCGCACTCTTTATTGGCTTGCAGCTGCGTCCGCTGCTGCTCAACCTCAACCTGCTCTTTGACAAGCAGCTTTCCACGACGGGCCTCATGATCTGCGAGTCCAACGACCTGCCGCGCCAGCGCTATTCGCTGCGCACGGCCATGCGCGTCATGCTCGATTCGGATTCGTACCGTCGCGAGCTGCTCGATCATGCCGTGGCGTTTGAGCATCGCTACCCGTACTACATCAAGGGCGGTTTTGCCGCCGTGGTAGGCGTGCAGGTTCTGCTCTTTGTGCTTTCGACGGTGCTCGATATCGACAATAACGGCAAGATCATCCTGCTCGTTATCTGGATCATTTCGGTTATCGCCATCTGCGGCTGGCTCATCAACATCGAATACATCCGTGCGAGCCTCAATACCCAGATGCGTATCTCGGCGCTTTCGGACGAGGACCTTCGCCGCGAGATGCGCGAGCACACGGCTGCCATCCCTGCCGCCCGTCGCATGTTTGGTCTCAACGCCAGCGAGCGTGGCGCCAAGGGAGGCGAACAGCCTACGAGCCGTCTGTCGCATATCGGTGCGCATCGTAAGGCTCAAGATGCCGACGGCGCTGACAACGTAAACGGAAACGACGGGGACACCACCTCGCTTGGCAAGCACTCTAAAGGAGGTGAGGCATAAATGAAAAACATCCTGCACCTGTTTAAGCGCGATGTCCAAAACGTGTCTCGCTCCGTGATCGGCATGGTCGTCGTGATGGGCCTGATCATCGTGCCATGTCTCTATGCATGGTTTAACATCGCCGGAAGCTGGGATCCGTACGGCAACACCGGCAACCTTAAGATCGCCGTGGTCAACACTGATGAGGGTTACGAGAGCGATCTGATTCCCGTCGAGGTCAACGTGGGCGAAAACGTAACCGCCACCCTGCGCGGCAACGAGAACTTCGACTGGGTTGTGCTCAACGATCGCGATAAGGCCATCGATGGCGTCAAGTCGGGCGCGTACTACGCTGCCGTCGTTATCCCTAAAACGTTTAGCGCCGACATGATGACGCTTTTCTCGACCGAGGTGAAGCACGCCGATATCGAGTTCTACGAGAACCAGAAGGCTAACGCCATCGCACAGATCGTGACTGAAAAGGGCTCGAGCGCCGTCCAGAGTCAGGTCAACGAGACCTTTACCAAGACCATCACGACCATCGGCCTTAAGACCGTGTCCAGCCTGCTCGACTATATGAGTACCGACCAGGTGAGCAACTTTATCGCCAATCTGTCCTCGACGCTGGGCGATTCGGTCGAGGACCTGCAGGACGTTCAGGCGAGTGCGACGTCGCTCGCGGGCATTTTGAGCTCCACGTCCGATTCACTGACATCGGCGGGCGGCATGCTCAAGCAGACGGGCACCGTTGATGAGTCGACGAAGCAGCTGATGGAGCACGCCAAGAGCGGCATCAATGATTCCAAGGAAGCGCTCAAGGCCGCCAACGATGCCGTTGACGCGGCGATTGACGGAAGCGCGGGCTCGTTCGACAACGTGTCCGCCGAGCTTGCGAAGGCATTCGATGCCGCGAATCAGCATGTTCACCTTACGGTGTCTCAGCTCAACGATGCCGCGGCGGCACTCAACACGCGTGCCGACGATATCGACGCCACGGCCGACCAGCTCCGCAGCTTTGCCGATCAGGTGACTGACGAAAAGCTCCAGGACAGTCTTAAGTCTGTGGCGACATCGCTGGGCAGGATCGCGACGGAGTATCGCAACAACGCCAAGGACCTGAAGGCAACCGCAAAGTCCCTCTCGGACAGCATGGCAGAGGTTAACAAGTCGCGTGCCGAGGTCGATCAGGCAATCGCGGATGCCAAGGCTGGTATCTCGGGCGCCAAGACTGACTACGACTCTACGTTTTCGGTTAAGGCCAAGGAGCTCAAGAAGACCATTTCGGGCGTTTTGGATTCGCTGAACAGCATCTCGGGCGACCTGGATAGCGCCGTAGACGGCTTGACCGACGCATCTGGTTCGCTGGCAAAGGGTCTCTCTAAGGCCGCAGAGCTGGTCAACAAGGCTTCCGATCAGCTAGGTGAGGCATCGGACAAGATTAGCGCCTTTAAGGACGAGCTCGACGGTGCCCTTATGTCGGACGATCTGGCCGCGATCAAGACGATGATCGGCAACGATCCCGAGGGTTTGGCCGTGTCGCTTTCCGGCCCCGTCGCGCTCGACCGCAAGCCGGTCTATCCGATCCGCAACTACGGTTCGGCCATGGCGCCGTTCTACACGATTCTGTCGCTCTGGGTCGGCTCGATCGTGCTGGCGGCCATGATGAAGGTCTCGGTTGACGATGAGCTCATCAACGAGCTCATCCCCGTGCGCCTGCACGAAATCTACCTGGGCCGTTACCTGTTCTTTGGCGGTCTGGCTCTGCTGCAGGCAACGCTCGTGTGCGCGGGCGACATCCTGTTCTTTGGCATCCAGTGCGACAACCCGCTGCAATTTGTGCTGGCGGGTTGGATCGCGAGTCTCGTGTTCTCCAATATCGTCTACACGCTTACGGTGTCGTTTGGCGATATCGGTAAGGCACTCGCCGTCGTGTTGCTGGTCATGCAGGTCGGCGGTTCGGGCGGCACGTTCCCCATCGAGATGACCGGCCCCGTGTTCCAGGCGATCTACCCGTTCCTGCCGTTTACCCACGGCATCAACGCCATGCATGCCGCCATGGCCGGCGCCTACCATATGGAGTACTGGATTGAGTTGGGTATCTTGGCGAGTTACCTGATTCCGTCGCTGGCCCTTGGCGTCGTCTTCCGCCGCCCGGTCATCAAAGCCAACGACTGGATTATCGAAAAGCTGGAGTCGACCAAATTGATTTAATACAGCAACGTAAACGCCGTCGGAACATCGAGGTTTTCTGTTCCGACGCTTTAGTTGAGTGAATTGCATGGGCTGCTTGGTTGTTGCTACAGTAGCGGGGCGTGCCGGGGGTCCGGTGCGCCCTGTTTTTATTTGACCATGAGGCGGCATGCGGTCACGCGCGTGCGGACACCACGCCCAGATTGAGCGCGAGGATGCCCTATGCCCCAGCATGTCACTGACAATATCGAAATGATGCCCGATGGCCCTGTGGCTCGCGAGGACCTGGGTGCGGGCGGCACCTCCCGTGGTGCCGGTGCTCGTTCGCCGTTGTTCTGGAAAGTTCTACTGCTTTCGGTGGCGATTATCTGGGGTTACTCCTTTACCACTATGAAGGACGCGCTCGACACCATTCCGGTGTTTGAACTGCTCTGCGTGCGCTTTCTGCCTGCGGCGTTGGTCATGTTTGTCATCTTCCACAAGCGCATCATCGCGCACCTCAACGCCCGCAATCTTATCGTCGGACTTGGAATGGGCACACTTATGTGGGCCGCCTACGTCCTGCAGACGGTCGGCCTGGCGCACACCACGGCGGGCAAGAACGCGTTTTTGACGGGTACGTACTGCATCCTCGTGCCCTTTGCGAGCTATTTTCTGAGCGGCGAAAAACTCACCCGCTATAATCTGGGCGCGGCACTGCTGTGCTTGGCGGGCATTGGCCTGGTGGCGCTCGATAGCGTCGAGTTCAACATCGGCGATGCCATTACGCTGGGCGGCGCGGTCTTCTTCGCCATCCAGATGGCGGTGACCGCCAAGTACGGTCGCAAAATGGACATCAACGTCATCACGTTTTGGATGTTTGTGGGCAATGGCGTGCTGAGCCTGATCTCGTCGCTGCTATTCGAGACCCAGGCGCCTCTGTCCGTGTGGACGCCGAATTTTATCTGTGTGATGGCGTTTCTCTCGGTGGGCTGCACATGCGTGGCTCTGCTCATCCAAAACGTCGGCCTGGCGCATGTCCCGGCTTCGACGGGCTCGCTGCTCCTTTCGATGGAGTCGCCTTCGGGCGTGTTGTTTTCGGTGCTGCTGATGGGGGAGGCGCTCACCTCGCGCCTGCTCGCCGGCTTTGTGCTTATCTTCCTGTCGATTATCTTGAGCGAGACTCACTTCGATTTTTTGCGTCGAAAGCCGCGCCCGCAATTGTAAACAACTTGTTGCGCCGCCCTCCTGGGGCGGCATTTTTTATGCCTCGCCCTTAAAGTTGTACCTTGCGCTTTACGCTATCAAAGTGCTTACTGCAAAAACGTTACTGGAGGGCATTTATGGCACCAGCTTTGTCCGATCTTCAACCGCAATCAACGCCCAAGGCCACCGCCGCGGCGCAGACCGCTATCGGTGACGGTCTTGTTGCAGAAGCTCAGGCTTTTGCAGACGAGCTCGCTGCGTGGCGACACGATCTCCACCAGATGCCCGAGCTGGGTAATAGCCTCCCACAGACCTCTGCGTATATCCAGGCACGTCTGACCGAGATGGACATCCCGTTTGCCACGCTCGTCGACGGCTCCTGTGTTGTGGGCCTTGTCGGCTCCGGTGCCGCCGCGGCCCAAGGCAATGGCGTCTGCACGAATGAGCAGGCTGGTACGGTCATCATGCTTCGTGGCGACATGGACGCCCTGCCCGTTGCCGAGGAATCCGGCGAGCCCTTTGCATCCACCAACGGCTGCATGCACGCTTGCGGTCACGATATGCACGCGACGGCGCTGCTTGGCGCGGCTCGTATGCTCAAAGCGCGCGAGACTGAGCTTGTTGATGCCAACGCCGCGGTTAAGCTGCTGTTCCAGCCGGGCGAGGAAACCTTTGAGGGTGCCCGCGCCGCCATCGCCGACGGTCTGCTGCAGAACCCGCGCCCTCAGGTCGCCTTTGCCATGCATGTCAATAGCCAGTCGCCGCTTGGCCTGGTGCTTTACGGCAGTCCGGCGCTCTCGGGCGTGTACGGTTTCCGCATCACGCTGCAGGGCAAGGGCGGTCATGGCTCGAGCCCCGAGATCTGCATCGACCCCATTACGGCGGGCGTGCACGTGCATCTGGCACTTCAGGAGCTTATCGCTCGCGAAGTGCCGGCGGCCAAGGAGGTCGCGCTTACCGTTGGCAAGTTCGCCGGCGGTCAGGCCGCAAATGTCATCCCTGATACTTGTGTGCTCGAGGGAACGCTGCGTGGCTTCGATGTCGAGCTCATGGAGCACCTCAAGGCCCGCATCGCGGAGGTCGTCAAAGGCGTTGCCACGACCTATCGTACGCCGGCGACTATTGAGACGCTCTCGGATGTTCCCCCGCTCGTACTCGATGACGATATGACGCAGGCGTCGCTTGGCTACGTGGGCGCGGTGCTGCCCAAGTCCGCCTTCCTGCCGCTGTTCCACGCCATGGCGAGCGAGGACTTCGCGTTGATCTCGAGCGAGATCCCGAGTGCGTACTTTACCGTGGGCGCTGCCGTGACTGATACGGACGAGCATTTTGCTCAGCATCATCCCAAGGCGCGCTTTAACGATGCCGAACTGCCGCTCGGTGCCGCGGCCTATACCGCCGTCGCTTTGGGCTATATCGCCGACCACCGGTAGCACCCAACCTTGCCTTTCAAGCCTGCGGGCATGGCCGTAAGGCCTATGCCCTTGTCTTTCAAGGCAATCTTGGGCACTACCGGCGCCCGGCGCCGGCTATTCGTTTGTTAAATAAGGAGCAGTATGTCCCAGCAGCGTAAGTTTTTCCCCGGCTGGCTCGTGGTGGCCTCTGGCTTCGTGATCATGGCCACGTGCTACACGATTTTCGTCAACTGCATGAGCCTGTTCCAGCCGTTGATCGTCAGCGACCTGGGCATTTCCCTTGCGCAGTACAACATCTCCAACGCCTACGATCGCTGCGTCTAAGCAGTTTGGCATGGCCGACCTGGGTAAGGTCACGGGCACCATTACCTCGCTCGAGATGGTCGGCGGCACCGTGGGCGCCATTGTCTCGGGCGTGCTGTTCGATGTCACGGGCTCCTTTGCGAGCACCTGGATTGTGTGCCTGGCGTGCTCCGTGGTCATGCTTGTGTTCCTGCTAGCATCCGAGCCTATCGCCGCCAAGTTGCGCGCGAGCGTGGCGGGGGAGTAGATAGGCCAAAGCGCATTGCCGCTTGTCCGCTTCGTCCGTGGCTACCGCGGCGGCGCATCTGGCCGAACGAGCCCCCATACCCTCGTTCGGTCAGACGCGCCGCCGCTGTATGTGTTTGTGCCGTATAATGACCGTTACCTATGACGCGATACAAAAGAAAGGTGTTTGCCCATGCAGGCACAGAAGGCGGAGGGAACCCGCGACCTTATCGGCGCCGAGATGCGCGCCTGGCAAAAGATGCAGCAGATTGCGGCCGGCGTGTTCGAGCCGTTTGGTTTTAAGCCCATCGAGACGCCCGCGATCGAGCAGGTGGACGTGTTTGTCCACGGTATCGGCCAGTCGACCGACGTCGTGCGCAAGGAAATGTTCCGCGTGTTCAGCGGCGCCAACCTGGAGCGCGTCTTTACCGAGGGCACCGACACCAAGCTTAAGCCCAAGCAGCGCCTGGCCCTTCGTCCCGAGGGCACGGCCGGTGTGGTGCGCGCCGTCGTCGAGAACAACCTGGTGCCCCAGGGCTCCACGCCGTTTAAGGCCTATTACGCCGAGGCCATGTTCCGTGGCGAGCGCCCCCAGAAGGGACGCCTGCGCCAGTTCCACCAGGTGGGCATCGAGTGGCTCGGTGCTCCCGATCCGGCGGCAGACGCCGAGTGCATCATTATGCTCATGGAGTTCTACAAGCGCCTGGGCTTCGATCTTTCCAAGCTTCGTCTACTCATTAACTCGATGGGCGATGCCCAGTGCCGTCCGGCCTATCGCGAGCAGGTCAAGCAGTTCATTCTCGATCACGCCGACGAGATGTGCGACGAGTGCCGCGAGCGCGCCGAGCTCAATCCGCTGCGCGCCTTCGACTGCAAGAACGACCGCTGCCGCGAGATCATGGCCGAGGCCCCGCTGATGGGCGACAACCTGTGCGACGAGTGCCGCGAGCACTACGAGCAGGTCAAGCGCTATCTGGATGCCGCCGGTATCGAGTATGTCGAGGATCCCACCCTGGTGCGCGGCCTGGACTACTACACCCGTACTGTCTTTGAGGTCGAGGCTCCCGGTGCCGGTGTCGGCTCCATCGGTGGCGGCGGTCGCTATGACGGCTTGGTCGAGCTCGAGGGTGGCAAGCCCACGGCCGGCGTCGGCTTCGCCGTCGGTTTTGAGCGCGCCCTGCTGGCCCTTCAGGCATTTGGTAACGACTTGGGTGCCGAGGAGGCCCCGTGCGTCTACGTCGCCAATGCCGGCAAGGAGCTGCGTCAGAACGTCTTTGCCATCACGCAGGAGCTTCGCGCCGCAGGCATCGTGACCGAGGCCGACTACCAGGGTCGTTCGCTCAAGGCCCAGTTTAAGCAGGCCGACAAGGTGGGCGCCAAGCTCATCCTGGTCCTGGGCGGCGACGAGCTTGCCGCCGGCAAGGTCAAGGTGCGCGACATGCAGAGTCACGACGAGGTTCTCGTCGATTTGGCCAACGTGGTCGAGGCGGTTCGCGAGCGCCTGTAGCGCATCTTTTTGAGCTGCGGGCCTGCTAACGTGCCCTGCTCATGGAGAGCGATTGTTACGGGGGTGTTTCGCATTTATGCGGAATGCCCCCGTTTGCATATGCCGTCCACCGAGAAATACGACCATTTGGGGCAAAAACCCTTGCAATGCAGAAAATACTTTTGTGTGGTAAAGCGCAATCAGCTCCGAAAGTTTTTGCCGAGTGCCTATAATGGATACCGCATGTTACGTGCATAGAAGGAGGAATGGGAGGAAACGTGGCTGAGAACCTAAGCAACCAGTCTGTACCCGAAGCCGCGGCGCGCGTCGCTGCCGTGGTCAACCGCCTCGTTAACCGAATCGGCTCGAATGCCGAGTCCAAGGAGCGTCTCGCCGAGATCGAGATCCCCGAGGAGCTGCGCGACAATCTGGCGCTGTTCTTGCGCCTGGAGCGCCGTGTGCTTAGCGAGTATGATCCCGAGATCGCGGACCTGTTCGACAAGATTTTGACAGCCGAGATTGTGGCCAATGCCGGCAACCCCGGTAGCCGTGCTGCCGATGAGTCCGTCGACGAGCAGGGCGTGCCCACTGCCGACGAGCCCACCGCCGTGGCGTTTCGCGAAGTCGTCGATTTGATCGACAGCCTGCCGCTCGATAAACAGCAGGTTATCGTCCGCGCCTTTACGAGCTTCTTCCATCTGGCAAACCTGTCGGAGGAGAATTACCGTGTGGCGCAGCTGCGCGAGCGCGAGGCCGGTGCGTCGACCGATACCGAGGTCGATCCCGCCAACGAACTCACCGTCGCCTATCACCAGTTGGTAAACGAGAGGGGTGTCGAGGGCGCCAACGAGCTGCTCGGCAAGCTTGAGTTCCACCCTGTCTTTACAGCACATCCCACCGAAGCCCGTCGCAAGGCCGTCGAGGGCAAGATTCGCCGTATCTCCAACCTGCTGGAGGAGCGTCCGCGTCTGGGCGGCTCCGACCTGGTGGAGAACGAGCGCCATATGCTGCAGGAGATCGACGCCCTGGTGCGTACGAGCCCCATCGCGCTCAAGAAGCCCACGCCGGTCGAGGAAGCCGATACCATCATCGACATCTTCGATAACACGCTGTTCGACGTCATTCCCGTCATCTATCGTCGTTTTGACGACTGGGTGCTGGGTGATAAGGCCGGTACCGTGCCGCCGCTGTGCCCGGCATTCTTCCATCCCGGCAGCTGGATCGGCTCCGACCGCGACGGTAACCCCAACGTCACCGCCAAGGTAAGCCGTGAGGTCGCCGCCAAGTATTTCACCCATATGGTGCTCAAGCTCGAGGACAAGTGCCGCCGCATCGGCCGCAACCTCACGCTCGAGGCCACCTACAGCAAGCCGTCTGCCGAGCTCATCAACCTGTGGAACCATCAGGTCGAGATGAGCACCCAGTACACGGCACGCGCCGAGCTGATCTCCGAGCACGAGCCGCATCGCGCCGTCATGCTCGTCATGGCAGACCGACTCAACGCCACCGTCCGTCGCATCACCGACACCATGTACCACAGCGCCGATGAGTTCCTGGAGGACCTGCGCGTCGTCCAGCGCTCGCTGGCCGCCTGCGGTGCCGTCCGTGCTGCCTACGGCCCGGTCCAGACCATCATCTGGCAGGTCGAGTCCTTCGGCTTCCATATGGTCGAGATGGAGTTCCGTCAGCACTCCGTGGTGCACGCCCGCGCCCTCAAGGATATCCACGAGAACGGTATCCATGGCGACCTGCAGCCCATGACGCGCGAGGTCATCGATACCTTCCGCGCCATCGGCTCCATCCAGAAGCGCTACGGCAAGAAGATGGCGCATCGCTACATCATCTCGTTTACCAAGAGCGCCCAGCATGTGGCCGACGTCTTTGAGCTTGCCCACCTGTCCTTTGCACACGAGGAGGATGTCCCCGAGCTCGACGTGATCCCGCTGTTCGAGCAGCTCGAGGACCTCGAGGGCTGCGTCGACGTGCTCGACCAGATGCTTACGCTGCCCGTGGTGCAAAAGCGCCTTGCCCAGACCAACCGCCGCATGGAGGTCATGCTGGGCTATTCCGACTCCTCCAAGGACGCCGGTCCTACCACGGCCATGCTCGCGCTGCACTCCGCGCAGGAGCGCATCGCCAAGTGGGCCGAGAAGAACGATATCGACCTGGTGCTCATGCACGGTCGCGGCGGTGCCGTGGGCCGTGGCGGCGGCCCGGCCAACAAGGCCGTGCTGGCGCAGCCCAAGGGCTCGGTCAGCTGTTTCTTTAAGCTCACCGAGCAGGGCGAGGTCATCTTTGCCCGTTACGGCAACCGCACGCTGGCCCAGCGCCATGTTGAGTCCGTTGCCGCCGCAACGCTTTTGCAGTCGGCCCCGAGTGTCGAGAAGACCAACACCGAGACCACGCAGAAGTTCTGGGATATGGCGGAGAAGCTCAACGCAGTAAGCCATGAGCGCTATCTGGACCTGCTGAACACCGAGGACTTTACACCGTGGTTCTCGACCGTGACGCCGCTGACCGAGGTCGGTCTGCTGCCGATCGGCTCGCGTCCCGCCAAGCGCGGCCTGGGCGCCAAGTCGCTCGACGACCTGCGTACCATTCCGTGGATCTTCAGCTGGAGCCAGGCGCGCATCAATCTGGCCGCTTGGTACGGCCTGGGTACTGCCTGCGAGCAGCTTGGCGACCTTGATCAGCTCAGGGCTGCCTACCAGGAGTGGCCGTTCTTCCGCACCTTTATCGACAACATCGAGATGTCGATCGCTAAGACCGACCAGCGCATCGCCAAGATGTATCTGCACCTGGGCGATCGCCAGGATCTGTCCGAGAAGGTCTTCACCGAGATGCAGCTCACCCGTAAGTGGGTCCTTGCCATCGTCGGTGACGAGTGGCCGCTACAGCGCCGCCGCGTGCTTGGCTGCGCTGTCCGCGTGCGCAACCCCTATGTCGACGCCCTGTCCATCGCCCAGGTCCGCGCCCTTCGCGAGGTGCGTATGAACCAGGACGAGATGGCCGAGGAGAAGAAGGCCGAGTACATGAGCCTGATTCTTTCGACCGTGACCGGCGTCTCGGCAGGATTGCAGAACACGGGGTAATCGATAGCCCTGTAGTCGTCCGGGCCCGCCATCAGTTTGCTTTTAGGCACGTCCTCGGACATGCAAGAAGCCCTCGCTGCGCACTTCGTGCGGCGAGGGCTTCTTGCGTCCTGCGGAGTGTGCCTAAAAGCAAA
>CAUAWV010000029.1 GCA_958433005.1 uncultured Collinsella sp. | reverse complement strand
CAGTCCTGCGCAAGACGGAGAGCACATTAAGTGCTCTCCTTTGCGTGCGGAACTCGCGATGACCTTAATATATTTCTCCGGCCCTCCGCCGTGCTCGGGAGACGACACGTTGATGTCTGCTTAACTCTGCTCGCTCAGGCTAATGACTTTGTTGGGGGTCCACTATTTGCTGGAGGGTGAACTTGCATTGCATTGGCTCGCCCTCTACTTGTGGCTCCGCCTCATCAAAATCGAAAATCATAATGGCGCAGTTGGGGAGTTTTGTTGGGAGCTCGAAGCCCTCTGGGGCTGCAGCCTTGATGAATTGGCGGCTGGCGCTGCCGTGGCTTACTGCTAGAAGGGTTTCGATGCCCTCAGAGCCCATGAGATTGGTGAGAGTGCCTACCATGCGCTCTTGCAGCGCGCGGCTTCCTTCTCCTCCGAAGGGGACCAAGTCCTCGCCTGGATCCCAGACGTCGGTTGGTAGGGCGTCGTGGGGGCCTTCTTCGAAGGTGCCGTAGCTGCGCTCGATGATGCCTTCGCAGGGCTCGACTGCTGCATCCCGGCCGAGGAGTTCGGTTGCGACGAGACTTGCCGTGTCCATGGCTCGGCCTAAGGGCGAAGAGACCACTTTGTCGGGAACGACGTTGTGGGCTTTGAGCCACGCGGCTGCCATCCCGGCTTGCTGACGACCCAGGTCGGTCAACGGAGAATCGCAGCGGCCCTGGACGAGCTTTTTAACGTTGAATTCTGTCTGACCGTGGCGGAGTAGATATAGACGCTTCATGCTCTCCCCTTCTGTATAACTTGCTTTGCTGGCACAGCCCTACTCGTGGGTATGGCCGACATAGTCTTCGTCGATCGTGATCTTGGCAATCGACTTGGGATATTCGGATTCGACACGTTTCGCCAACGCGCGCTTTAGGTCCTCGGCGTTCATCGTCAAATCCGAGGGTCGTACGCAGTCAAAGATCACGTTGGTATGCGTGGGGCCCGGAACACAGCGTAGGTCGTGGATCGAGAGGCGGCTATCAATCTCTTGAGCCATAGCGTTGATGCGCAGACGCATGCTCGCCACCTTTGGATCGTCGGTCACGATGGGATCGTAATGGAGCGTGACGATCATGCCGTCTTCGACCCTAAACGACTGCTCGATGTTATCGAGCGTGTCGTGACTTTCCAGCGGGCTGGCCTCGGCTGCCATCTCGGCGTGAGCGCTTGCGAACTTTCTGCCTGGGCCGTAGTCGTGAACCATCAAATCGTGAACGCCCAAAACGCCGGGGTAGCTCATGATTTTGTCTCGAATGTGCTTGACCAGCTTAGGATCGGGCGCCTGGCCCAAAAGCGGGCTCATCGTATCCTGGATGAGTTCAAAGCCGCTCCAGCCAATATAGGCGCCAACGGCAAGGCCGACCCATGCATCTAGATTGATATGCGTCACCTGCGAAACAATCGCGCACGCCAACACGGCGCCCGTGGCTAGAACATCGTTCTTGGAATCCTGCGCGGTCGCATGCAGCGTCTCGGACTCAATGCGATCGCCGAGTTTTTGGTTGAGGGCCGCCATCCAAAGCTTTACGACCATCGAAAGCACGAGAACTGCCACCAGGGCAAGCGAGAACTCGACAGGTTCGGGGTGGATGACGCGCTCAACCGAGGACTTGATAAGCTCAAGGCCGATCAGCAGCACGAGCGCCGCCACGACCAGACCCGAGAGATACTCGTAGCGGCCATGGCCGTAAGGATGCTCGGGGTCGGCCGGCTTGCCCGCCAGCTTAAAGCCAAGCACGCTCACGATGTTCGAGCTGGCATCAGACAGGTTGTTCATAGCGTCCGCCACAATCGAAACCGATCCCGACAGCACGCCAATTGCACCCTTCGCAGCGCATAGTGCCACATTGGCGAGAATACACACCATGCCCGTCAACGTTCCCACGCGTGCACGGTCGCCCTGCGCACGACGAACAATCCACTCGACCATCTGCATCCGCCCCCACGGTACTACCTATATATCTATTGCTCAAACGGATTGTAGTGTAGCCACTTTGTCCCCCAGATACAAAAAGGCCGCAACCCACACGGGCCGCAGCCTTGGAATATGACAAAGGAATCGTCCTTTTGTCGCACAGATTTATGCGCTTGCTTCAGCAGCGCTCGCCACTGTTTCGAGCGAATCAACTTCGTCTTCTGCCGCCTGCACCTTTGTCGGCACCACGCCAAAACAGCAGCTCAGCGCCGCAGACACCGCAAATGCCGTGCCACCGGCAGCGCAGCACCACAGCAGGTCCGAAATGCCGCCCGTGGCAAAGCCAATGACCATAAGGACATTCGTCATGCCGATGGTATAGGCCGTAACGTGGCCCACGGCCGCAACAAGGCCTCCGACGGCGCCGCCAATGGCCATGCACGTCAGGCACCTGCCATATTTAAAGCCGCAGCCGCACAGCGCCGGCTCGCTTACGCCGCCAAGCACGCCCGAGATCGAATAGCCCAGCATGAGCGCCTTCTCGTCCTTATCCACAACGCGGAGCGACGCGCCAAAGGGCATGCCCCAAACGGCAAACGTCGCCATCGTCGCAGCGATCAGAATGCACGAATCCGTTCCCACACTCATAAACTGCGCATAGGCGAGCGATAGGACAACGTTGCTGACACCCGCGATCTTAAGAAACTCCCAACCCGCGGCAAGCCCCATAAGCGTGAGCAGCGACACGATGCCACCGGAATTGCCAAGCATAAACATAAGCTGTCCCAACAGCATGCCCAGATAGCTGCCCGCCGGCGCCGTAATACACAGCGAGACCGGAACCATGACGAGCATGGTTGCAAACGGAACAAACGAAAACGCCACAGCCTGAGGGATAGTGCGCTTAAAGAAACGCTCCACCTGCCATAGCACGGGCACCGAGATGAGAACCGGAATAACAGTCGTCGTGTAATCGTTGACCGGCGCGGGAAGCAGGCCATACACGGAAGTCATCGGTGCCCCCGTCGTCGATGCGGCATCGACGAGCTTAAGCAGATCGGGCGCAATCAATACGCCGCCCAGCATCATGCCCAGCTGCTCCGAGCAACCGAGCTGGCGGGCGGCCGCCCAACCAAGATAGATGGGCAAAAAGTAATAGCCGGCGTTATAGAGCCAACTGTAGAACAGGCGATAGATTTCGGAATCGGCAGACCACAGGCCCAGCATGCCTTCGCCCATAATGACGGCGACGGTGCGGAACAACGCCGCGCAGACAATAAACGGCAGCGCCGACATCATGCTTTTGGACAGATAGTCCACCACGGCCATGGCGTTTGATGAAACCGTCGTTGCAAACGAGGTGTTAGAAACTTGTGGCATGGAACGCCTTTCCCAATGTGACATGCGGACTGTCCCTTTGTCACATCGTGCGGTACTGACCGATTGCGCGGTACTTTTCGTAGCGGAGGTTTGTGAGGGTCGCGTCGTCGAGCCGCCCAAGCGTATCGAAGGCATCAAATGCCGAGGACATGACGGCACCGGCAATCTCCTCATGCGACAGGCCCCTATCGTCGACAATGCCGTCGATGATGCCGAGCGCCAACAGGTCGGGGGCCGTGAGTTTCAGCGCCTCGGCGGCCTCATCCGCGCGCTCGGTATCCTTCCACAGGATCGACGCGCAGGCCTCGGGGCTCACGACCGAATAGGCCGAGCTCGAGAGCATCAGGATGCGGTCGGCCACGGACAGCGCCAGCGCGCCACCAGAGCCGCCCTCGCCTGTCACCACCGAGACAATCGGCGTCTTAAGGCCGCTCATCTCCATGAGATTCTGGGCAATCGCCTCGCCCTGGCCGCGCTCCTCGGCACCGATGCCGCAAAACGCGCCCGAAGTATCGACCAGGCACAGAACCGGTCGACCAAACTTTTCGGCCTGGCGCATAAGGCGACGCGCTTTGCGGTAGCCCTCAGGATGCGCCATGCCAAAGTTGCGGCGCATACGCTCTTTGGTCGTGGTGCCGCGCTCGATGGCGATGACCGTTACGGGGTGTCCGTCTTTCCAGCCAATGCCAGCCACCACAGCAGCGTCGTCGCCAAAGTAGCGGTCCCCGTGCAGCTCCACAAATCCATCCAGGCCCAGCGAGATCATCTCGCCTGCCGTGGCGCGATCTGCCGAGCGGGTCTGCTTGACAATCTCGAGCGCGATTTTTGGTGCGGCCGAGCGCTTGAACAAGTGTCCCAACTTTTTGCCGCGGCGACCCGTATGTACGATCTCATGCGGTGCCCCCAGGCCGGGCGTGTACCCTTCGTGCAGTGCCAGCAGCTCGCCTACCGTGAGCGCAATCTCGCCACGCGGAACAACGGCATCGCAAAAGCCGTGCTCCAGCAAAAACTCGGAGCGCTGAAATCCCTTGGGCAGGCGCTTGTGCATGTTCTGCTCGATCACGCGCGGGCCGGCAAATGCCGTCAGGGCATCCGGCTCTGCCAGGATAATGTCGCCCTCCATGGCAAAGCTCGCGGTTACGCCTCCGGTCGTGGGATCGGTGAGCACCGTGATATACAGGCCGCCCGCCTCGCTGTGGCGCCTAACCGCCGCAGAAATCTTGGCCATCTGCATAAGCGAGGTCACGCCCTCTTGCATGCGCGCACCGCCCGAAACGGTAAAGCCGACAACTGGCAATCCCAGCTCGGTCGCTCGCTCAAATGTGCGACAGATCTTTTCGCCCACCACAGAACCCATCGAGCCCATCATAAAGTTGGCGTCCATAAAGAAGAGAGCTGTATCGCAACCGCAGATTTTGCCCCTGCCGCACACAACGGCATCGCGCTCGCCCGAACGCTCGCTCACGCTCTTGAGCTTGTCGGCATAGCCGGGAAACGAGAGGAAGTCCTCCGACGCCAGATTGGCATCCCATTCCTCAAACGTGCCCTCGTCGACCGTCATGCGCATGCGCGCGCGACCGCTCACGCGAAAGTGTTTGCCGCAACGGGGGCAGACCTCGAGGTTGTCGTGCAGGCGTGCCTCATCGATCACACGGCGGCACTCCGGGCACTTGATAAACACGTGGCGCGCGGGAAACTCGGCGCACGACTCGGTTATCGGCCCCTCGAGGACGTTGACCGTCTTCGCTTTTCTATTCATCAGCATAGAGATGCCCCATCAGATCGGTGTGATACATGCCCGACAAGAACTCGTCGTTTGCCAGCACGTCGAGCTGAAGCTCGCTGTTTTCGCTCACGCCCTCAATCACGAGCTCGCCCAGGGCCGAACGCATCTTGCGAATGGCGCCGTCACGCGTGGGCGCACACACGATGAGCTTGCCAAGCATGGAGTCGTAGTACGGCGGAACGTTCGCACCGGTAAACATGGCGGAATCCCAGCGCACGCGCGGACCACCCGGCACACGCAACGCGGTGACCGTTCCGCATGACGGCAGAAAGTCCGGCGTTTCGGCATTGATGCGGCACTCCATGGCGTGGTTGCGAACCGGCATGTCCTCCCGCTCAAAGGGCAGAGGCTGGCCGGCCGCCACGCGCAGCTGCCACTTGACCAAGTCGGTATCGGTCACAAACTCCGTAACCGGATGCTCCACCTGCAAGCGCGTGTTCATTTCCATAAAGTAGAAATTGCCGTCATCCGAATACAGGAACTCGATGGTACCGGCTCCTTCGTAACCGACGGCACGAGCCAGGTCGCGCGCGGCCTTGTGCATGCGCGCGCGAATATCGTCGTGTCCGTCGAGGCACGGCGCGGGGCTCTCCTCGATCAGCTTTTGGTTGCGGCGTTGCACCGAGCACTCGCGCTCGCCGAGCGAAAACACATGGCCCTGCTTATCGGCCATAATCTGCACCTCGACGTGGTGCGCCGGCGCGACGAACTTCTCCATGTAGCACTCGCCGTCGCCAAAAACGGCCTCGCCCTCGGCACGCGCCTCGATGAACGCCTTTGCCGCATCTTCCACGCGCCCGACCTTGCGAATGCCGCGACCGCCGCCACCTGCACGCGCCTTGATGAGCACGGGGCAGCCAATGCGCTCGGCCTCGGCCGTTGCCTCCTCGGGGCTTTTGAGCAAATCGCAGCCCGGCACGATGGGCACGCCCGCCGCGGCAGCCGTTCGACGTGCGGCGTCCTTGTCGCCCATGCTGTCGATCACCTCGGCCGAGGGACCGACAAACGCCAGGCCATACTTGTCGCAGTCGCGCGCGAAGCTCGCCTTCTCGGAGAAAAAGCCATAGCCGGGATGAATTGCCTTGGCGCCCGACTTTACGGCACAGGTGAGCACGGCATCGTCATTGAGGTAGCTCTCGGCAAGACGCGGGCCGCCGATGCAATACGCCTCGTCGGCAAGCTGCACGTGTAGCGCGTCCGCATCGGCCGTGGAATAAACGGCGACGGTCTTGATGCCCATATCGCGGCACGCGCGGATAACACGGACCGCGACTTCGCCGCGGTTGGCGATGAGCACTTTGTCGAACATGAAGCCTTCCTTAACTTTCGTGCATGAGTGCAAAAGACATATCGGCGCGGCAGCAAACCTCACCGTTAACGCTCGCAGTACCCGTCGCAAAGCGGAACGGCCCGCGCGCACGCGTGATGGTGCACACCAGATCAACCGTGTCGCCCGGGCGCACCGGACGCTTAAAGCGCACCTTATCGAGGCTCGTATAGAACGGCGTCGCGCCGCGCGCCTCCTCATCGCCCATCAGCAGCACGCAACAGTTTTGGGCGAGCATCTCGCACTGAATCACGCCGGGAACGACCGGGTTTCCCGGAAAATGCCCCTGCAAAAAGTACTCGTCACCCGTAATCGTGATCTTGCCGTGGGCCTCGTCGCCCACCAGCTCGGCTTCGTCGAGCAAAAGCATCGGTTCGCGATGCGGCAACAGCTTCTTGAGCTCTTCTTTGTTCATGGACATCACCTATCCGATCCTCATAAGGCAACTGCCGAACTCCACGAGGTCGCCGTCGGCCACGCAGATCTCGAGCACCTCGCCGTCTGCCTCGGCCGTCACCTCGTTGAGAACCTTCATGGCCTCGATGATGCAGAGGGTCTCACCGGCCTTGACCTTGGAGCCCACGTGCACAAACGGCTCGTCGCCCGGCGCCGGGGCAGCATAGAAAACGCCGACCATGGGAGCGGTCACCTCGGTGCCCTTGGGCTCCGGTGCGGCGGCAGGCGCCTGCGCGGCGGGCTCCGGTGCGGCGGCAGGCATGGCGACAGGAGCCACCACCGGAGCAGTCACGGCACCCGGCATAGGCATGGGCACGGCAACCGGCTGCGCGGCGCTCGCACGCTCGAGTTCGACCGCGGTGCCATCGGGCTCCTCAACGCGCACGCGCGTGAGGCCGCGGTCCTCCATAACATCGGCTATCTCGGCAAGTCTTTTGGAATCCATGCTCTAGCTCCTCGTATATCTACGCAGCGCGATGGCGGCGTTGTGCCCGCCAAAGCCCAGGTTGGTCGAAAGCGCCCAGGTAAGGTCGGCGCGAACCGCGCGATTGGGCGTGTAATCAAGATCGCAGGCGGGATCGGGCGTGTGGTAGTTAATGGTCGGGGGCACCACGCCCTGCTCGAGCGCCATGGCGCAGGCCATGACCTCAATGGCACCCGTGGCGCCGATCATGTGACCGGTCATCGACTTGGTCGACGAGACGTGCGCGGCGCGTGCCGCGTCCTCGCCGAGCGCACGCTTAATGCCCGCCGTCTCGGACGAATCATTAAGCTTGGTCGAGGTGCCGTGGGCATTGATGTAGAGGCCCTCGGAAGGCTTGACGTCGCCCTCGGCCACCGCCAGCGATATCGCGCGGGCAATGCCGGCAGCCTCGGGATCGGGACTCGTGATGTGATAAGCATCATCGGTGTTGCCGTAGCCCACGACCTCGGCATAAATGTGCGCACCGCGCGCCTGCGCATGTTCCATGCTCTCGAGTACCAGCACGCAAGCGCCCTCGCCCATCACAAAGCCGTCGCGGTCTGCATCGAACGGGCGGCAAGCCGTCGCGGGATCGGGGTTGGTGGTCAATGCGCGGCAGGACGTAAAGCCTGCAACGGCATCGGGGATAATGGCCGCCTCGGCGCCGCCCGCGAGGATCGCGTCGGCATAGCCGTGCTTGATGGCGCGGAACGCCTCGCCCACCGCATGGGCCGAGGTCGCGCAAGCAGTCACGACTGGCAGGGTCGGTCCCTTTGCCTTGTGGCGGATCGCGATATTGCCCGAAGCCATGTTGGGGATCATCATCGCAATCATATAGGGCGATGCGCGGCGAGGTCCACGATCGGCGATCGTGTGGACGTTGTCGACGAGCGTCGTCATGCCGCCCACGCCCGAGCCCACGTAGACGCCCAGACGCTCACGATCGATGGCGCCTTCGACATCAAAGCCCGCATCGTGCATTGCCTCGTCCGAAGCCGCCATCGCAAACTGAACGCAGGGGTCGAGATGCTTGGCGTCACGCTTGCCAAAGTACTCGTTGCCGTCAAAGCCCTTGACTTCGGCCGCCACCTTGACGGTAAACGCATCGGTATCGAAGTGCGTGATCGGGCCGATGCCGCACGTGCCGGCACACATGGCCGCCCAGGTGGCAAGCGCGGTGTTGCCGAGCGGCGATACGGCACCGATGCCGGTGATTGCAACTCTCTGTTCCATCATGGTCTCCTCATCCAAGCCGTTCTTCGGCCCTGGTTTCTACATCGCCATTCCGCCGTCGACGCGCACGACCTCGCCCGTAATGTAAGCAGCCGCATCGCTCGCTAAAAAGCGCACCACGCCGGCCACTTCCTCGGGACGTGCCATGCGCTTAAGGGGAATCTGTTCCTCGGTTGCCGTACGCACCTTCTCCGAGAGCTTTGCCGTCATATCTGTCTCGACAAACCCGGGGGCGACCGCGTTCGCTCGTACGCCACGAGGCGCAAGCTCGCGCGCCACCGCCTTGGTAAGCCCTATCACGCCCGCCTTGGAAGCAGCGTAGTTGGCTTGCCCGGCATTGCCCATCAGGCCCACGACCGAGCTCATGTTGACGACGCAACCGCCGCGCTGGCGCATAAAGGTCTTGGTGAGTGCGCGCGTCATATTGAATGTTCCCTTGAGATTGACATCGAGCACGCGATCGAATGCGTCATCGCCCATGCGCATGAGCAGGCCGTCGCGCGTGATGCCGGCGTTGTTGACAAGCGCCCAAATGAAGCCAAAGTCGTTGAGGACCGTCTCCACGCAAGCGTTGACGGCATCGGGATCGGCCACGTCGCATTGATATGCGCGTGCCGTGGCGCCAACCGCCTCACAGGCTTCGCACGTCTCGCGCGCCGCATCGACGCTGCCGGCATAGACGACGGCGATATCAAAGCCGTCCTCCGCCAGACCGACAGCGCAGGCGCGGCCGATACCCCGCGAGCCGCCCGTGACCAGTGCCACGCGACGTGAGTCGTTGCGCTCGAGCGCGCCGTTGTTCAAGTTGCCCATGTCATTCCTTTCGGGTTACAGCCCTGTGGACTATGCGAGCTCGTCGGCAATAGCTGCGACCTGCTCGGCCGTTTCGCACGAATACACGCGAACGTCGCTCAGCGTACGCTTGGCCAGGCCCGACAGCGTTTTGCCAGGGCCGACCTCAATAAACGTGTCGATGCCCTGATTCTGCAGAGCATGCAGCGTGTCGACCCAACGAACGGCATGACTCACCTGATTGGCCAAGACATCCGATGCCGCTCGCGGGTCCGCCGGATAGGGCGCCGCCGTCATGTTTGCCATGACCGGAATCAGCAGCGGTGACGGCGCGTGGCCGGCTTGGATATACGTCGCCAGCCCCTCAGTCGCCTCGGCCATATAGGGGCTATGAAATGCGCCCGACACCGCGACTTTCATAGCGCGGCCGCCAGCCTCTTTTACTAGGACGTCGAGCTCCTGCAGCGCCTCGGGCGGTCCGGCAACAACCGTCTGCTGCGGACTGTTGTAGTTGACCGGCCAACAGTCCTCGCCGGCCTGTTTTGCCAGGTTCTCGACTTGCGCCGCATCGAGCTTGATGACGGCGCGCATGCCGCCCGGATGGCGCTCGGCAGCCGCGGCCATCAGCGCCGCGCGCTCGCACACGAGCTCAAAGCCCGCTCGCGTATCGAACGCCCCCGCAAAGGTGAGCGCGGCGACCTCGCCAAGCGAAAAACCCGCACAGGCGGCAGGTACCACGCCGCGCTCACGCAGGGCGGCAGCCGCTGCCAGATCGTGAACGAACACGCACGGCTGCGTGTTCTCGGTCTGCGAGAGCTCCTCCTTGGAGGCGCTTCGGCACTGCTCACTGGTCCCCGGGCGCACCTCGTCGGCAATGGCGAACACCTCGGCGGCCGCCGGCGATGCCTCGATCAGGTCGACGCCCATCGCGGGGTGCTGGGCGCCCTGGCCGGCAAACAGAAACGCTACGCCACCCATGCGCACGCACCCTTCAGGACGTGCTCGGCGCCATCGACCAGGTCGTCAACGATTTCACGTGCGCTTTGGCGCTCGTTGACCATGCCGGCAATCTGTCCACACAAAAACGAGCCCTCTTCGTAATTGCCGTCCTTGGCGGCCTTGCGAAGGGCGCCCGTGCCCATGGCCCCGAGCTCCTCGACGCTTACGCCCGCCGCCTCGCTCTTGGCGTAGGCGTTGGTGAAGGGGCTCTTGAGGGCACGCACCGGGTGTCCCGTCGAGCGGCCGGTCGCACGCGTCGAGGTGTCGTTGGCCTTCAGGACCATCTCCTTGTACTGCTCCGATACGGTGCACTCATCTGCGATCAGAAAGCGCGTACCCACCTGCACGCCGGCGGCGCCCAGCATAAAGGCGGCCGCCACGCCGCGGCCATCGGCGATACCGCCAGCCGCAACCACGGGAATATCGACCGCATCGACAACCTGTGGCACCAGTGCCATCGTCGAGGTCTCGCCAATATGGCCGCCTGATTCGGTACCCTCGGCAACCACGGCAGTGGCTCCACGACGCGCCACGAGACGCGCCAGCGCCACCGAGGCAACGACCGGGATGACCTTGATGCCCGCCTCGTTCCACGCCTTCATGTACTTGGTGGGATTGCCGGCACCCGTCACGACGACCGGCACCCGCTCGTCAATCACGACCCGCGCGACCTCGTCGGCAAACGGGCTCATGAGCATAACGTTGACGCCAAAGGGCTTATCCGTCCTGGCGCGCAGCTCATGAATCTGGTCGCGCAGCCAGTTGGCGTCTGCGTTCATGGCCGCGATAATCCCTAAGCCGCCCGCCTCGGACACTGCGGACGCCAGCGAGGCGTCGGCGATCCAGGCCATACCGCCCTGGAACACGGGCTTTTCGATGCCGAGCAGATCGCAGAGAGGAGTCTTGAGCATCTCTACTTCTCCAATGCCGCCTCGACCGTATCGGCGAACTCGCCGACCGTCTTGGGGTTCTCCTCGGTATCGAGCTGGATGCCAAACTCGTCCTCGACGGCGACGAGGATCTCGACGGTGCCCAGGCTGTCGAGACCAATCTCCTCGAGCGTGGACTCGGGCTTCATCTCGACGTCGTCAAGACCGGCGGTCTCGCGGATAACATCGCAAACGCGCTCGAAGGTCTTCTGATCTGCCATGGTAGTTCTCCTTTGTTTGTGCCCTAGGGGCGTTTTTATTTCCTATGTGCGACTACTTCCAACGAAGTAGATAGCCACCTATATCCAGACCGGCGCCAAATCCAACGAGGGCGATGGTGTCGCCCGTGTGAAGTGCACCGGCGTTTGCCAGCCGGTCGAGGGCAAGCGGAATGCATGCGCTCGAAATGTTGCCGGTCTCGCGCAGCGTTCGAACCACGCGCTTGTCTGGCACACCGAGGCGCTTGACCGCCTGACTCAGGATTCGTTCGTTAGCCTGATGGAATACAAAATGGTCGATGTCCTCGACCGAAATGCCCGCATCGCTCGCAAGCTTATGGACCGTGTCGCAAATCGCGTTGACGCCGAACTTGAACACGCGGCGGCCATTCATGGACAGCACGCTCTCGCTATCTGCGGAGGCCTTAAACGGCGAGGTGCCGACCAGACCGGGAACGCACAACGTCTCGACGTCGGGCGCCGTCGAAAGCTCAACGGCAAGGGGGCTGTCTCCCCCAGCCTCAATCACCGCGGCGCCTGCCCCATCGCCAAAGAGCACACAGGTGGCGCGGTCGGTCCAGTCGAGCGCGCGCGTCATCTGCTCGGCGGCAACGACAAGCACATGCTTGGCTCGTCCTCGGGCGATATAGCCCTCGGCAACATCGAGCGCAAATACGAAGCCGGCGCAGGCAGCCGAGACATCGAAGGCAGGGCACGTCGCGCCCAGTCGCTCAGCAACGGCACACGCCTCGGCGGGAACAAGGTGGTCACCCGTCGTCGTCGAGCAGACGATCAGATCCAACTGGCTCGCGTCGATTCCGGACACCTGAAGTGCCCGCTCGCTCGCCGCTACGGCAAGGTCGTCAAGTGACTCGGTGGTGCAGACGTGGCGACTCTTAATACCTGTGCGGGTAAAAATCCACTCATCCGAGGTATCGAGGAACTCGGACAGCTCGTCATTGGAAACACTGCGCTTAGGAAGCGCCGAGCCTGTTCCAAGAATCGTGAAACCCATCACTAACCTCCTTTGAGTTGTTGACGTGTTTACATCGACCAAGAGAGGATAGCGCATTTCAGTCGTTGTTAACGTGTTAACATTAAATTGTCCAAATGCGACAAAGGCTTCACATTGTGTCTCTCTCGACACCATTGCGTTATTCACTTATTCATTAAGGAGGTAGCAGCCGTTATGGATGCCAAATTAACGATAGTCGACGTAACCGGATCGACCAACGATGACCTGCTCGAAGCAGGAAAACAGGGAGCGCCGCACGGCACAGGACTTGCCGCCCGGGCTCAGACAGCAGGACGCGGCCGGCGCGGCCACAAGTGGGATTCAACCGCCGGCAACCTATTGCTTTCGATTGTCCTGCGTCCATGCGTTAATCCTGCGAAGTACTCTGGTCTTGCTGCCGTCAGCGGCCTAGCGGTGCTCAAGGCGCTCGAAAAACAGGGTCTTGCAAACGAGATTGGCCTCAAATGGCCCAACGACCTGGTCGCGCGTGGACGCAAACTCGGCGGCATTCTGGTCGAGGCCGCACGCGATAACGAAGGCAAACCTTTCGCCGTCTGTGGCATTGGTGTCAATGTGAACTATGCGCCCCAAGAGGTGCCCGATGGCGGCCTGCCGGCAATCGGTCTCTCGGACCTTAACGAGAACGTTCCAGCTGTCGACATGCTCCTCGATGAGGTCTATCACACCGTCGTAAACGCTGTAGACGCGTGGGCAGATCTGCTCAACGCCATGGAAGAAAACGCCGGACCGCTCGCGCCCGTCCACGGCGAATATGTCGCTCACCTCAATTGGATTGGAAAGCACGTTATCGCCCGTTCCCCTGCCGGTGACGAGCTGGCGCGTGGCATCTTTCAAACGGTCGATGCCTTTGGTCGCGCGTGTATCGAAACGGAAGACGGCCTGCGATCCTTCCATTTTGAGGAGGCGTCATTGCGCCCATTGAGCGAATAGAGCGCCGCAGCCACCTACTCGGCAGCATTACCCGGCAGTCCAAACCATCATTCAAAACAAAAGAGCCCCGCTACCGTAATGGCAGCGGGGCTCTGTAAGCTATGAGCGATATCGCTTAGAGCTTGATGTCAATGTCGACGCCAGCGGGGAGGTCGAGACGCATGAGCGAATCAACAGTGCCCGAGGTGGGGTCGAGGATGTCGATGAGGCGCTTGTGGGTGCGCATCTCGAACTGCTCACGGGAGTCCTTGTTCACGTGCGGCGAGCGGATAACCGTGTACAGGTTGCGCTCGGTGGGCAGGGGGACAGGACCGGAAACGCGAGCGCCGGTCTTCTGAGCGGTCTCGACGATGAGCTTCGCGGACTGATCGACGACCTCGTGATCATAGCCCTTGAGGCGAATGCGGATCTTCTGGGTAGCCAACTTAAACCTCCAAAGAGTGCGAGAGATGTTCTCGCGGATTACGTAACAGGGAGCTCGAACTTAGGCGTTCTTGCTCATGACCTCGTCCACGATGGACTTGGGCGCGGGCTCATAAGAGTCGAACTGCATCGTGTAGGATGCACGGCCCTGGGTCTGGGAGCGAAGGTCGGTAGCGTAACCGAACATCTCGCCCAGCGGCACCTTGGCACGGATGAGCTTGCTGTTCTTGCGATCCTCCATGCCCTCGATCTTGCCGCGGCGACCGGAGAGGTTGCCCATAACGTCGCCCATGTACTGCTCGGGGGTCTCGACCTCGACAGCCATGATCGGCTCGAGCAGCTGCGGATCGGACTTCTTGAGGGCGTCCTTGATAGCCATGGAACCGGCGATCTTGAAGGCGGCCTCGGAGGAGTCGACCTCGTGGTAAGAACCGTCGAACAGGGTGACCTTGACGTCGAGGACCGGGAAGCCGGCGATAACACCGGTGTTCAGGGCCTCCTGGATGCCCTTGTCGATGGACGGGATGTACTCCTTGGGCACGACGCCGCCGACGATAGCGTTGACGAACTCGTAGCCGAAGCCCTCCTCCATCTTCTCGAGCTTGATGACGGCGTGGCCGTACTGACCGCGACCACCGGACTGACGGACGAACTTGCCCTCAGCCTTCTCGACGTCGTGACCAGCGGTCTCGCGGTAGGCAACCTGGGGCTTACCAACGTTAGCGTCAACCTTGAACTCACGGAGCAGACGGTCGACGATGATCTCGAGGTGCAGCTCGCCCATGCCGGCGATGATGGTCTGGCCGGTCTCGTGGTTGGTGGACACCTGGAAGGTCGGGTCCTCCTCGGCGAGCTTGGTCAGAGCCAGGGACATCTTGTCCTGCTCGGCCTTGGTCTTGGGCTCGATGGCAACGTCAATAACGGGCTTAGCGAACTCGATCTTCTCGAGGACGATCTCCTTGCCCTCGGCGCACAGGGTGTCACCGGTGGTGGAGTTCTTGAAGCCGACGCAAGCGACGATGTCGCCGGCGGCAGCGTCGTCACGGTCGATACGCTCGGCGGCGTTCATCTCGAGGATGCGACCGAGGCGCTCGCGCTGACCGTTGGAAGCGTTGACCACGTAAGAGCCGGACTCGGCGCGGCCGGAGTAAACGCGGACATAGGTGAGCTTACCGACGAACGGGTCGGTCATGATCTTGAAGACCAGGCCGGAGAAGGGCTCGTCGAAGGAAGGATGACGCTGAATCTCCTCGCCGGTGTCCGGATCGGTACCGGTGACGGCCTCAACGTCGAGCGGGCTGGGCAGGTAGTCGACGACAGCGTCGAGCAGCTCCTGAACGCCCTTGTTCTTGTAGGCGGAACCCACGAAGACGAGGTTGAGCTCGTTGGCCAGAACGCCCTTGCGCAGAGCAGCCTTGAGCTCCTCGACGGTGAAGTCCTCCTCCATGAGGATCTTCTCCATGAGCTCGTCGTCAAAGCTGGCAGCAGCGTCGAGGAGCTCCTCGCGCTTGGTGGCAGCGATGTCGGCAAACTCAGCCGGGATCTCGTCCATCGGCTTAGGGTAGGTCATGCCCTTCTCGTCGGCCTTGAAGTCCCATGCAGTCATGGTAACGAGGTCGATGACGCCCCAGAAGTTGTCCTCGGCGCCCATCGGAACCTGAGCGGCCACGGCGTTGGCGTCGAGACGATCCTTCATGGTCTCGATAGCGTTGAAGAAGTCAGCGCCCACGCGGTCATACTTGTTGATGAAGGCGATGCGGGGGACGTTGAAGGTAGAAGCCTGACGCCAAACGGTCTCAGACTGGGGCTGGACGCCGGCAACGGCGTCGAAGACGGCGACAGCGCCATCGAGGACGCGCAGGCAGCGCTCGACCTCGGCGGTGAAGTCAACGTGGCCCGGGGTGTCGATGATCTGGATGCGGTAGTCCTTACCGTCCTTGTTCCAGAAGCACGTAGTGGCAGCGGAGGTAATGGTTACGCCGCGCTCCTGCTCCTGAACCATCCAGTCCATGGTGGCAGCGCCCTCATGGACCTCACCGATCTTGTGGGTCTTACCGGTGTAGTAAAGAATACGCTCGGTCGTGGTGGTCTTACCGGCATCGATGTGAGCCATGATGCCGATGTTACGGGTATCGGAAAGCTTGTACTTAGGCTTAGCCATGTTAGTTCCTTACCTTAAACTTACCAACGATAGTGAGAGAACGCGCGGTTGGCCTCGGCCATCTTGAAGACGTCCTCACGCTTCTTGACGGAAGCGCCCAGGCCGTTGGAAGCGTCGAGGATCTCGTTGGCGAGACGCTCGGCCATGGTCTTCTCCTTGCGAGCGCGGGAGAAGTTGACGATCCAGCGGATACCCAGAGCGGTGGAACGACGGGAGTTGACCTCCATCGGGACCTGATAGGTAGCGCCACCGACACGCTTGGGCTTAACCTCGAGCGTGGGCTTGACGTTGTCCATAGCCTTCTTGAAGGTAGCGAGAGCGTCGCCACCCTCGGACTTCTCGGCAACGATCTCGAAAGCGGTGTAAACGATGCGCTCAGCGGTGGCCTTCTTGCCGTCAAGAAGGACCTTGTTGATGAGCTGAGTCACCAGGCGGTTGTTGTAAACGGCGTCAGGCTGAACCTCACGACGATTAGCTGCTGCACGACGCGGCATGTGAAATCTCCTTAAGTGTCTACCGTGCGGCGCTTAGGCGGCACACGGCGAAAGTATCAAAACGTTATCTGGCTTATTTGGCCTTGGGGCGCTTAGCACCGTACTTGGAACGGGCCTGCATACGGTTCTGGACCGGAGCAGCGTCGTAGGCGCCACGGATGACGTGATAACGGACACCAGGGAGGTCACGGACACGACCGCCGCGGACGAGCACGATGGAGTGCTCCTGCAGGTTGTGGCCCTCACCCGGGATGTAAGCAGTAACTTCGATGCCGTTGACAAGGCGAACACGGGCAACCTTACGAAGAGCCGAGTTCGGCTTCTTGGGGCTCGTGGTGAAGACGCGGGTGCACACGCCGCGCTTCTGGGAGTTGTGCTGCAGAGCAGCGTTCTTGGACTTCTTGGGCACGGAACGACGGCCCTGGCGAACCAGCTGGTTAATAGTAGGCAAAGCGTACTCCTTCTCGAATGATTCCAGCTTTCTGTAAAGTGCAACGGCTTGAATCGAGGGGTCAGCATCCCCCTACGAAACACGCAGTTCGATAGGATACGTGGCGTTAGCTGTGCCGTCAACAGACCACGCCGCCGGGCGTATCCCAAAATTGGCACATTTCCGCAAAGCCTACACAAAAGGAATCCCCTCCTGTGCGCGCTGGCGGATCCCCGGCCCGGGCGGCTCGCTGTTTAAGTTTGCTGCTCTACAGTCCTGCGCAAGACGGAAAGCACATTAAGTGCTTTCCTTTGCGTGCGGAACTCGCGACAAACTTAAACAGCGGGCCGCCCGGGCCGGGGATCCGACGTGCTCGTCGGGGCAACGTTACCTGCCAAAAAGGGGACAGGCTTTTTTGGTCAGTTTATCTGGGAAAACGTCGCGTTCCAGCGGTGATCTGCTCTCACCTGTCATAGGAAAATCGGCGACGTTTTCGGAAGTATGCGGCAACTTTTGTACTTACCGAGCACACCGGGGTTTTGCGATAACAAACCCGCAGGTAGAACGCTTGAGCATATGCGGTGTGGTCGACCCATCAAGATTTTGCCGCATACTTCCGAAATTTAGACGAATATCGCTCAAAATAACCGCCCATTTAACGCTAAAAAGGCCGCTTCCCCTCTTGGGAAGCGGCCTAGACCTTACGAATAGACGATGGTAAAGGGTACTTTCGTTTCGGTCTCCCCCGTTGATGTGTACCTCGCGCCCTCGAGGGTTACCGAGACCACTTGATCGACATCAATCAACTTCGTTGGCACCCAAATGTTCTCTCCGCTATTGCGTGCCATCGAAACATAGAAATTGTACGCCCCTGCGTCGTCATCTTCGATAATCTGCTCTGACCCATCCTTGTAGGTGACGGTCAGTTTATGATCAACTGCTTCATAGCCCAGATCATCGATGTGCGTCTGGATGGAAAACGGGCTAATCTCGAGAGACGAGTCATCGGAGCGGAGTTCTTTTGTATCGACGTGCGCTCCGACGTTAAACTCTGGCGTCGATACCTCGGTCACCTTCGCATCCTCACCTTTGCCCTCCGTCCAACTGATATTCCAGGTGACCGCATGTCGTAAATCTCGATCGCGATTCCAAGATGCAAAGTACATCGTGCCGTTAATGACCGTGTCGCTTGATGTGTCTTTATCAATGGTGCAGCGTGTATCAGCCCATTCCTCGCCGAAGTTCATGCTGGGTGTACTGACGCCCCCTTCTTCTTCACCATAGAGAACAAGTTCGCCAAGCTCTGCCGCCGGCTTGTAGTAGTTAACGCCATTCGGATTGGACAATGTAAACGTCACAGCACCGCAACCGTTCTCGTCGATTGCCATCTCATGAATGTCGAGCGTATAGCCGTTGCCCTCGACGGACAGATTGACCTTCTGGACTGCACCCTCCAGGCTTTGGGGCGCGATACCATCACCAAACTCTCTGGTGTAGGTATATTTCGTCCCCGACGAGCCGCCATTTGTCCAGGTAACGGACTCTCCGTTGCCATGGTTTCCCCAGGCAGAGGCAAAATAACTGGAATTGACAACAGCGTAGGCGACCCCTCCGGTCGCCAGCACTCCGGCAAGACATCCGATTACGGCAACATACAGAGGCTTCGCGTGACCCTTTCGGCGAAGCGGCTCGCCAGCAGCGGCATAAAGAACACGGTCAGCAAGATCGCTATCGGCTTGGACGGACTCGAAGGCCTGCTTGATCTGGTTGGATTTCACGGTCGCCCTCCTCTAGGATGAACTTGAGCTTCGATCTGCCGCGAGCTAAACGCGTTCGAACGGTCGCGGCTGGCACATGCAGTAACTCGGCAATTTCTGAAGTCGAGAAGCCCAGATAGTAATAGAGCACGATAGGAATACGGAATCGCTCCGGAAGTCGCATAACGTCTGACAGGACCGCCTTGGTCTCCTCCTGCGCCGTCGAAAGCGAATCGGCCAGATTCTCAATATCCTCCACGCGCCTCCACGGCTTTCGAAAGAGAGATTTACATTCATTGATCGTGACCCGGATAAGCCATCGACGAAGATGCTCCCAGTTTTCAAATTGCGCGTCGCTTTTGAGCAACTTAAGAAAGACGTCTTGAGCGACATCGTCGGCGTCAGCGCGATCACGCAGATACGTCAATGCGATCCGAAACACGACATCCCGGTGGTCTTCGACCGCCTGTCTAAAAGCTTGTTCTTCCATAATCACCTCCCGGTGACACTGATGGTTCTTGATGGGGCCCTCACCATAGATACGCTTTGACCAAACGGAATGTTTCAAATTCAAGCAGGAAAAACTACCAAAATAAACCTGTCCTTTTTTGCAAGTGATCAACGGAACGCAACAAGTTGAGCATACGCAAGCGAGCGGCCCCCAGAGCGTACAAGGTGGCATGAAAAAGGCAGGGCATTGACCTTTTGGTCATGCCCTGCCTTTTGAATGACAGATTGTAGCTCTGGGGGCCGCGCAGCGACGGAGGTCGCCGCCGTTCGTTAGAACGGCGGAACTAATTACTCCTCGTCGTTGTCCTTGGCCTCTTCGGCGTCGTCGGTGTCCACGAGCTGGTTGAGCAGCTCGTCGAGGGAAGCCATGTCCTCGTTGATCGCGCCGTTGGCGGGAGCCTTCTTGTCGTCGATCGGGGCGCCCAGGAGCTCCTCGTCGGCGTCGGCGTGATGCGTCGGAGCGGAGGTACCCAGCAGGATATCGTCCGGACCGTCGGGGCTAAAGACCATCTGCAGCAGCTGCGAGAGGTCTTCCTCGTCGGCAACGTCGTCGTTGTTCTCGAGGATGTAGAGCAGATCGTGGGCCTCCAGGCCGTCACGGAGCTCCTCGATCGCCTTGGCGCCGATGCCATCGATGCGCAGCAGATCCTCCTCGGACTTGCCAACCAGGTCGCCGACCGTCTCGATGCCGACCTCGCTGAACTTGTTGGTCCAGCGCTGCGACACGCCCAGGTCGTCGAACAGGTACAGACGAGCCTTCTCGGCGGAGATGGTGTGGCCGTTGCGGGTGAACGAACCGTCAGCACCACCGAACTCGTCGTAGCCGGCCCAGTCGAGCTGCTGCGGGAGCTGCTCGTCCAGGTCCTTGAGCTCCACAGGGGCCCACTCAGGCAGCGACTTGGCGTTGGGCGAAGCCGGGCCGTCGATGTCCACGTAGCCGTCGGCCGTGCGATACGTCAGCTTGGCGTTGGCGTACGGCTTGAGGCCGGTACCAGCCGGGATCTTCTTACCGACGATGACGTTGGACTTAAGGTCGAGCAGGTGGTCGACCTTGCCCTCGATGGCAGCCTCGGTAAGGACGCCAGCGGTACGAATGAACGAAGCGCTCGACAGCCAGGAGTCGATGTTGGACGCGACCTTGAGCGTACCCAGGATGACGGGCTCGGCCACAGGAGCCTGACCGCCCAGACGGGCAACGCGCTCGACCTCGTCGGCAAACTCGTAGCGGTCGACGTACTGACCAAGCAGGTACTTGGAGTCGCCGGGGTTGGTGATCTGAACGCGACGCAGCATCTGACGTGCGAGCACCTCGATGTGCTTGTCGTTCAGGTCGACGCCCTGGCTGGTGTAGACGTCCTTGACGCTCTCGACGAAGGTGTGCATCGTCGACTCGATGTCGGTCAGCTTGCGCAGGTTACGGAAGTTAACGAAGCCCTTGGTGATCTGGTCGCCGGCGCGAACCTCGCAGCCGTCCTCGATCTCGGGCATGAAGCGCACCGAAGCGGGGACGCGACGCTCGTCGAGGACACGGGTGTGATCCTCGGAGTCGGTGAGCGTCAGCACGTACTCGGACTTCTCGGGCTTAATCGAGAGGTGGCCGGAGTACGGAGCCAGCTCGGCCTCGCGACCCAGGATCTTCTCGTTGACGTTGCCGACGATATCGAACATACGGCTGACCGTAGGCAGACCCTGCGTAATATCGTCGACGCCAGCGACGCCGCCGGAGTGAATGGTACGCATCGTAAGCTGCGTACCGGGCTCGCCGATGGACTGGGCGGCAATAATGCCGACCGCGGTACCGATGGCGACCGGACGACGGGTGGAAAGATCCCAGCCGTAGCACTTCTGGCACACGCCGTACTTGGAGCGGCAGGTGAGCAGCGCGCGAAGCTTGACCTTCTTAAGGCCGGCATCGACCATCTTCTGGATGTCAGCGACCTTCTCGATGTAGCCGTCCTGCTCAAAGAGCACGGTGCCATCGGGAGCCACGACGTCCTCAATGAAGCAACGGCCGACGAGGTCGGTGTTGAGGTCGGTGGTGCCGGGGATGATGAGGTTGTAGGTGACGCCCTCGTGCGTACCGCAGTCCTCCTCGCGGACGATGACGTCCTGGGCCACGTCGACCAGACGACGGGTCAGGTAACCAGAGTCCGAGGTGTGGGATGCGGTATCGACCAGGCCCTTACGGGCGCCGTAGGTCGAAATGAAGTACTCGAGCGGCAGCAGGCCCTCGCGGAAGTTCGCCTTAATGGGAAGGTCGATCGTCTCGCCGGACATGTCTGCCATCAGGCCACGCATGCCGCCGAGCTGACGCAGCTGGGTCTTAGAACCACGGGCGCCGGAGTCGGCCATCATGTAGAGCGGGTTCTCCTCGTCGAACAAGTCGAGCATGAGCGCTGCAACCTTATCGGTACAAGCGGTCCACTCGTTAACGACTTCGATGTGGCGCTCCGTCTCGTTGATGAAGCCCTCCTCGAAGTACTCGTTGATCTGGTCGACGTTGGCCTGGGCGCGATCGAGCAGCTCCTGCTTCTCGGCAGGGATGAGAGCGTCCCACACCGAGATGGTGAGGCCGGCGCGGGTAGCGTAGTGAAAGCCGGAGTACTTGATGGCGTCGAGGATCGGGCCGACCTTGGCCTCGGGATAGCGATCGCAGCAGTCCGCAACCAGCTTGGCCACGTCGCCCTTGACCATCTTGTAGTTCATGAACTCGTAGTCTTCGGGCAGGCACTGGCGGTTGAAGATGATGCGGCCGATAGAGGTCTCGAAGCGCGCGGTCTTGTTGCCGGTGACGTCGTAGTTGACGAACTCGTTCTTGCCGTTCTTGACGCGGAAGATACGGGTGCCGTCCTCGTTGATGACATTGGCGTCGGCAGCGGACACGCGGACCTGGATCTTGGCCTGCATGTCGACCTCGGAGCGGCAGTCATAGGCGTGCAGCGCGTCGTCGAAGCTGGCGAACACGTGGTTCTCGCCCGGCAGACCGTCGCGGACCTGGGTCAGGTAGTACACACCAATAATCATGTCCTGCGAGGGGATGTTGACCGGCTTGCCGGATGCCGGCGAGCGCAGGTTGTTCGCAGAGAGCATGAGCACGCGAGCCTCGGCCTGAGCCTGGCTGGACAGCGGCACGTGGACAGACATCTGGTCGCCGTCGAAGTCGGCGTTGAAGGGCGAGCAGACCAGCGGGTGCAGGTGGATAGCCTTGCCCTCGACCAGAACCGGCTCAAAGGCCTGGATGGACAGACGGTGCAGGGTCGGTGCGCGGTTGAGCAGCACGACGCGGCCGTCGATGACCTCTTCGAGGATATCCCACACAAAGGTGGCACCGCGGTCGATAGCGCGCTTGGCGCCCTTGATGTTCTCGACCTTGCCAAGCTCGACCAGGCGCTTCATGACGAAGGGCTTGAAGAGCTCCAGCGCCATGGTCTTGGGCAGACCGCACTGGTGCAGCAGCAGCTTGGGGTCGGTAACGATAACCGAACGGCCGGAGTAGTCGACACGCTTACCCAGCAGGTTCTGACGGAAACGGCCCTGCTTGCCCTTGAGGGCCTCGGCGAGCGACTTGAGCGGGCGACCGCCACGGCCAGAGACCGGGCGACCACGACGGCCGTTGTCGAACAGGGCGTCCACGGACTCCTGGAGCATGCGCTTCTCGTTGTTCACGATGATCGCAGGGGCGTCCAGGTCGAGCAGGCGCTTGAGTCGGTTGTTACGGTTGATCACGCGACGGTACAGGTCGTTGAGGTCGGACGCGGCAAAGCGACCACCGTCGAGCTGGACCATCGGGCGCAGATCGGGCGGAATGACCGGGATGACGTCCAGGATCATGTTCGCGGGGCTGTTGCCGCCCTTCAGGAAGGCGTCAACGACCTCGAGGCGCTTGACGGCCTTCTCGCGCTTCTGCTTCTGAGAATCCTCGTCAGCGATGATGGCCTTGAGCTTCTCGGCCTCGGAGGGGAGGTCGATGGCAGCGAGCAAGTCGCGGACGGCCTCGGCACCCATACCACCCTTGAAGTACATGGAGTAGTAACGGGTCATCTCGCGGAACAGCGGCTCATCGGAGATGAGGTCGCGCTCGGTGAGCTTCATGAAGGCGTTGAAGGCGTCCGTGCGGAGCTGCTTCTCGTCCTTGCACTCTTCCTCGATGTCGACGATGCCAGAGGCGATCTCCTCGGGGGTCAGCGGCTCCTCGTCGGAGAACTCGTCAAAGTTCTCGGGGTCGCCCTGCTCCTTGAGGGACTCGATCTGGCGGGCGCACTCGGCATCGATCTCTTCCAGATCGGCGGCGAGCTCCTCGCGCAGGTCGTCGGCGTCGGCCTCGCGAGCCTCGTAGTCAACCTCGGTGATGATGTAGCTGGCAAAGTACAGAACCTTCTCGAGGTCCTTGGACTTGATGTCGAGCATACGGCTCATCGGGAAGCTCGTGGGGCTCTTGAAGTACCAGATGTGGGACACGGGAGCGGCGAGCTCGATGTGGCCCATGCGGTCGCGACGCACCTTGGCCGAGGTGACCTCGACGCCGCAGCGCTCGCAGACGATGCCCTTAAAGCGGATGCCCTTGTACTTGCCGCAGGAGCACTCCCAGTCCTTGGCGGGACCGAAGATCTTCTCGCAGAACAGGCCGTCCTTCTCGGGCTTGAGGGTACGGTAATTGATGGTCTCCGGCTTCTTGACCTCACCGTGCGACCAGGAACGGATCTGGTCGGCGGAGGCAAGGGAGATCTTTACCGAGTCAAAATCAGTAGCTTCGAAATCTGCCACAGTCAACTACTCCTTATCAGTGGTCGTGGCGGCGACAGCCTCGGGTGCCTCGGCGGTCTCGGCATCCTCGGCCTCGACGTCGGTGTCAACGCCGGCGAGCGCAGCCAGGTCGTCGAGAGCAGAGGTCTCCTCGGCGGTCACAGGGGCGGAGGCGTCCTCGTCGGCATCGTGCATGGGCTCGATGTCCAGCGCGAGGGAGCGGATCTCCTTGACGAGAACCTTGAAGGACTCGGGGATACCCGGGACAGGAACGTTCTCGCCCTTGACGATGGACTCGTAGGTCTTGACGCGGCCCACGGTATCGTCGGACTTGACGGTCAGGATCTCCTGCAGGACGTTGGAAGCACCGTAAGCGTACAGTGCCCAAACTTCCATCTCGCCGAAGCGCTGACCGCCGAACTGGGCCTTGCCGCCCAGAGGCTGCTGGGTAACCAGGCTGTAAGGGCCAGTCGAACGGGCGTGGATCTTGTCGTCGACCATGTGGCCGAGCTTGAGGATGTAGGACGTACCCACGGTAATGGGCTCGCGGAACTCCTCGCCGGTGCGACCGTCGAACAGACGGGTCTTGCCGCGCTCGTCAAGCTGGGTGACGAACTCGGGACGCATATGATCGCCAAAGGCAGCGGTGGCCTTGTTGAGCATGTTCTTGTTGGCACGACGGATGACCTCGGCGATCTCGTCCTCCTTGGCGCCGTCGAAGACAGGCGTGGCGGTGAAGAACGGACCGGGGACGTACTTGTCGGAGTCGGCCTGCTCGGTATCCCAACCGCAGGCAGCAGCCCAGCCAAGGTGGCACTCGAGCAGCTGGCCGACGTTCATACGCGAAGGAACGCCCAGCGGGTTGAGGATAACGTCGATCGGGGTACCGTCAGCCATGTAGGGCATGTCCTCGACCGGCAGAACGTTACAGATAACGCCCTTGTTGCCGTGGCGGCCGGCGATCTTATCGCCCTGCTGGATCTTACGACGCTGGGCGACGTAGACGCGCACCTGCTCGTTGACGCCGGGGGCCAGGTCGTCGCCGTTCTCGCGGCTAAAGCGAACGACGTCGATGACGCGGCCGTAAGCGCCGTGAGGCATCTTAAGGGAGGTGTCGCGGACGTCGTGGGCCTTGGCACCGAAGATGGCGCGCAGCAGGCGCTCCTCTGCGGTCAGAGCGCTCTCGCCCTTAGGCGTGACCTTACCGACCAGGATGTCGCCAGGGCCGACCTCGGCGCCGATGCGGATAATGCCGTCCTCATCGAGGTTGGCAAGCATATCCTCGGAGAGGTTCGGGATCTCACGGGTGATCTCCTCGGGGCCGAGCTTGGTGTCGCGGGCATCGATCTCGTGACGGGTGATGTTGATGGTCGTCAGCAGGTCCTCGGCCACCAGGCGCTCGGACACGACGATACCGTCCTCGTAGTTGAAGCCTTCCCACGGCATGTATGCCACGGTGAGGTTCTGGCCCAGTGCGAGCTCGCCATGATCGGTCGAAGGACCGTCGGCCAGGGGCTCGCCCTGCTCAACGGTGTCACCGACGCGCACGAGCGGACGGTGGTTGATGCAAGTGGACTGGTTGGAGCGCTGGTACTTGGCCAAGTGATACTCGTCCATGCCGCCGGCATGCTTGACGATGATCTTGGCGGCATCGGCAAAGATGACCTCGCCGGCGTTCTTGGCCAGGGTGACCTCGCCGGAGTCCAGAGCGGCGCGGCGCTCCATGCCGGTACCGACATAGGGAGCGGCGGGGTGAACCAGCGGCACGGCCTGACGCTGCATGTTAGCGCCCATCAGCGTACGCTTGGCGTCGTCGTGCTCAAGGAACGGGATCAGCGTGGCTGCGACGGAGAGCATCTGACGCGGCGAGACGTCCATGTAGTCGACGTCCTCGACGGGCACGTCGGCGGGAGCGCCGAAGGAGCCGTCGAAGTCGCGGGTACGGGCGATCACGGTGTGCGGACGGACGATCTTGCCCTCGGCATCGGTCGTGATGAACTCGTTGGTCTTGGGATCGAGCGGCGTGTTGGCCGGCGCGATGACGTGCTTCTCTTCCTCGTCAGCGGTCATCCAGTCGATCTGGTCGGTGGCAACGCCGTTCTCGACGCGACGGAACGGGGCCTCGATGAAGCCATACTCGTTGACGCGGGCGTAGAGGGCGAGCGAGCCGATCAGGCCGATGTTGGGGCCTTCGGGGGTCTCGATCGGGCACATGCGGCTGTAGTGCGAGTTGTGAACGTCGCGGACGGCCGTCGGCACGTTGGTGCGGCGGCTGGAGCCGGACTTGTGACCGGCAAGACCACCAGGGCCGAGTGCGGACAGACGGCGCTTGTGGGTCAGACCGGTCAGGGGGTTCGCCTGGTCCATGAACTGCGAGAGCTGCGAGGAACCGAAGAACTCCTTGATGGAGGCCACGATCGGGCGGATGTTGATGAGCGACTGCGGGGTGATCTCGTCGATGTCCTGGGAGCTCATGCGCTCACGGACGACGCGCTCCATACGGCTCATGCCGATACGGAACTGGTTGGCGACGAGTTCGCCGACGGTGCGGATGCGGCGGTTGCCAAAGTGGTCGATGTCGTCGACCTTGAAGCCCTGCTCGCCGGCAGCGAGGGACAGGAGGTAGCGCAGCGTCGCGACGATATCCTCGTCGGTGAGCACCGTGACCTCTTCCTCGGTGGTGAGGTTGAGCTTCTTGTTGACCTTGTAACGACCGACGCGGGCCAGATCGTAGCGCTGCGGGTTAAAGAGCAGGCCCTCGAGCAGGCTGCGGGAAGCGTCCACGGTGGGAGGCTCGCCCGGGCGCAGGCGACGGTAGATCTCGATGAGGGCGTCCTCGCGGGTGAGAGCGGTGTCGCGCTCCAGGGTACGCTTGATCACATCGGAGTTACCGAGCAGCTCGATGATGTCGTCGTTGGTGACGGCAATGCCAAGGGCGCGCAGGAACATCGTGGCGCTCTGCTTGCGCTTACGGTCGATGGAGACCATGAGCTGGTCGCGCTTGTCGACCTCAAACTCAAGCCAGGCACCGCGGGACGGGATGATCTGGGCCTTGTAGATCTGCTTGCCCGAATCCATCTCGGAGCTGTAGTACACGCCCGGGGAGCGGACGAGCTGCGAGACGACGATACGCTCGGTACCGTTGATGATGAAGGTGCCCTGATCGGTCATCATGGGGAAGTCGCCCATGAAGACGAGCTGCTCCTTGATCTCGCCGGTCTCCTTATTGGTGAGACGGACGTCGGTCAGAAGCGGAGCCTGATAGGTCATATCCTTCTCGCGGCACTCCTCGACGGTGTGCGCGGGGTCGCCGAACTGATGCTCGCCGAAGGTAACCTCGAGAACATGGTTCTGACTCTGGATGGGGCTGGATTCCTTGAACGCCTCACGAAGACCCTCGTCCTTAAAACGCTCAAAGGATTCCCTTTGAACAGAGATAAGGTTGGGGAGCTCCATGGCCTCCGGGATTTTCCCGAAGCTGACGCGCTTGCGCTCAGTGGCAGTGTATGCGTAGGTCACCAGGTTTTTCCTCCTTCACGGAAATGCTCGGTGGGTTGGCGAGGCATAGCTTCGCCAGTTATCGCAACCTAATAGTTTATCAGGTACCGACCGTTGGGCAAGAAAAGCCTTGACGCGATTGAGTTTTTGGAGTAGCAAAGTTTTTCGACAGAAAACACGCAGGTAGATGTATGTGTATCGAACATCTGTTCATATATTTTCTGTGAACAGAGAGCCGGCAATCGCAGCTCTTATAAAAAACGGGCGCGAACCGAGGTCCACGCCCGTAAATGTCGGTGCCCAAAGGCTTACTTGCGCATCAATCCGCCGCGCTCGTCGATGGCGTCCCAGAAGGCGCTGGCAAAGCGAGGGTCGCTTGCGGCCATGAGGGCGTTGGTGGCCATCCAGCCAGACGGGGTACCGGTGTCGTAGCCCGAAAGTGGATCGATGACGACAGCGTACATGGCCTCGCGGTCGAGCGAGCGGGCCATGGCGTCGGTAAGCTGGATCTCGCCGCCCTTGCCGGCCTGCTGATCGGCGAGCAGGTCCATGACCAGCGGGCTCAGCAGGTAACGACCGACGATGTACAGGTTGGACGGAGCCGCCTCGGGAGCGGGCTTCTCGACCAGACCGCCGATGCGCCAGACAGCGCCCGGCTCGGCATCGGCAACGCCCTCGGCGCCCTCGAGCGAACCGACGCGCTCGCCGGCGATAACGCCGTAGCGGCTGACTTCCTCGGGCGAGCAAGCAGCGACAGCGATAACCGAAGCGCCACCGTGCTCCTTGGAAACGGCGAGCATCTTGTCGCAGATGTCGCGGTTAGGCACAACGTAGTCGCCCAGAAGAACCAGAAAGTTCTCCCCTGCCACGGCGTCGGCAGCAGAGCGGATAGCATGGCCGAGGCCCTTGGGCTCGTACTGATAACGGAAGTCGACCGGCATACCGCCAGCGTGGGCGACGGCATCGGCATAGGCGTTCTTGCCGCG